>DHIZ01000133.1:38300-43170 GCA_002404055.1 Chloroflexi bacterium UBA4733
GGGCAGGCACGGGGGCCTGCCCCTACAAGGAACACCTGCCGCCAATTTGGGCTGCGTCTACCCGTGAGTCCCTGCGCGTTTGACAGGGGTATCCGGCCTCGTTACACTTCACAGGCAGGAACACCGCCGCTTCGGCGGCTGGCGCGCAGCGTTTTCTCCTGCACATAGGCGCCTTTGCGCTCTGTGATTATGAGTAGGCCAAGACATTGCTGTAGCTCATGACCGGGGTCCGGAATTGGGCTTCATCTTCTGTTGCACCGGCTTGCCGGTGTGGCGTAGCTGCCGCCAGGCGCTGATCTCACTGGTTAAGGTCAAAACATGTCTGGCAGCACCATCCTCCTTGTCATCGGCATACTGGCCGCCCTGGTCGGCATCGCCATCTTCGTTGCCGCCGCTTCCACGGCACAACGCGCCCGGGTCAAAGCGAACGCCGAAGCGCAACGCATCATGCTGGAAGCGCAGAACCGCGAGAAGGAGCTCCTCCTTCACGCCAAGGACGAGGCCCTGAAGGCCCGCCAAACCGTCGATGCCGAGCACCGCGAACGCCGGCGCGAGTTGAGTACACAGGAACAGCGACTGCAAAAGAAGGAAGAAGCGGCCGATCGTCGGGCCGAACAGTTGGAGCGTAAAGAACGCGCCACGCAAGCGAAAGAGCAACAGCTTGATGAGGCCCGCGCCGGTCTGGACGAAGTCAAGGCCCAACAGATCGAAGAGTTGCAACGCGTCGCCGGCTTGAACGTGCAGGCCGCTCAGGAACTCCTCCTCCGCCGCGTGGAAGACGAGATGCGCGATCTCGTGAGCCGGCGCGTGCGGGACATCGAGATGGAGGCGCGCGAAGACGGGGAACGGCGCGCCCGTTCCATCATCGCCACCGCCATCCAACGGTATGCCGCCGATCAGGTGGTGGAAACTGCAGTGTCCGTGGTGCCGATCCCCAGCGAAGACATGAAGGCGCGCATCATCGGGCGCGAGGGGCGCAACATTCGCGCTTTCGAGAATGCCACGGGCATTGACCTGGTGATCGATGAGACACCCGATGCTGTCACGCTCTCCGGCTTCGACCCTGTCCGGCGGGAAATTGCCCGGACTTCGTTGACGCGGCTGCTCCAGGATGGGCGCATTCACCCGGCCAGCATCGAGCAGGTGGTGGAACGAGCCCGCCGCGACGTGGAAGCCTACATGCGCGACGAAGGCGAAAAGGCCACCCTCGACGCCAACGTCACCGGCCTACACCCCGACATCATTCGCACGCTGGGTCGGCTGCGTTTTCGTTTCTCCTACGGCCAGAACGTGCTGAACCACTCTGTGGAGGTGGCGCATGTGGCCGCCATGATGGCCGCCGAAATTGGGGCGGATGTCAACATCTGCCGGCGGGGCGGCCTCTTGCACGACATCGGCAAAGCCATCGACCACGAGGTAGAGGGACCCCACGCCGCGATCGGGGCGGAGTTGTGCCGCCGGCTGGGGGTGTCGCCCAAAGTTGTCCACTGCATCGCCGCCCACCACAATCCAGAATTGATGGAGACGGTGGAGGCCATCATCGTCCAGGCTGCCGACGCCGCCTCCGGCGCCCGACCCGGCGCGCGTGGCGACGTGGCAACCTCCTACATCAAGCGTTTGGAGGCGCTGGAGCAGATTGCCACGTCGTTCGAGGGCGTGGAGCGCGCCTTTGCCATCCAGGCGGGCCGAGAAATCCGCGTCATCGTCAACCCCGAGCAACTGGACGACCTTGGCGCCGCGCGCCTGACGCGCTCGATCGTGAAGCGCATCGAAGATGAGTTGGAGTATCCGGGCCAGATCAAGGTCATGGTGGTGCGGGAGATGCGTGTCGTGGAATACGCCAAGCGCTAACGACTGGGGGGCGGCGGCGCTGTGGAACGGCCGACTGGGCTGCAGGAAGAGCATCTATGCCTGGCATGGGAACGCCAGATGGTCCAGCCCGAGCGCCTCGTCACCGGAGCGGGCGACCGACTCCAAATCGTCTATCCCGGCCGGCGCTGTGGAGACCCTGGTCCCGACTTTCGGGACGCGGTGATTGCCCTTCCTGACGCGACGGTGTTGCGCGGTGATGTCGAGGTCCATCTGGAGCGTTCTGGCTGGACGGCGCACGGGCACGACGCGAACCCGGCCTACGACCGGGCCATCCTCCACGTCACGTGGGTCACGGCCGAGCCGGTGCAGACGAGCACTGGTCGTCGTGTGCCTGGGCTGGCCCTCTTACCCTGCCTTGCCTTGGCGGTGGAGGCGCTGGTGCAGTTGCCGATCCGCCACATGCCGCCGCCCGGGGCAAGTTGCCCCTGTGCCGTACCGGCGGAACACCTCCCGTCTCTCCCGGCGTTTCTGCAGCAACAGGGGATGGCGCGCCTGGAGGCTCGGGCCGCGCTGATGGCGTCCGATGCCGCCGTTGTTGGCTACGACCAGACCCTGTGGACGGCGCTGCTGCGCGGGTTGGGCTATCAGCGCAACGTCGCGCCCTTTACGCGGCTCGCCCGGATCGTCCCCTGGTCCACGGCGGCGTCGCTCGCCGGCAGGCCAGGCGGCAGAGTGGACCTGACCGCGTTGCTCCTCGGCGCTGCCGGTCTGTTGGAACCGCCGCCTCGCCCCTTGCCCGTGGTCGATGAGACCGCGCGACGGGACTATGCGGCGCGCTGGCGGACACTGTATGGCTATTGCGCCGACGGCCCATTGAGCCGGCAGGATTGGACGGCGGCGGGGGTACGACCCGACAATACACCCGTCCGCCGGGTCGCCGCGGCTGCCGGGCTGGCATGCAACCATGCGGATGGACTGAGCGCGGCTTGTAGCCGTGCCGTGGCAAGGAAAGAGCAGGCGATGCACCTGGTTGTGGGAGACGATCCGTTCTGGTGTCACCGCTCCGATTTCGGCCGGCAGCTTGGGTCGGAAGCGATTGCCCTGCTTGGCCTGGCCCGCGAGCGCGAATTGCTGGTCAATGCCGTGCTGCCGGGTGTGCTGGCCCTGGCGCGCGATAACGGTGACACGTCGCTGGAACTGGCGGTGCATGATCGCTTTCTGCACCTGGGAGCGGCAGGGGCGAACCAGATCACCCGCCACATGCTGCGGACGATAGGGGCAACCGGCCGGCAGACCACCAGCGCTGCTACCGAGCAGGGGCTGTTGCATCTTTACCATGGTTGGTGCCGCGAGCGGCGCTGCTGGGAATGTCCATTGCCACCAGCCTTCGCCGCTAACGTCGCGCCAGTCGCCGAGCCTGCGGCAGTTCAGGAATTGTAGGGAGGAATACCAGCATGATTCGTATCGGTATCGTCGGCTGTGGGCGCATCCTGCCGGCCCATCTCCGTGGCTACCGGTTGCTGCGGGAGGCAGGCTACGATAACTTCCGCATCACGGGACTGGTGGCGCGTCGGCGGGCCGACGCCGAGTCGTTCCGCCTGCGCGGTGAAGGGCCGCCACCACGGCCAACACTCAGCGTGAATCCTAACGACCCGTTGGCGGTCCCCCACATGTACGTGAGCGACGTGCATACTGATACCATACCGACAGTGTATGACAGCCTCGACGCCATGCTGGCTTCGGGCCAGGTTGACGCCATCGACACTCCCACTTCCGTCTTCGCGCATCACACGGTAGCCCTGGCGGCCTTGCGCGCCGGGAAGCATGTGCTGGTGCAAAAGCCGCTGGCCGTGAGCGTGCGAGCCGGCCGGCAGATGGTCGAGGCAGCGCAGCGGGCTGGCTGCGTGCTGGGGGTGATGGAAAACGTGCGCTACGCGACGGCAACCCGTCACGCTGGTTTTGCGCTGCAGCAGGGTGCTATCGGCGCCGTGCAGATGGTGGCCAGCGTGAGCATCGGCAGTCGGGACTGGTCGCCGGACCGCGTGGTAGCCGATACCCCCTGGCGCCATATCGCCGCGCAGGCGGGCGGCGGAGCGACGCTGGACATCGGCGTCCACATGTTCCATGGTCTGCGCTACCTGTGCGGCGAGGTCGCCACGGTATCAGCTCTGGTGCGTACCTTCGAGCCACAACGGTACCTGCGTGATGCCGACGGGAGCGTGGAACAGACTGTGGACGCCGATGCCGACGACGCCTACATGGCGCTCCTGGACTTCACCGGCGGCGCAATTGGCATGACGAGTTTCACCTGGGCGGGTCACGGCGAACCAACCGGGTTGCCGGATGGTCGCGTGCTCTACGGCTCGAAAGGGGCCATCAAAGGGGGACGCCTTTTCCAGGACGGTCAGGCGCCCGTCGCGCTGGCCGACCTCTTTCAACAGTCAGCGCCCGCGGAGCTGAAAGCTCGCTTCTTTCCTTTGGGCCTCACCGACACCTTTGCCCTCGGCGCCTACGACTTTTGCCACGCCATCGATTCGGGCGACCAGATGGAAGTCAGCGGTGAAGAAGGGCTGCGCGACCTGGCCACTGCCTTCGCCATGATCGAAGCCTCGCACGCGCGTCAGACCGTGAACGTGGAGGATGTGTATGCCGGCCGCATCGCCGCGGCGCAGCGACCGGTAGATGGCTACTACGGGCTGCTTGACGGCCAACCAGGGTAAGGGAGGCCCAGCAGGGGGGTGGGGTATACTCGCTGTAGATTTGTCGGGGCCGGCGTCTCTTCGCGCCCCGGCTGTCATGGCCCTGTAGCTCAGGCGGACAGAGCAGCGGTTTCCTAAACCGCGTGTCGGGCGTTCGAGTCGCCCCGGGGCCACAGGTGACGTGGGGCCGAAGGGATAGGACGGACCAGATTGATGGTCTGGAGGTCTGGATGCCGCAAACATCAACAAACGCGTTAGATAGGGACTATCAAATAACAGTACAGCGGATCGCTCTATCTGTCAATATCCGGTGAAAGACGGAAGCCCGCGGTAGCACCCCACCAAAGCGTGGTGAGGAG
>DHIZ01000024.1:0-9935 GCA_002404055.1 Chloroflexi bacterium UBA4733
GACCCGGTCATCTTCCGCTACCTCTTCGAGGCCGAGCTGCGCCCGCGCCTCCAGCAAGGCGTGACCGGGGAATCATCATAGACGTAGGCAGCGTTCCGAAGCAGGCGGTTCCCTATGACTTCCTGAGCGAAGCGCTGTTTGTCCAGATCGGGATTTGAGCACTGTTTTCCGGGGCTCAACGCCGTTGCGCTGGCGGACCTGCCGCGCGACGATCTGGGCCGCGTCGACACCGCCCTTGCGCGGCGCAACGGGCCGGCGCTCGGTGGACGGGCGACGCGAGACTTCCTCTTGCGCGATGTGTACGCCGTCCCCCTGGCAGACCTGACACAGCGCCAGGGGCTCGTCGCCTATCTCTTGCAGCGGCACTACGCTCAGGAGGCGTTGCCGGAGTCGCTCGACCGTTTCCTGGCGGACGAGGTAGGTACCCAGGTAGAACTCGGCGTCGAGCTTTTCCCCCTGCTCCGTCAGCCCAAGCTATTCTTCCACTGGCTGCAGGAGCATTGGAACGACTACGTGCGCGCCGGTGGGCAGCGTGTGCTCCGCGAGAGCGCCGTGCCGTTTGCAGCGCCACCGATCCGCGCCTATCTCGACACCCTATTCCGGGAAGGGCAACTGGAACGGACACGATCCGTCGAGGGCGAGCTACCAGGCTGGATGCGAGCGGGAGTGCTCCTGCCGGGTGACGAGCCGGAGCAGGAGTTTCGTTCGGCGCTGCTCGCGCTGGATGGCGCCTGGCCCGCGAGCAGCGCCCCCTCTCGCGAGTGGCTGGCCTTCGCCTGGCGTTGGGCCGGCGTGCGGGCAGCACTCGCGTCGCTTGGCGCAGACGCGCTGGCGCACATGCCCGATCTCCGCCGGGTCCAAGGAGCCGTGGAGGAGGCCTTTCGAATCTGGCTCGCGGCGCATTACCGGCTGTTACCAACGGAAGCAGTGACGACGACTCCTGTTATGGTCCACCACATTGCCGCCGTGCTGCACCGAGCGCTCGACCGAGGCGAGCGTATCGCGCTGGTTGTTGTTGATGGCCTGGCGCTCGACCACTGGCTGGCCATTCGTGGTGAGATCATGCCGCCAGATTGCGTGGTGGAGGAGGCCGCCTGCTTCGCCTGGGCGCCGACCCTCACCACCATCTCTCGGCAGGCCATCTTCGCCGGCCGCCCTCCCGCCTCCTTCCCCGACACCTGGAATACGACCGACCGTGAAGCACTGCACTGGCGCCGGCTGGGCATTGACTGGGGCTTGCAACCTGCCGCCGTCCAGTTTCACCGCCTGCTGCTGGCGACGCCGACCGGCGCCGACGACCTCTCCGGCTTGCCGCTGGTTGACGACCCTCGCCTGCGCCTCCTCGGCCTGGTGCTGAGCGACGTCGACCATCTCACCCATAGCACCGTACTTGGCCTACCGGAGATGCAGCGCAACGTCCAGGACTGGGCCTCTCGTGGCCGCTTGCGGGACTTGCTGGCTGGTCTGGCGGAGCGTGGCTTCACGGTCTACCTCACGGCGGACCACGGCAGTGTGGAGGCGGTCGGCGCCGGCGCACCGCAGGAGGGCGTGCTGGTCGAGCAACGAGCGCAACGCGCCAGGATCTACACTGACGCTTCCTTTGCCGAGGCCGTGCTGGCGGTGACTCCGCATGCGATGCGCTGGCCGTCGGTCGGCTTGCCCCGCGACCTGCACGTCCTGGTCGCCAAGGGTCACGCCGCCTTCGCCCCAATCGGCGAAGACGTCGTGGCGCATGGTGGGATAGCAGTAGAAGAAGTGATTGTTCCGTTCGTGCGGATTGGACGGCAGCGATGAGCGTGGCAGGCATTGGCTTCGATCGGGCGCTGCGTCTCGACTGGCTGGACCTTGCCGCCGGTCTGGCGGTGACCGGCACACCGCGCCCGGAAGCGCAACGCCGGCTCGTCGAGCGGCTACGCGATCAACTGGAAGGTCCAGAGGCGGCAGCCAAGACCGCACTCGTGCTGGTCCGTCCCTGGTATCCCCAGGAGGCGCGTCGTCAGCGGTTGCGCGACGAGGCGCTGGCGTTAGTACAAGCGGTAAGCCCGGCCGAGCGTCTGGCCGTGCATTGGGGGCTGTTACTCGCGGCCTATCCATTCTTCCGCGATGCGGTCGCCGTCGCGGGACGCCTGTTGCGCTTGCAGCCGGAGTTTCGTTCCCAGCAGATGCGCGCGCGGCTCGTCGAGCACTACGGTGATCGCGCATATGTTGAACGCGCGCGCCGGCACGTCGTCCTCTCGCTGGTCCACTGGGAGCTGCTGAGGATGGTTGAGCGTGGCGGCGTCTATGCCCTGGGGCGCACGCTACCGGTCCACGATCAAGACGTCGAGCGCTTTCTGTTGCACGTGCTCCTCCTCGGCTCCGGCATGGGTGCGGCGCCACTGGATGGGTTGCTGGCCTCACCAGAGCTGTTTCCTTTTGCAGTGGCCGACGATGCCAGTCGTGTTGCCCACTGGCCAGGCTTCTCGATCTCCACGGTTGCCGGCCAGCAGCGGCTGGTGTCTTTGGCGGTATAGGAGTCGCTATGATGGAACCAGGCCAGGGTCTACCGACGGCCGGCAGCCCCCTCATCTCCAAGCTCGTGGTGGCCATCGTGCAGGATGATGATGCCCAGACGCTGATCGACGCCGTCGTTAGCCGTGGCTACCGGGTGACCCGTATCAACACGGTCGGCGGCTTCCTGCGCAAAGGCAACGCCACGCTGCTGATCGCGATTGACGAACGGCACCTGGTGGGCTTGCTCTACCTGATCCGCCAGCACTGCCGGACGCGCCTCGTCCACATGCTGGCAGCGCCGCCCTTCGACACCGGCGAGCCCTTCCTGACGGAGCCGCTGGAAGTGGAAGTCGGCGGCGCCGTAGTCTTCATCCTTGACCTCGACCACTTCGAGAACTTTTAGGCGCACGATGATGCGTGACATCAAGCACGGGCTGAAAAGCAGAAGCCGCCCGAAGGCGCCTGACGGCCGGGTGGTGCGGACGGGAACGGTCGGCGCCTATCTAGGGCGCTAGCAAACGCTCGAGCGTTGGGCGCATGCGCTCGATCAATGACGAGAGGTCGTCATGCCGGCGGCGTTGCTCGGGTGTGAGCCTGCCCTGCTCGACCCAATGGTCCAGCTTCGCCAGCCACGACCGCGGGATGGCCCATTCCATCTCGAAGTCGACCTTCCCGATGTCATCCCATTCGGCGCTCCAAAGCCTGGCGTACTCCGGCACCGAGGCCCACTTGCGCGTCAGGTATTCGAGCGCCCAGTCGACCTGCTCCAACTGGTCTACGGCGCGAGATCGGACCGTCTGAGCCATCGTGCCCCCTCCGGAAGGCGAACCTGATCCAGGTTCGCCTGGTACCGACCGCCCATTGCTGGTCCTCCGTACTCACGACGCGCTTCACCAGATGGTACTCCAGCGAAGTCGCTCGCTCGCTGAGTAGAATGCCCTGGTAGCGCAAGCCCTGCTCCGGCCGCGGGACTGGGATTACCCGCGGGTCGAAGACAGCCGAGGCCATCCGTCCCACGATCTGAATCACCTCCTCGGCGGTCGCCGCACGCTCAGAACGGATCAGGTCGGCGATGAGCACGTCAACGGGATGCTGGCTCAGATATTGTCCCAATCCCTCAGCAGGCGGGCCACCGGCCACCGATCGTTCGGCGCCGGGTATGCCGCTATGGTACCGAGTATAGCTGCCGGTCCGGCGGCGCTCCTACTGCTACGTCGCCGTACGCCGTCATCTTCATCATTTCGCAGCGAGCCTACCGGCGGAGCGTGGGGTCACCGGAGGCGGCTACCCGCCAGAGCCACGGGCGCAGCACCTGGGCAACCGGGCAGCAGAGTTGACGGGCGTTGGGTGAGGGCTGCCGGTGTGATACGTCTCCTGCGAGGCGTAGGCGACCGCTATCCTTCGATTCCCGGTTCTCGGCGTAGGGGCCAGTGCACGGCGGGCACACCAACCAGCAGTTGGGCGGCGCGGCGCCAGGAGGTTGCTTCCGACCCGCGCGGCTCCTCGCGGAAGCGATAGTCGCTCTTGCGGATCAGTTCGCTCAGGTCGTGTTCCAGCGCGTTGCCCTGGGCTATTGCTGCAGCAGCCAGCGCGTCTACCCGCTCCCGGCTGCGTGCCTGGACCAGCCCAGCACAGAGGTGCGGCAGGCACAGCGACTGCGGGGCAGGGGGAGCAGCGTCCACTACCGCCACGGCGGCCGCGGCCATTGCCGAACAAAACGGGCAAACGTCCGCTCCTGTCGGCGGCGTGCGGCGGCCGGCGACGCCGGCCAGTTGCGCCAGCGCCGCCTGCAAGCGGGCGGTGGCGATACGGCTTCCGACGGGGACCTGCCCGGAAAGCTGCCAGGCGTGGGTGTTGCAGGCGGCGAGCCATGGAGCCGCGTCCGCTGTGGGTTCGGCTTCCGTCATCTGTTGCATTAGCGTGTCGACGGCCTGCTGAGCGGCGCGGCAGGCCGGACATTCGCCGGCCGAGGCCTCGTCGTGTGGACTCAACATCGTGCGGCTCCGGGATACCTCTGGTTGCTGGTCGATCATGGCCGGATGCCCTGACCGCCGACAGCGGCGGTGAGCGTGGGCGGCGACACCGGCTCAGCGGGATCGGCGGTGGTCAAATGCTGGAGCAGGGTGCTATACGACTGCCGCTGGACGCGGCGCAGAACGTCGCGGCGAGTTCCTCGGCTCTGCTGCAACGCCTGGCTGCCGTGGATGGTGCAGAGTCCGGACGAGGCGGCGAAAGCGGCGGCGAACTCGGCGCTCTCGAGATGGCGGAGCAGTGTCGAACGATAGTCGTCTTCCGCCGCAAGATCAGCGCCGATTTACGCGAAGCGCGAAGGCTGCGCGACCAGGCAGAACGTGACGGGAATGCGGGGGACGAAGGGAGGCAATGATCAGGTGGCGACACCTTCGGACGATCAACGATCTTGCGCTTAATGCCTGGCGGGTAGACTCAGAGGTATGAAGTCGCCGCTGGTCGAACTCCCTGTCCGCCGCACCAAAATTGTCGCCACCCTTGGCCCTGCCTGCGACGATGAAGCGACGCTGCGGGCCATGCTGGCGGCCGGGATGGATGTCGCTCGGTTGAACCTCTCCCACGGTACCCATGCCGAGCATGCGGCGCGGGCGCAGCGCGTGCGTGACCTGGCGGCGGCCGCTGGTCGGCCCGTTGCTGTGCTGCTCGATCTGCAAGGGCCGAAGATTCGGACCGAACTGTTGGAGGACGGGCGACCGGTGCTGCTGCCCACCGGCGGCGAGTTCGCCATCACCACGCGGCCGCGGCTCGGCAATGCGCAGGAGGTCTCAACCAGCTTTGCTGCCTTGCCGCAGGATGTCACCGCCGGTAATCGCCTGCTGCTGGACGACGGCGCCATTGAGTTGCGCGTGCGGGCGACCACGCTCGACACCGTCCATTGCGAGGTGATTCACGGCGGCCTGCTGGGCGAGCACAAGGGCATCAACCTGCCTGGCGTGACCGTGAGTACCCCGGCGCTCACGGAGAAAGATGAAGCGGACCTGCACTTCGGCCTGGACCTCGGCGTGGATTATGTCGCGCTCTCTTTTGTGCGTCGCGCCGCCGACGCGCAAGGCATCAAGCAGATCATTCGGGCGGCGGGGCACAGCACGCCGGTGATTGCCAAACTGGAGAAGCCGGAAGCCATCGCCCATCTGGACGCCATCATGGCCGCTTTTGACGGCGTTATGGTGGCCCGCGGCGACCTTGGCGTGGAACTGGCCTCGGAACAGGTGCCGATGCTGCAAAAGCAGATCATCCACCGGGCGCAGCAGTACGGCAAGGTTGTGATCACGGCCACGCAGATGCTGGAGTCGATGACGCACAGCCCGCGACCGACGCGCGCCGAAGCCTCCGACGTTGCCAACGCCATCTGCGACGGCACCGATGCCGTGATGTTGAGTGGGGAGACGGCCGCCGGCGAGTACCCGGTGGAGTCGGTTGCCATGATGGAGCGTATCGCCCGGCAGGCCGAAGCGGGGCCGCTGCCCCCGGTGCCGGCGCATCACCATACCGGGTCGCATGCGCATGCCGTTACCCACGCCGCGTGCAGCCTGGCCGAGGAGGTGCGTGCCCAGGCGATCGTCGTCTTCACGCGCTCCGGCTTTTCGGCGCATCTGGTCTCCCAGTGGCGGCCGGCGGTGCCCGTGTTCGCCTACACCAGCGAGCCGTCCGCCTACCGCCGCCTGAGCCTCTGGTGGGGGATCACGCCAATACTGCTGCCCTTTGCTGGCAGCACCGACGCCATGCTGGCGACCGTCAGCATCGACCTGCTGCGGCGCGGCCTGCTGGCCGAAGGCAGCACCGTCGTCTTCATCGGCTCAACACCGCTCTTGGTCCGCGGCCGCACCAACTTCGTCAAGCTGCAAACAATCGGGCGGCGGGCGGGAAACTAGCGCCGATGCGAGGAGAGCAAGCCGAGACGAGACACATCCTTAGATGGCTGCTCGCCCGCGTTACGAATTGCCAGCGTCAGCGACGACGGCGCCAGGCAACAAAATCATCCTGAATCACATCTTCGGTGGTGCCCTGTGCTTCCCTCTCCTGCCGAATCTCCCCGGTGAGGCGCTGAAACACCGCCTTCTGTACCTCGTTTGGGAGGTCCGGAGAATCCCAGGGGACAAAGAACCCGGCAGGAAGGCCATCGCGCGTGATGAAGATGAGTTGCTCGCTCCGCAGCATCTCAGTCGCACGATCCCGAAAGTCGCGCACCGTTACTACTTTCACTGTGTGACCACCTCCGTGGGCACTGTACCATGGCGGCAATGGCGGAGATGCCACGAGCTAGCGTCACGGCCAAAATGGCAACGATGCGCTACCCTATCAGCGGCAAGGCGTCCACACCTACCGCCGAGAGGCCCAGCGGGCAGAGAAGGAATAGCAGCGGTGTCATCTGAGCTCATCAAGTTGCCCATTGGCGACGATGCCCCCAGGATTGTCCATGCCGTGATCGAGATACCGTTGGGGAGCCGTAACAAGTACGAGTACCGACCGGAGTTGGATGTCATCATGCGTGACCGCGTGCTCTCGGCGGCCGTGCGTTATCCGACAGACTACGGCTTTATCCCTTCGACCATGACCGACGATGGCGATCCGCTGGATATCCTGGTGGCCGCCTACGATCCGGCCTTTCCCGGTTGCGTGCTGCTGGCCCGGCCGCTCGGCGTGCTTGACATGACCGATGAGAAGGGCCGCGATTACAAGATATTCGCCGTCCCGGCTGACGACGCCCGCTTCGCGGAGGTCACGTCGCTGGACGATCTGCCGAGCCACATTCTGCGTGAGGTTGAGCACTTCTTCGCCGTTTATAAGCAACTGGAAGAGAAGCAGGTAGAAGTGTTCGGCTGGCAGGGGATCGAACGCGCGCACGAGCTGATTCGGAAGTACGCGCGGTAAGCGCAGACGATCCGGCGCTGGCGGGGCTGGACACGACGTTTTGTATGCATCGATCGTGTCCAGCCCCGTTCACGGGGCTTTGCGGGTACCCGCCGCAGCGGGTGGTTAGCCCGCCCGTTTACGGGCGGGTGGCGCCGCGGGCCGACCGCGCCACCACCGCCACCACCGCCAGACCACCGACCGCCCCCGCCGCTCCGACCGCCGTGAGCGCCAGGCTGCTGACGACCGGGATGGCGGCGGCCAGCAGCAGCGCCGCGTCCAGCAGGATGGCAGCGAGGACGACCGTGCTGAGGCGTAGGACGCGGCGGCGATTGAGGTCGGGGTCTTCGCGGCTGAGCCAGTGGGGTTCCAGACTCCAGGAGCCGATCTCGGCCAGCAGGAGCAGACCAGCGGCGTAGAAGGGCGTGACGGGGTCGATCGCCGGCCACTGAATGGCTTGCACCGTCAGGTACTCGGCGGCCAGGATCACCACCGCCAGTGGCAACAGCGCCGGCCGCTGCATAGCTTGCGCCGCGCCGAGCACCAGGAGCGCCAGTGCCGCCAGGAGGATCGACAGGATCGCCACCTGGCCGGCTGCGCTGAGGGGGTAGGTGGCCAGCAACAGGGCGATCAGCAGCGGCGCGGCAGCGCCGGCTAGGCGTGCCGGTGACGGGCGAAGCGTTGAAATGCGCGTACCTCCTCGATGACCACTTCCAGGGGTTGCCCCGGCTGCCAGGCGGCGACGGCGATGCCGAGGCGTTGGAAGCGGGAGCGTTGCGCCTCCCGTTGCAGCAGCCAGAGCCGGTAGGCCAGTTGGCCCTCACTGCTCTTCTCGGCGCGAACATAGGGGAGCGGCGAAACCTCGATGATGGCGAGATCGAAGCCGCGCGCGTGCAGGTTCAGCAGCGCCGTGGCGGCCCGTTCGTCCAGCAGTGGCGTCAGGGCGATCACCTGCGCTTTCGCCGGCAGGGTGTGTCTGGGCAGGACGCTGATCTCCTGCCAGGCGTAGCTCAAGACGATCTGGGTGTCCAACAGCGCCTCGACGATGCGGTAGCGTTGCACCTGTCCCTGGGCCGGCGTGAGCCAGCGCAGCGCGCCACCGAAGCTGATCAGCCCGACCCGGTCACGCGCGCTCAGGTAATACTCGGCCAGGCCCGTGGTCGCCCGCACGGCGAGGTCCAGCATACCGGTCTGTTGCTGTACGCGCTCGATAAAGGTATCCAGAAAGAGCACGACGTCCGCGTTGTGCTCCGGGTGCTGCTGGTTCACCGTGAGCTGGCCGCGTCGGGCCGTGACCCGCCAGTTGACGCGCCGGATGCGGTCGCCCGGTACGAACTGGCGCACCTCGGCGAACTCGATGCCTTCGCCGCTTTGCCGTGCCACCTGGTTGCCGGCCAGCGCCTGCGTCTGGCGCGGTTGTGGCGCGCTGCGCAGGCGCTCCGGCTGCGGGTAAATGCGCAGCGGCAGGCGCGCCGCCACGTCGGTCTCATACACCAGCAGGCCCCAGCGGTCGTGTACGCGCAAGAGGAGGCCGTCCAGCAGGTAGCCGCCCCAGCGGCGGGCGTGGATGGCATAGGAGATGGTGCGAATTTCCCCGGCAGCCAGCCGCAACGCCAGCACTCGCGCCGGCTCCGTCGCCTCCACACCGGTCGGCAGGCGCGGTAAGACCTCTACCCGTTCTATGGCGTTGCGGGCGGCCAGCGCGATCTCCAGCGTGGTCTCTTCGCCTTCCAGCAAGCGCGACCGCGTCAGCGTCAGGTTGACGGTGAGCAGCGGTTGCTGGGCCGTGGTCAGACCGATCGTTAGGACGAGCAGGAAGGGCGCGGCGAACAGCAGCGGTTCGGGTCGGCGCAGCAGCAAGGCCGCCAGCAGGCCGAGGCCACCGAGGGCGACGTAAGCGCCGAGCTTGGGCGAGGCGGTCACCCTCATGGTCGGGACAGGGCCCGTAGGTCCGCCGGCGGCGTCGGCACCTGCTCCAGGCATTCCTGCACCACGTCTTCCGGGCGGATGCGCTGCACCCACAGTTCCGGGCTGAGGATCAGCCGGTGGCTCAGGGCCGGCACGGCCACCGCTTTGACGTCGTCCGGCGTGACGAAGTCGCGACCGGACAGCACAGCCTTGCCGCGGGCCAGCTTGAGCAGGGCCAGACTGCCGCGCGGGCTGGCGCCGACCTGGACGCGCGTGTTGCGGCGGGTGGCGCCGACGAGGTCGACCATGTAGTAGCCGACGCTCTCGGCCACGTAGACGTCCTCCAGGGCCCGTTGCAGCGCCAGCACTGTCGCCGAGTCGACGACCTGCGCCAGTTCGGGCTCCTCGGTCTGGCGGGCCAGGCGGCGCTGCAAGACGTCCCACTCTTCGGCGCGGCTGGGGTAGCCGACGCTGACGCGCAGGATGAAGCGGTCCAGTTGCGCCTCCGGCAAGGGATAAGTGCCCTCGTAGTCAATGGGATTCTGGGTGGCCAGCACCAGGAAGGGTGCGGGCAGCGGCCGGGTGTCGCCCTCCATGGTCACCTGGCGCTCCTGCATCGCCTCCAGCAAGGCGGCCTGCGTCTTCGGTGGGGC
>DHIZ01000024.1:10099-17169 GCA_002404055.1 Chloroflexi bacterium UBA4733
GGGGCGCGGTTGATCTCGTCGGCCAGCAGCATGTTGGCGAAGATCGGCCCCGGGCGGAACTCGAACTCCGCAGTGCGCTGGTTAAATATGGAGGAGCCGGTAACGTCTGACGGCATGAGGTCGGGCGTGAACTGGATGCGCTTGAAATCCAGGCCCACGACGCGGGCAAAGGAACGGGCCATCAGCGTCTTGGCGAGACCAGGATAGTCTTCGATCAGCACGTGGCCATCGGCCAGGATCGCCAGCAGCACCAGTTCCAGCGTCGGCCGTTTGCCCACTATCGCCTTGCCCACCTCAGCCAGGATGCGTTCGGCTGCGGCGGCTACCTCGTTGACGGCAAGTACCATTCAGATCTCCTCCAGCGTGGCGACAATTTGGGCCAGTGTGGCCAGGGTCAGGCCGCGGGCATGGCGGTCGGCTGGTGGTGGCCGATCTGGCCGCAGCAGTTCCCAGGCTGCCGGGTGCAGCAGCGCCCGAGCGCGCTCCGGTTGGTCATCCAGCGAGATATTGCGGCGGTTGGCCAGGCGTTGGGCGGCGATGGTGCGCAGGAGCGGACGCAGGCGATAGTGCAGATCGACGGACGACGTCTGGGCGTAGGTGAGTTGCCGGCCGAGCTGGAGCAGCGGTTCCGGCTGCAGCGGCCGGGCCGGCGGGCGGCGCAGCGCCACCTGGAAGGCGTTCGCCGTGGCAGGCGGGTAGGTCGTGGCGATCAGGTGGACCAGCAGCCAGATGGCGAGGGCGGCCAGCAGCAACAGGTAGGCCAGCAGGGCTGCCCAGAGGTGGTCGGGTGCGAGCACGTCTACCGGCAGCAGGGCGAGCGTGGCCAGTAGCGCCAGCACTGCCAGCCGCTCGGCCAGCGTCGAACGCCGCACCGTCACGTTATGCATCGTCGTGTACTACCGGTCGCGCCAGGTCGTCGCGAATCGTCTGGAGGGACTGAATTGCCGTGTCTTTCATCGGTGGCGTGATCGGGTGCTCGCTGAAGCGCGCGCGCTCGTAGAGCTCGGTGAGCCGCTGGACGGTCTGCGCGTTGGAGCGGGCGACCGGCAGGACGCGCCGGAGGTACTCAAAGGGGGCCTCCTGGGGTCGGCGAGCGAGCCCGGCACGGGCCAGAGCGCGCTCCATGCCGGCGTAGGCGGCGACGACCGCCCGGCGAGGGTCGGCCTCGCGCAGGAGACCTTCGATGCCTTCGTCGACAGCTTCCTGGAGGGGTGTCTCGGGGGGCGGTATCTCAGGCGCTGCCAGGGCCGAGGCAACGCCTTGCCGGCTCCGGACGGCGGTGAGTTCGGCGATTGCCAGAACCAGGGCGAGGACGGCGAGGGCCAGGGCGGGTATCAACCAGAGGACCTTGCCCACATGGATGGTCGGCGTCGGGCCCGGCGCGCTGACCGGGGTGGCCGCCGGCGCGCTGGTGGGCGCGGTGAAGGGCATCGGCGTCGGGGTGACGACCAGCCCGGCCAGGGGTGGGGGCACAGTACTGATCACCGGCAGGAAGCTGAAGGCGGCGAGCATGGCCGCTATCGAGAGCAGCAAAAGGAGGAACCAGACAATCATCAGCGGCAGAAAATGCCGTGCGGTGGCATGCGCCGTTCGGTCGACCGGTTGTCGGAGGACGCGCAGGGCGACCAGCAGCAGCGCCGCGATGCCAAGGATGCCGGGAAGCAGCAACAGCGGATGGGCGGGCGTGCCGGTCAGCACGCTGCCGTCGGCCGCGCGGCCCTGTGCCGAGGCCAGGCCGAGCGAAACGGCTGTGACCGCCAGAAGCACAGCGAGCACGGCCAGCACGGCAGCGATGACCGGCGTTGACTGCTGCCGCTGCGGCCGGCCCAGAGGCCCCGCTGCCCGTTCGCTCTGCACCACGCTCCTTTCGTCGCCAGCCGTACCCATGGCTCTGCCCGTGCCTGGCCGACGACGCTATAAGGACGTCCGCGTCGATATCGCCAGCATCGAGGCGGAAAATCGGGAAGAGTTGGTATGGCGTGGCTGAAGCGCGACAGCACTATCCACGCGCCGAACCTCAGCCGTTTCCCTTACTGGACCTACAGGGAAGGCGTCTCCCGTACGTCACCGAACGTTGGTGACCGGCCACCCAGGTCGCTGGCGAGCATCGTGTGGGTGAACTGCTCCTTGCGGACGCGGAGGTCGAAGTAGAGCAGGGTAACGACAGCGCTGTAGAAGGGCGCCAGCAGGATCTGGATGATCAGTCGGGCGATGCCGGCGAGCAGTCCGCTGCCGAAAATGCCGACAAAAACTGCCGACGTTACCGCTGAAACGATGGCCACCACGATGACAAGAAGTATGAGGATACCAAACGTGCGCCACCAACTCCCCGCTACCAGTTGCGAACTCCGACTCATGGCGCTGGCGCCGCCGAGGTTCTCCAGCATTACGACCTGAGCGATAAAGGCCCAACGAATGCCGAGCCAGATGGCGAAGGGGATGCCGATCACCGTGATCGCCATGAGGAGCAGCAGGAGGCCGACCAGGAGGGACGTGCCAATCAGCGCACCCAGGCGGGCGATCGTGGCGGAATACGCTCGTTCGACTGTGATCGGCTGCCCGATGTAGTCGTCGCCGATGGCCAGGGTGAGCGCACCGGACTGCACGAACGTGGCAAGAATGGTGAAGACGAAGGTCAGCAGGCCAACGATTGCCGAGACGACGATGTGCCCACCCGTCGGGTTGGCGGCGGTGGAGGCTGTTGAAATTCCTACCAGGGCCAGCAAGACGGCCACGATAACCTGCACAATGGCGACAATCGCGACCAGCGGCACGAAGTTCTGTCGATACAACTGCCATGCCGCAGCAAACATGTCGCTGGCGCCAAGGGGACGCAAGGATCGGGTAGGGAGCGAACTGGATACCTGCATAAGCGCCGTCCTTTCCACAACACCGGCGACCATCTGGCGCCGGACCATTGCCAGTATAGGCAACCGGCCGCCAATCAGCAATAGCCCAATTGGCGGGGGTGGCGCAGTCGTGGAATTGGTACACTGCTTGACGCGGTTGCAGACGGTGGCAATGCGGATGCCCGCAGTTTCGTTGCCGCGCTGAAGTCCTGATACCCGCCGGGCGAGCGAGGATGGACGAACTGAAGTGCGGTGAGCAAACGTATCATGCGTATTGACGTACCCCGGGCACCGACTTGCAGGCGTACGGGCATTGGACCAGGCATTGGCTGGAGGGACTTACCATGACTGTCGCTGCTCACGAACTCGCCGTTCGCTTACCAGTTGGGACGCTCGTCAGCAACGGCTATCCGCTCTCCCTTGCGCCCCAGCGCCTCGGCTGGCTCCAACCCACCGATCCCAGCCTCGCCATCGAGGAACTCCGCAGCCGCTTCGGCGCGCAGGGGTACCTCTGGCTGAAGGGGGTCCTCCCCCGAGACGAGATCCTGGCCTTTCGCCGCCACTTCTTCACTTCCCTGGCGGAGACCGGACTACTCAAGCCGGGCACTGATCCTGGCGAGGGCCTCTATGCGGGACACAACGACCAACCCCAGCTCGTCCACAGCATCCATATGGCTCTCGCCCGCTCCGCCGAGTATGCGGCGTTCTGTGCTTCCCCGGCGATCGTTCGCTTCTACGAAGCCTTTCTCGGGGGGTCGGTGCGCCTGCTTCGGCGCAAGATCATCCGCTACACCCTTCCCGGTTCTGCTTCCTGCACCGCCGGCCACTACGACCTGATCTACCTGCGCGCCGGCACCGACCGGGTGTGCAGTAGCTGGATCCCCCTCGGTGATATCCCGGTAGAAGCAGGCGGACTCTGCTACCTGGAGGGTTCCGCCGCCGTTGGTCGCCGGCTCGAAGCCGAGTTTTCTCGCAGCAGTGCCGAATTGCCGCCGGAGGAGCGCATCAACGCCTACAACCGCAACATGGAAGCGGGCGGCTGGGTGGCGAAGGATCTGGCTTCCCTGGCTGAGCGCTACGACAGCCGGTGGTTGATCGCCGATTACGCGGCCGGCGATATGGTGATCCACAGTCCGTATCTCCTGCACGCCTCCACGGCGAACGTGGACCCCCAGGGCCGCATTCGCCTTTCAACCGACATCCGTTACCTGCTCGCCGCCGACGAAGCTGACCCGCGCTGGAGCAACGAGTGGTTCAGCGGCGACAAGCTGTAACGGGGGCGGTTGAGACCTGGCGCTCGGGCGCCGACATCCGCCCTGCGACCCGCCGCCAGGGCGCCGCGCGCGGATGGAAGCGGAGCGCATGCTGTCGCCCTTGCCGGCGGTGCTATGGCCGGAGGCGCAGGACGCGGCGATCCTCCCGCTCGATGGCGTCGGCCTGCTGCACCAGTTCCTCCATATCGTCTGCTTCGGCGTCGAAGAAGCGACCTGACAACGCGTCGGCTTTCCCCGAGGCGAGGAACAGGACAAGCCGGATGGCCGGCTCGGGAGACTTGTCCCCCATCGCCTCCAACCCGCGGCGTACCCCGGGAGTCCAGCGCGCCACGTCAGGATTGCGGAGGTGGCCCTCGTTCATGGGTGTCATGACAATTTCAATACCGCCGAGCGGGTGATCGAGCGGCGGCGCTTGATCGCGGTGGAGCGCTACCTGGAGGTTGCCGTGGACGAGGAGTAGGATGAAGCGCACGTCCGGCCAGGATAATGTGTCACCGTTCCGCGCGGTGATCCGCTGATTCAGCTTGCTGACATGGACGTGCTGTTCACCGGTGGCGGCGATAAAGCTGGTGTCGATTGGGGCCTCCTTAGTGCGCCGCTGGCGCGGCGGAGCCTGCCATTGCCTAACCGTCCCCGAGACAATATAGTAAATAGTGGGGCATCGTCAGGTAGTTCATCTTTGTTCGGTGACGGGCCCCGTTCGTGAGGTGAGCCGGTATGACGCTCCCTTTGTGGTCTGCTGGCAAGCTCATGCTCGCCATACTGCGCGAGCTCACAGCGGCGAACGGCCAAGCACGGCCTGAGGACCTCTACGTGAGCTTGCGGCAGTACTTCCCTGAGATCACCGATGCGGACCTGGTGAGTACCCATGCCAGCGGAGAAGCCAAGTGGCCCAACACCGTGCGTTGGACCCGGCAGCAGCTCGTCGATCGCGGTTTCATAGATGCGACGGTACACGGCACATGGGCGATCACGGCGAGCGGCACGGAGTGGATGAATCGGCACTGGGAAGGTGTGGCAGCCGACTATAGCCAGTTGAAGCTCCCGCCGGCGCTGTCGGTCAAACCCGGAGCGGCAGGTATCGCGCAGCCAGAGCCATCGGCCGTCGACCAGCCCAAAGAACCAGAGTCCGACGGTTGGTTAGCCCCGCGCCTGGTGCCCCAGACTTTGGACGTTTCAACTGGGAATGCGGATGTCTTGCAAGTGCGGCAGGCGCCGGTCCGCCATAGAGTGGCCCGCGCGGAACCGCAGTTGCCATCTCCCGAGCCGGCATCTCCAGAAGAGCCAACTCTTGAGGAATCAAGGCAACCTCCGCCAAGGCTGGAGCCGACGGAGGCCCTGATCCAGCGACTACAGGTGAGCCAACGCCTATCGGGCCAATCGGGACAGTTTGAGCTTGATCTGGCGGAGGCGTTCGAGGCGCTAGGATTCTCCTGTACGCACCTCGGTGGATCAGGAGCAACAGACATACTGGTGACAGCGCCGCTGGTGCATGCCGGCTACACCGTCGTTGTAGACGCCAAAACGAGCCAGGTGGGTCGAGTGAACCAGGGGCGGATCGATTTCGCCGTTATTGGCAACCACCGCAAAGTGCACCGCGCCGATTACTCGGCGGTGGTCGGGGAGGATTTCAGCGACGGGAACTTGCGGCGCTTTGCTGAGCACTACGAAGTGACGCTCATCACGACAGCACAGTTAGCCGAGTTGTTGCGGCTACACGCCAGCACACCATTCACCCTCATTGAATTGCGCGAGTTGTTCGCGGTGCCGGGGCCAGCCGATGCCGGGATTGCGGCGATCAGGGAGTTCCACCGCCAACATCGACGCCGCTGGCGGCTGCTGGCGGACGTAATCGATGTCGTCACCAATACCGTTGCGTACCCTCCTGATGTGAGGGCAATACTCATCCTGATGTCGCAGCCCAGGAAAGGGAAGGGTGAGGCGGCGCGCGATTTGCCGACACCAAAGGACGTGACCGATGCCGTGGCGTTCTTGTCGAGTACGGCGCTCGCTGTGCTCGCCGAAGTGCCTGACTCCGGCGGCGCCTATCAACTGACGATGCGTGCCGATACTGCCCGTCGTCGGCTCCTGGCCCTGGGCCACGCCGTTGCCGAGGGAACGGCTGGGACCGCGCGCCAGCTTCCGCTCACCGAAGCCGGGAGGACCAAACGCCAGGGTCTCTGACCTCGGCGCGTAGAGTCTGTGATGCGGACATTGGCAGGATGGTAGCGCTCAGGCCAGCATTTCCATGCGCAGGCCGCGACTGTCGGTCGGCACCCGGCCCCGAGGGAGGGTGGTGGCCGTGCCGTTGGCGATGCGGTGGGCGGTGACAAGGCAGACGAGGGCGTCGATGATATCGGCACGGTCTGCACCGCTGGCGCCGAGCGTCGCCCGGATGGTATCAACCTGAAACGGCGGGAGGAAACGCGAGAGCAGCGCGGTTCGCTCTGCTTCCCCCTCCGTTGTCTTCTTGGAGTAGACGAGGCCGCGACCTTTGCCGGCCAGAATAGCAAATACGACTTCCGGATGGCATTCCCGGACGCGGGTCTGGAGCGCAGGCGACAACAGCGCGTCTACGGCGCGAATCTTGGGCAGGAGAGCGAAGAGTTGTTGGGACACAGCTTTGCCTTCGCCCGAGGCCCGTCGATTGATGGCGCAGGCCTCTTCATACGTCGTGGCGGCGAGGGTGGGGCGACAGGGAACGGGAAAGACGCTGTTGGAACGCGGGGAGCCGAGGAGGGCGCGGGCAGCATAGTCGACGGAACGGGCGCCGTTGTCGGGGATGCCAATAGGGATGTCGATTGCTACCTGAGCATCGATATTCTCCAGAGAGGCGACGACGGGCTGCAAGTCGGCCGTGACGGTGAACCGGATTGAGCCGAGGGACGCATCGCCCGCGGCGAGAATCCAGCCGGCGCGGCAGCCGTCGATGCCGATGAGTGTCTTT
>DHIZ01000024.1:17221-23453 GCA_002404055.1 Chloroflexi bacterium UBA4733
CCGTCGATGCCGATGAGTGTCTTTATCATAGGTGAAGGATACTGCATTGCGTTTGAGGAAGCGCTCGAACTCATCGCCTGGGAGTTAGGAGCCGCGCAGCAATAACCCTGTCACTGTCAGCACCGCTACCAGGAGGGAGGGCGGGCAAAACTGCAAGAGTTATTCTTGCGCGGGTCCTTACTCGAGCATGCGACAGCGATATGCTGGTTTGCCTCCTCGCGCCTTGCAATTTCGTACAGTTATCTGATATGGTCCCTGGTATGGAAATGCTGACCACAGAACAGGCCGCCCGCGAACTTGGATGCACCGTGTCCCATGTGCGGAAGCTAGCGCGTGAGGGGCTCATCGCCCAGCGCTTCTACAGTTCGCGTGTCGTGCTCTATGACCATGCCGAGATTGAACGGTATCGCTCGATCCAGCATCCGCGCGGCTGGCCACGTGGAAAGGCCAGACTACGACAGGCGCTAACGGAGTCATCGTGATTACTCAGATGCCTCCCTCAGTTCAGGCCACGATCACTGCCGCGCTGCAGGTGGCTGGCTATTCGCTGGTGAGCGCTCAGTACGATTTCGATCCGAAAGGCCATAACTCCCGCAAGCCGGAAACGGCGCCGGCGGATCTCGTCGCATTCTGGGGCGCCCCCTTAGACCAGGCGACTTCAGCCATTGCCGCACGCTGGCTTGGCAATGGGGAAGATCGCGCTCCACACCTCGACCGCCTGCGTGAGGCGCTCTGGAGCCCATATTTGGTCATCGCAACCCCTAAGCTGTGCGAAATTTGGGACCTGTATCCAGAGTCGTCAGACGCCTCGGACGGGCGACCGCTCCTACTCGTTGGTGACATCCCTTACGACGCACTCCGAGCAACAATCGCCGAAAATTGGAGGCGACTGGGGCGTCCAGCGGTCGAAGCAAAGAAAAAGCGCTGGCGCCAAATGGCGATGTGGGAGATGGATCCCGAGCCGAATGCATTTCTCCGTTGGGCGTATCGGCCAACCCAAAACGGCCTTACCATCACTTTGGCACGTGTCTACGCTGCGGCTACCGATGAGTTCAAGCATGAACTGAGCGATGAAAGTATCCGATGGCTTTTGCGGATGATCGGAGTGAGGATCGCTTGGGACAAACGGTGGCTTGATCCGGGGAGTCGGACGTCTCCCGAGGCCATTCTGGCGGATGCCAAACGCTATCCTACTCTCGCCAGCTCCCCGCCACCAGACGCAGCGATATTGGCGGACATCGTCGCGAACCAGTTGCGCACGGTTCATTTAGGTGCTGTCGATGGCGGCCTCCTCAGTCAGTTATTTCAAGAGAGCAGCGTATCCAGGCGCCTCCAAGAGGAGTGGAAACTCTATCCCACACCGCAACATGTGGCCTGGAGGATGATGGCGACCTTGCCAATTGAGACCATCCCGTACGAAGAGCGCCGGGTATGGGATGGGACCTGCGGGTCGGGCACGATCCTTGTTGCAGCCCTGGAGCGGCTGAGAGCGCTATCTCCTATTGCCCAGCAAAATGACATTGGTCGTTATCTTGTTGGCGCGATCAGCGGAAACGACTTGGCCCTAGTCCTTTCGGACGCTGCACGAATCGCCCTCGATCTGGCCCTTGGCGCACCGGCCCCATGGCACATAGGCGTGCAAGACGTCATCGCCCTGCCCGAGTCAACTCCTCCCCAGCGTCCAAACATCATTGTGGGGAATCCTCCCTTCCAGGCCACCGGACGAACGCCAGACAAGGCTGCCGCTGTGCTTCGCCGGTACATCAACGCCTTGCCCCCCGGCGGATTCCTGTCGGTAGTCGTCCCAATCAGTCTGCTTGCCACCGACTCAGCCGCGCCAGTGAGAAGGCAACTGCTCGAGGAGATCGAACTCTATGAAGTGTGGCAACTCCCATCAAAGACGTTCAAGGGCACGCAGCAGGAAACGGCTGTATTGATGGGGAGGAAACCACGAAAAAAGAACGCGCAGGACTCTACGGTGACCTGGAGATTCCTCGCCAGCCGAGGGAACCCGCAACGGAGTAGCATAGACACGCTTACTCAAGCTATATGGGAAGCGGATCCGAGGGCGGTAATTCGGCCCCCGCTAGCAACCCGATTAGAATCCCATCTGAGGAGTTTCCCGCGGCTCGGCACCTATGTTCCAGAAAGCAATCACGCCCAGGGTATAACACCGGGGAGTGAGGGGAAAGCCGATATCTTCCCCCATCCCGAACCCGGCGCCGTCCCCTACCTCTACGGACGCGAGGACATGCTCCCATTTTTCATTCCATGGGAGCGTCATCCTCATTGGATCCAACTCGAGTCAGCGCGGCTACACCGCGCTCGCAGTGAAAAGGGTGCGTTGTTCAGGTCCGCGAAGGTACTCGTGACTCGGCTCGTGACATGGGGAAGTGCCTGGAGGACGCGGGCGGCCATCGAAACGAAGAGTATCTATCCAAGTAACCAGTTCATCGCGATAGTTCCTATACCGCCCTTGAGCATGGAGTTCGTCGCCGCTCTGTTCAACAGCGCTTTGGCCAACTATCTTCTTGGCGCGTCCAACACTTCCAACACCATCGCTATTCAGCAGATGGTGCAGTTACCCGTTCCTCATGACTTGCATTCCGCGGGAGTGCGTCGGGTTGAAGAGATCGCTGCCAAGCTTCAAACGGCTAGACAGGAAAACAATGGAGTCGACAGAGGGGACCTTGCCCTCCTCACGCTAGAACTCGACGCGGCGGTCTACGAGGTGTTCGACATACCGGCGACGATGCGACAAGAGGTCGCTGAGTATTTCCTGTTCGTCGGGAGTCACCGCCCCGGGTTCGATGACCCAATGGTATCTATTTCAGAACCCGGCCCTGAAACGCAAATGGACACTATCGACGAGGATGACCGGCGACGTATGCAGCATCTCTTCGATACACGAGAGGAGCGGTCACTAAGGAACACCGAGGAAGAGGAGTTACAAGTTCTCGTTGACCGCTGGCAAAGAGCCTACACTCAGGCGGCAGAGCAGTTCAATAGACATCGCCTCGTCAAGCAGCCGACGAATGTAGCAGACTTGGTCCCCGGATAGTCGATCACGGTGTCCGTTATCCGGGGAGCGAAACGCCTTGAGGTGCGACAGCGAGCAAATTGGTCGTGCGAGTACTGCCTGTTACCCGAGGAGCCGGCAAGCGCGGCGACTTCCTTCCAGGCGGACCACATTTGGCCGGAATCAGCAGCGCACGCAAGCTCATCTCCAGTCGAGGATGTCGATGACATAGAAAATCTGGCGTGGGGATGCCCCCTCTGTAATCGCTATAAATCCAAAAGCGTAGACGGAGTAGACCCCGAAACAGGAAACCCGGTGAGGTTGTTCCACCCGAGACAAGATCGGTGGGAGGACCACTTTGTCGCTGTGCCTGCCGGCCACATTGAAGGCATCGATCCAATTGGCCGCGCGACGGTACAAGTTCTGCGCCTGAATTTACCGGAACGAGTAAAGAGCCGAGCGCTCTTGTTCAGTTGGTCGCGCTGGCCGTCGATTACTTTTTGACAACCGGCTTTTACAGGCGAAACGGAGAGAGCGGAGGGACGCATCGCTCGTGGCGAGAATCCAGCCGTCGCGGCAGCCGTCGATGCCGATGAGTGTCTTTGTCATTGGTGGAGGATACTGCGTGCGCCGGACCTGAGCGCGGCTTGCAACCTGCGAGCCGCACTGCCATACTCTCCCCGGAGAATACGTTACTCAGATCGGGCACTGTGCGGGCCTCAGAAATCGAAGAAATCCTGTGGGAGACTGATGCTGCTCCGCAGGGCGCCACGCGATCAATGCTCCGACTCCTCGGGCCACGGGGTGGGGGACGGTTTCATTCGTACACGATCCGCGTTCGTGGTGATGTGGTGCCGTATGTTGCAAAGTTTCCGTCACACGAGGAGCAGCCGGACCATACATTGTTGGTTGAGTTGGCAGCGGCACGGTTGGGAAGTCTCTTTGACCCTCCCGTGGTCCCAGCCTTTGCCGTCATGGCTATTCGACAGGAACTGGTGTTGGACGTTCGCTGTAGCTGGAAGGGGTGAGACATGGGCGTGGAATCGGTATGCCACTACAGCGTCGTCCGGTACGTACCTGATCCTTCCCGCAACGAACCGAGAAACATCGGCGTGCTGGTGGTGTGCCCGGCGGCCGGAGATGCGAGGGGAAGATTCTCGCTCAGCCGAACCTATCTCGAGCCTACCTCGATCTCCTGCAACTTAGCAAGGTCGTACTGCTCGAAGTACTCGCGCTTCCTGTCATCGAGATCCTTGTGGCGACGCTCGGCTCTGGCTGGCGAGCAACCGCTCGCGCACAGGTAGCTCACGAGGACCGGAATGGCCCCGAAGCGGGGGCTGCGCGTGCTGATCTCCTCGACGATGCCCCGCGCGTAGCAGTGCGGGCAGGCGTTCACCTTGCTGGGCTTGCCGGCCGCCGTCTGTCCCTCCAACTCTTTGCAGTCGAACAGCGGTACCTTGTTCAGGCAGCGTGGACACTGGAAGACCTGGGAGTAGACGGTGTAGGCGGTGGTCGCCTTGCCGCCGCAGCGGTCACAGCGGGTCTCGTAGAGCCAGTCGATCTCCGGCTTGACCTTGCGCTTCAACTCCTCGAAAGCGGCCTTCAGTTCGTCCACGTCGACGGGCGTGCAGTAGTTCTTGGTGATGAAGGTGGCGGCAGGGCTGCGGTCGATGGCAATCGCCGCCCGCCCTTCCATCAGCGCGGCCAGCGCCGTGCCGCCGGAGCCGCAAAAGGGGTCCAGCACCAGATCGCCGGGCTTTGTGTAGTGCGCAATGTACTGGCGGATGGCGTCGTGCGGCTTCTTGGACCAGTAGGTATGCATGCGGTGTCCAGCAGCCGCTCCAGCGCCGAAAGGGCGTACTCCAGGCGGTTGAGTCGGCGGCCGTTCCAGGCTTGCCAGAAGGTGGTGAAGTTCACCTGGTCGGGCTTCAGCACGCCCAGGCTGCGCAGCGTCTCCGTCAGCGCCTGGCGTCCCGCCACCACGTCGCCGGCCAGTTGGTAGACCTCCGTCAGGGCGGCCCAGGTGGGCGAGCCGGCAGCGGTAAGCACGGCAAACTCCGGCCCCTGCGCCGCCAGCGCCACCCGCACGCGCTCCTGGGCCGCCCCATCGGCGTGGCCGGAGAGCAGGTTGTCCAGGGCCTGGAGGAGCGCCAGGGAGCGCAGCAACGGCGAATAGCGCTCCCGTTCCAGCGCGGCGGCGAAGCCGTCCGGCTCGTTCAGCCGCAGCGCCGCCGTCACCTGAGCGACCGCCGCCGCATCGAGCGACTCCTGGACCGTCGCCACGTCGCGCGCCGCCTCCAGCAGCGCCGCTCCATCCGCTCCCGCCGGCGCCCGGCTGGCCGGGTCAATATCTTGCAGGGTCAGCCGCCAGTCGTCGCGGTGCTGGGCGAGGATGGCCGCCAGGTAGAAGGTGTGGACGACCACACCAGTGTCGTCGCCGGCCAGATTGGAGAACGGCCAGGGTGCGGCGCGCAGCGCTTCGCGCACCGTGCGCGTGACGGACTCCATGTCCAGCGCCTCCAACTCTTCCAGCGCCTCCCGACCGAGCAAGCCGATCTTCCAGGCGGCCGCGGCGTCCAGCCTGGCAAAAGCCGCTTCCGGCACGCCCAGCGCCGCGTAGGCGACGACCCGGTGCAGGTCGTCGTCGGTAAAGCGGCCAGGCGCGGCGGCATGCAGGTTCTGGTAGGTGCGCAGCACCGCCGGTAGATGGCGGACGATCAGGCGGGCGTAGGCAGGTTCTTCCGCCTCGCGCGGCCAATCCACTCCCGTCTGTTCCTGCAGAAACTGGCGCAGACTGCGCTGCAGGCGCGCCTGTGGCGGCACGAGCGCCAGCAGATCGGGGTAGAAAGGAGGCGGCGCCTTGATCACCCGCGCATCCGGCCGCCGCGCAGGCGCCTGATCGACGACCAGCAGCTTGCGCACCTCCGCACTGGCGATCGCCTCCTCGTACTGCTGGCGGAAGGACAGGCCGGTCGACGCGAAGATGGCCGTATAGCCGTGTGCAGTCGCGAACTCGTCGGCCTGCCCGCCGAACGGCAGCAGCCGGTTGGGGTAGCGCACCAGCAGCCGCGGCTCATCGGCGGCCGCGGCCAGCCGCTCGAGCGCCCACTCCGTCAGCAACGGCTCATCCTCCTATTGGCAGGGCCGCGATTGCGGGGGGAACAGGGCCGCGACTGCGGTCTGCGGCCAAGCGACGAGGGCGACTGCGGTCGC
>DHIZ01000024.1:23625-29984 GCA_002404055.1 Chloroflexi bacterium UBA4733
AGTCGCCCTCGTCGCTTGGCCGGGAGTGCCCGCTTGCGGGCCCTGCAATCGCGGCCCTGTAACTGGCGGCACAGAGCATGCTTGCCAGCTATGCAATACTTTGCGGGGCACTCGCCCGGATGGAGTGGTTAGTCGTCCACAGTCCAGAGGTGGTTGGCAGCAATCAGGTTGGCCGGCAGCGCGTAGCCACCCTCGGCGGCTTCCTCGAACAGGGTCACTCGGAAGCCCTCGAGCCGGCCAGGCAGCAGCAGGACCACTTGATCGGCATCAGTAGCCAGTGTCCGCAGCAGGCCCAGGTCGACGACGTAGGGAAACAGCAATTCCAGGTTGGCGAGCACGAGGGGACCGTCCCCGCGCAGGGTCGCGCGCAGGAATGTACCGAAGGCGCGCTCGACGTGGGCACGAACCGGCTCTGGATGGCGAGCTTCATCGGCCACCAGGCGCCGAAATTCGGTGTCGGGAATGGCGTCGAGGATGCCACGATTGACCGACAGCGGCGCCGGGAAGGCCCGCCCCTGGACAGTGGTCGCCTGCGGCAGCCGACCGGCAAAGCGTTCCAGCGCGGCGTAGCTGCCGAGGACGCCGTAGAGCTGGCGTCCGGCGGTCACCGCCAGTGCCAGGCGCAGCGCCTCAATCACGTCAGTATCACGCACGTCAACTTGCCCCTGTTACCAGGCGCTCGACCACTTCATCCAGCGTCAGGCGCGTCGTGAACTGCCGCAAACTGTCGATCTCCGTCACCTTCGTGATCAGCCCCCGATTGCGCAACTCGTAGAGAGCAGACAGCATACTGGCGGGCGAACAGCCGCAAGGCGCGATCAGCATAGCCCTGGGGGAACATGCGCCGGATGATGTAGTCGGCGTTGCGGCTGCGCGTCTGAGCAGTTCTAAAGGGCAGGGCCTGGCGCAGATACTGCCCGATTTCACCCAGGTCGTCCGTGTCGGGCAACGTGGGCAGCAACGCCACGGCTTCTTTCAACGCTGCCTTGGCAAACAACTCGGTCCCATGGCGGGGCGCAATCGCGCGACGCTGCGGCCGGCGTGCTGGAGGCGCTGTGGGCGGGCTTTCCACTGGCGGAGGTTCACACTGCACCTCGTCCGCTTCGACCGGCTCCAAAAGCCTTGCGGGAGCAGTAAAGAGCTGAAGTTGCTGGCCGTCTACCGGCCCATCGTGCGTCTCGGCGGACGATACCAGCACCCGCTGGCGCATGCACTCGACGAGTTTGATCAGTGCGATTGACGCATCACCGAGTCCGTCAATCGCTTGCAGATCGTGTCGTCCGGCGGCGAGCGTGCAGGGGAGGCTCCCAAATCGCTGCAGCAGCAGTTCGGCCAGGGCGCGTACATCCTTCCGTGGGATGGCGAAGCAGAGCAGTAGCTCCAGGAGCTCCGCGTCGGTCAGCGTCTCCCCTGTTTCGGCACGGAAACGCTGGCGCAGGCGCTTGCGGTGTCCATCGGCATCGCCGGCTCCGCGCAACTCCGGCTCGTCACGCCTGTCGACTGCAACCGCCACCACTATCGCCAGTGACCCCGTCCGCATGTCCGACTTGCTATTGGCAAGCAAGTATACCGACATGCGGGAAAGGGGATAACGCTGATAGGAGGTCTGACGGGGCGGCAGTGCCTCCGACACCAGCGATGTCCGGCACGTTACGCTAGAGTGCGCGAACGATGTGCCTTGGCGGAATGGGGGGATCTTCAGATGCTCGAATTGGTAGTCCAGGCAGGGGCCTTGGCCCGGCAAGCGCCGCTGCTCAGTGTTGACGTTCCTCGTCAAGCCATCGCCGCTGCCGGCGGCAGGATGGCGCAGGAAGAGCGCGCGGCGCAGACGCTCTGGCTGCGTGAGGCAGAAAGCGGGGCGCTCAATGTTGCGCAGTACGACCCGGCTTCCGGCAGGCTGGCCTTCGTCGCGCCGGGTGCGATGGCGGCCGGCAGTAGTCGCCGGTTTACGCTGGTGGCTGCTGCCCGTGACCGCCAGGACGAGGTGCGGCATCCAGACCATCCCGTCCAACTCACGCAGAAGCTCGACCGCATCCTGATACAGGCACAGGAACAAACCTGGGCGACCTACAACTACCTGGGTGGACGCCGCCCTTACTTCTGGCCGCTGCTCGGTCCCGCCGGCGCCAGCGTCGTGCGCGGTCAAGGCACCGGTGAACATCCCCACCACACCGGCCTGGGTTTGAGCTATGGCGGGCACAGCGAGGAGGGGTCGGCCAACATCTGGTCCGACTGGGACGAGCCGCCCTACGGCCCCGGCGGACGCATGCTGCATCGGGGCTTCCGCCAACTCAGTTCCGGGCCGGTCTACGGCCAACTGGTGCAGGACGTCACCTATGTCGACGCCTACGGGGAACCGATCGTCGACGAGGTGCGCACGATCCGCTGTTGGTGGGCGACGGCCGAAGCACGCTTTCTAGACTTCGAGTTCCACATCCAAAGCTGCCGCGATCGCGGACCGCAGCCCTTCCTCTTCATGATCCGTCTTGCCACGAGTATGGCGATCCCGAAGGTTGGCCGGGTCAGTAACGCCGCCGGCTATCCGGTGCCGTCGAGCAAGCCTGGCGACCGCCTCTATCGCGCGGGCTGGGTGGACGGCTCGGGACCGATGGGCGGTCCGCCTCCACCGCCGCCGACGGCCGCACCGGAGACTTTGGTCGACCTTCCCGGCGCCAAAGTGCCCGAGCAGCGCCACGACGAGGGCCCCTGGAACGGCATCGCCCTGTTCGATCACCCGGCGAATCACGGCTTCCCGGCGATGGTCGGCAAGTATGCAGTGTCCCAACAGATCACGCAGGCCCATTACCCGCCGCCGGATGCGCCGCACGGTCCCTTCACCTTTCGCCAGCGTGTCTACGTCCACGCCGGGGATGCGGAAGCGGCCGGCGTTGCCCAGCACGCCGCCGACTACGCCGACCCGTGCCGGGTAGAGGTGCGGGGTTAGGTAGTACCTAATCCATTCTGGAATCATTGCCATGGCGCCCGCCTGGCGACTAAAGTCGCGGCTACCATAGGGAAGTCCGCCTTCGCGGACTCGGATCTAGCCCGCGAAGGCGGGCTTCGCTCCCAGTAGGCGCGACTTCAGTCGCCAGCCGTCTCTGCCACTTGCTATTGTTAACGCGTCGGGGCCCCGTCGAGGCGGTTGCCGGCGTGGACCTGCGCGTCGACGCCGGTGATCTGTTTGGCTTCCTGGGGCCCAACGGGGCCGGCAAGACGACCACCCTGCGCATGCTTTCCACCCTGCTGCCGCCAGGCGGCGGGGAGGCGACCGTGGCGGGCTGCAACCTGCGCCGCGAGCCACAGCAGGTGCGCGAGCGCATCGGCTACGTCGGCCAGCGCGGCGGCACCGACCCGGCCATCACTGGCCGCACCGAGCTGGTGTTTCAGGCTCGGCTGTACGGCGCGGCAGCGGTAGCCGCGAAGAAGCGAGCGGCGGAGCTGCTGGCGGTGCTCGACCTCGAAGCCTGCGCCGACCGACCGTGCGGCAGCTATTCAGGCGGGCAACGCCTGCGGCTGGATATCGGCCTCGGCCTGGTACACCGTCCGCCGCTCCTGTTCCTGGACGAACCGACGACCGGCCTGGACCCACAGAGCCGCGCCCACCTCTGGGATGAGGTACGCCGGCTGCGCGATGGCGGCACGACCATCTTCCTCACCACCCACTATCTGGAGGAAGCCGACGCTCTGTGCAACCGCCTGGCGATCATCGACCACGGCAAGATCGTGGCCGAAGGCACGCCGGACGAGTTGAAGCGCCAGATCGCCGGCGACGTGGTGACGCTCGGCGTCAGCGGTAACAAGCAGGCGGCGCTGGCCCTCCTGACCGACCAGCCCTTCGTGCGCGATGCCGGCACGGAGCAGGGCCTGCTGCGCCTCTACGTCGACCGCGGCGAAACGGCGATGCCGGCCATCCTGCGCCTGCTCGACGGCGCCGGCCTGGGACTACTGACCATTAGCCTGACCCGGCCCAGTCTGGACGACGTGTTCCTGCGCCAGACCGGCCGCTCGCTGCGCGAGACAGCGGCGTGAGGCCCACGCCCGTCGTGCCACGGCAGACCGCATCCGGGGCTGCTGAGTTCACATAATGAAGGAGAAGATCACTCAATGAAGATCGCCCGTGACACCTGGATCGTCTTCCAGCGCTACTTCGGTCTGTTCGTGCGCAACCCCGCCTGGATCGTCATTGGTGTGGTGCAGCCGCTACTCTACCTGCTGCTGTTCGCGCCGCTGCTCAAGTCGATCGCCAGCGCGCCGGGCTTCCCACCGGGCGGCGCCTATAACGTCTTCGTGCCGGGCTCGCTGATCCAACTCGGCATGTTCGGCGCCGTCAGCGTCGGCTTCAGCTTGATTGCCGAGTTGCGCTTTGGCGTGATTGAGCGCCTACGGGTGACGCCGGTCAGCCGGCTGTCGCTCCTGCTGGGTCGGGCTTTGCGCGACATCCTCAACCTGTTGATCCAATCGTTGCTACTGATCCTGGTCGCCCTACCCTTCGGCCTCAGCATCCACCCGGTCGGCCTGCTCGTGATGCTGGCCTTGTTGGCCCTGATCGCGCTGCTCTTCGCCTCGCTCTCCTACGCCGTGGCGCTCTGGTTGCGCAGCGAAGACGCCTTCGCACCGCTTGTCTTCACAGCTGCGCTGCCCTTGCTACTGCTGTCCGGCGTGCTGCTGCCGCTCACGCTCGCCCCCGCCTGGCTGCGCGCCATTGCCGCCATCAACCCGCTGGCCTACGCCGTCGACGCCGCCCGCGCCATCTTCAACGACCACCTCGCGGACGTGAGTGTGGCCAAAGGCGTCCTCATCATGGCCGTGCTGGCCTTCCTGGCCCTGGCGACAGCCGCCCGCTCCTTCGGCCGCGCTGCTGCCTGATGTCGCGCTGGGATCCCTCAGCGGACTTGCATCTCGGCAGCGCATCGCTATACTATTCCCGAACGCCACGATCACTGGTTTTCTGACCTGCTCGACCGAGGAATGTCCCAGCTATCCGTATGTCATCCTTCGTCGGGTCCTGGATCGCGGCGCCACGAGCGATAAGGAGCGCGGATGATGTTAGGCACCTGGAGCCGTCGAAGCGTATTGGCTGGTCTCGGACGGACCGCCCTGGGAGCGTTGGGGGCGGCCGCTGGCGGCTCGTTGCTGGCCGCCTGCGGTGCAGCGACAGGGTCATCGCCGCAAGCAACGGTCGCGGCTGCGGCGCCCACAAGCTCGGTCAGTATCGTCAATACCACGGTGAGCAGCGCCATCGCCGCGTCGCCTACCAGCGCGGCTGCCGCCGCCCCCGGCAAAGGGAAGATAGCGCTGCGCTGGAGTACATGGGGCGACGCCCAGAACCCCTTCGCCCAGGCGGCGACACAGGGACTGCAAATCTTCCAGCAGCAGCACCCGGAAATTGCCGTCACGCCGGAGGATCAGGGCGCCGCCAACTTCGTAGACAAGATGACCACCGAGATGGTCAGCGGCGATGCGCCGGACATCATCGGCCAGTGCTGCACCACCTTGCCCAACTGGACGCGCAAGGGGCTGGTCTTGCCGCTCGATTCCTACATCAACCGCGACTACAAGACGGAGCAGATCAAGGACTTCGAGCAACTGCAATGGTCGTTCTTCCACGACCCCAAACAGGGGCAGTTCGCCTTCCCCATGTATATGGGCATCTTCGCGCTGGCCTATAACAAAGACCGCTTCCAGGCCACCGGCGTCGCCGTGCCGACGAATGACTGGGACTGGCAGAACTTCCAGGATGCCATGCTCAAACTGACCGATCCCTCCCAGAAGAAATGGGGCATGAACACCATCGGCGCCGGCTCGACCTGGTACCAGTTCATCCACCAGAACGGCGGCAGCCCGGTCGACCCCAATGACGACACGAAATGCACAGTGGATAGTCCGGCGGCGCTGGAGGCGACGCAGTGGCTGCACGACCGCTACTGGGTGGATAAGTCCATCATCCCGAACGACCAGAAGACCGCCGGCACGACCGACGACCAGCGTTTCAAGAACGGCGCCACGGCCATGTACGGCCTCGGCTCCTGGTATATCACGCGCCTGATCAAAGCGGTGGGGCCCGACATGCAGTGGGACGCCTTCCCGCTGCCGAAAGGCAAGGTGATGCGCTCCACCCTGGCCACCACCGACGGCTGGGTCATCTTCAAAGGCAGCCCGCATCCGGCGGAGTCGTGGACGCTGATGAAGTTTCTGCAGGCGGACGACTGGTGGACGATCAACATGGCGGTGACCGGCCAGCAACCAGCCCGCGCCTCGTTGCAAGACAAGTGGATCGCCCAGATCGTCAAGGGCAACCCGGTGCTGGCCGACAAGAACCTGAAGGCCTTCACCGTCGCCAACACCGAGAACTACGGTCG
>DHIZ01000024.1:30188-46580 GCA_002404055.1 Chloroflexi bacterium UBA4733
TGAAGTGAATCACCGACGACCTTTTATTCGCGGCAGGGCATTACTTGAGCTGGCCGCTGGTGGACAGACGTTCGACTGGAATCCCATCGACCAACTCGCCGCGCGCCGTGTTGAACGGCGATTCCACCCACTCGTCAATGGTGTAGCGCTTGCCATTCCCCGCGCCAGCGAGGATAATGCCGATATGAGCGCCACGCTATATTCTCCGCCAGCATCGCTAGCCCCCTGGGCCGAGGTTGTGCCCGGTGTCGGCCCGGTGACGGTCGATTACCTGTTGACGTTGCCCGACGATGGCTACAAATACGAGGTCGTGGAAGGGACGTTAGTCCGTATGGCCGGTAGCGGCGCCGAGGAGTCGACGATCGCTGTTGAACTCACGGTCGCGCTGCACAACTACGTGCGGCCGCGGCGATTAGGGCTGGTCACGGGGGCCGATGGCGTCTACAAATTTCCCAGCGCAGAGACCGGTCTGGTGCCCGATGTCGCCTACTTTCGAGCGGAGCGCCGAGCTCAGATCGCTAACTGGCGTCGGCCAGTCCCCTTCGCTCCAGACATCGCTGTGGAAGTGGCCTCGCCAGATCAGCGCCCTGACCAACTTGCGGCAAAAGCGCGGCTCTACCTGAGCAACGGGACACGCCTGGTCTGGGTAGTGTGGCCGGCGAGCCAGCATGTGGACGTCTGGCGCGCCGACCATCCGTCGGGTCCGGTGGCAACGCACAACACGGGTGAGCGCCTTGATTGCGAAGATGTGGTTCCTGGCTTTGCCTATCTGGTGGCGGCGGTTTTCGCTGACCCGCTGGATGAATGAAGCGCGCCACTTCAAGCGTTACCGCGCGGCGGCTTGCCCATGCCTCGTCGCTGATCAAGCCAAGCGAGCTGCTGATCCGGTTTGAAGCGTCCCATCGGCAAAGAGCGCACGAATTTTGCGATTCAGTCAACACTGTTGCGCGTGCAGCACCGTTGGCCATCGGTACGTCACCAAATACAGTAGTCCGCAGACAAGGTCATTGAGCAAGCACTAAGAACGCCTGCGCAAGACTTCCGCCGAAGGGCGCCATCCATCCAGGCGGGTTGCTCGCCCGAAAGCGCAGCCAAATGGTATCTTGTCCGCGCTGTCCACCGTGTTGGTGTGACAGACCCGGCCTCAAAGGATGCTCGACCAGCACCGCCTTCGGTACCACCCAACAACTGGCTGCGAAAGGTGAGAGACCCAGGAGGACAACCACATCGTATCGCTGGTCTCGAATCTGCTGAAAGACATAGTCACCAGACGCCCAGAGTGTTGAGAACTTGATCTCGGTTCGCTTGTTATTGATAACCCGATCTGCGTCAGAATCGCCCGAGCGTACAACGTCCAGACCTTTGGCGGCGCACCACCCAGCGATGAGTTGCTCCCCAATCGCTCCTACCTGGCGAGAGGGGCGAGACTTTATCCAATGGAACGGACTGCCTTCCCAGGGGTCGCCCGCTCTCCCCGCGTAGTCTGCCATCAACGTAGTAGCGATACCAGCAAGTAAAGCAACATCAGGATCTGATAATCTATTGATCATCAGGAACCGTATCCGAGTGAGAGCTGTTGCGATGTATCGTCCTGCGGCTTCTGAATACCGACGTATTCTATTCCCTGGAAGGGCGAGTATCTCTTTGCCATCACATCCACAGCCTCCCGGTTACTATCGACCATAAGAAACCTACGATCAAGCCGGTAACTGGCCTCTCCTGCACTACCGCTACCGGCAAAGAAGTCCGCCACCAAACCCTCTGGAGGACATGATGCGCAAATCATTCGGCGCAAAATCCCGATAGGCTTCTGGTTAGGATACCCGGTTCGTTCCTTGCTGCCTGGTGGCACAATCGTATGCCACCACGTGTCCGTCGGCAGTTTGCCGCGTGCAGTTTTCTCCGGTCCGACCAACCCAGGAGCCATGTAGGGAATGCGTTCCACTTCTTCCGTATTGAAGTAGTAATCGGTCGCTGACTTCACGTACATCAAGATATTGTCGTGCTTCGCGGGCCATCGCTTCGTGGTTCGTGCACCATAATCGTAGGCCCAGATGACCTCGTTCAAGAAGCAATCGCGGCCGAATATACTATCGAGAAGAACCTTGCAATAGTGGACCTCCCGATAGTCTATATGGAAGTATAGGGATCCAGTTCGCTTTAGTACGCGATGAAACTCAATCATTCTGGGCTCGAGGAACTCGAGATAATCATCGAATACATCGCCATAGGCCTTCTTTCCCAGAGTGATCGTCCGATATCGCTTGCCGCTAAATCCTGTGCGGTCGCCATTAGCATCCTGCACCGTTTTCATTTGGTGTAGCATCTGGCGCTTCCCAGTATTGAACGGAGGATCAACATAGATAAGATCGACCGAATCATTGGGCAAATCGCACAGTACGGCGAGATTGTCGCCGAGCACCACGCGCCCTCGAACATCCCCGATTGGTACCAACAATGCGTCCTCATCTTCCCGAGCATACCCGAGACAACTACAGGCTCAATGTCTCTAACGCACAACATCCATGCAGCGATCGGGATAGACACACCCTACGCCAGACGATGCTATTACCGCAATCATAGCTGAACTGGATCGTTCTCGTGCCCTTTAAACCAGTGCCTTGCATTTTCGCGTCTGACGGCATCCGCGGGAACGGGACGCTGGTAATGCCGTTGTTCATTGGTTTGATAGTTGGAGTCCGTACGCGACGTGCGACGCACTGCGGCGAGCGGGGATACTATTGTGACTCCCCGTCAATCCCACCAGAAGCCCCAGATCTTGGCAATAAGCAGGAACGCGGCGAGGCCTTCGATGCTATAGGTTGGCGAGTTGTGCTCGCCGGGCAGACAGTCCGGGGAATAGCCAAAGTACTCCCACGCCACCTCCAGGGCCTGGTCGCGCGTGCTCGGCGGACGGCGTATCAGCAGCTCGACGGTATCGAACTTCATCGCCATCACCTCGGCGCCATAGCGCTGGCTCCAGTACTTGAGCACGGCGGTGTGTTCCGCCGGCTTCGGCGCCTCGTTCCAACCGCCGAACTTGAGGTAGGCCGGCGCCTGCCAGCTCTGCCGTGTCGGGACAAGGGCAACGTGGATCAGCGGCACTAAGCCGCGCGGCATGCGTCCTTCAGTGGTGAGCATGCGTTCATAGCCGTGCTGGTAGAGGATGTCCAACTCGCTGTCCGGCGGCGCGTGCAGCCAGGCATTGTGCCTGGCCAGGACCTCGCGAATCGCCGCATCGTCGGGCCAGGAGCCGTGGGGCGGTTTGTAGTGTTCCATGGTCTCATCTATCTGCGTCTCCAGCCAGGCCGGCACGTTGATCGCTTCCGCCGCCGTGATGATCTCGGCCGCGGTTCCCCGGTGAGACTCCTCGGCATACTCCATGTTGAAGGTGTGCCGCTGTGCCCATTCTTCGTCACCGAGTAACACCGGCCAGTAGCCCGTCGTGGCAACGATAGCGCGCAAGGCGTGCCAGTTATCCAGCGCCTGCTCGCCCGGCACTACCAGCCGGTAGACTGTGCCGTCCGGCCCGCTATGCATGGGCGCCAAGGACGTCGTGTCGATACCGTGGCGTACGAGCACCTTGCCAAGGTCCTCCTGGGTCGTGGGAGGCCCGTCTGCGGCGGTATCTTCCAGGAGCATCTCGTCGCGCCAATCGTACACCGGCGGCTTTGGCGTGGCCGGGCCCAGCCGCGTCACCTCCGCCGCCAGCGCCAGCTCGCTGGCACGGTGCGCGTAGTTCGGCGGCGGCTCAGCAGGACGCGCATTCAGGAAGGTGGCGACGATCTTGTCCAGGTAGTGGCGTACCGGCTCCGGGCGGAAGCCGAGGTAGACCACGGCCTTGCCGTTTTCCATATCCGACATCCAGGGATCAGAGAACGGCGAGACTTGCGTCGGCGTCAACTGATGCGTCAGCAATTCGGCGTCGGTCACCGAAACCATGGGCGGGGCGCCCGTCATACCCAACAGGCCGGCAAGGATATTGACCAGATCAACGAGCGCCGGCGCTGCATACTGCGCCAGGTTGTAGGCCTCGCCGTAGGTGCGTTGGTCACCGAGGAGGTCGACGATAGCCTTCACCACGTCGCCGCTGTAGACGTGGCGCAACCGCTGAGGGCCGCTCTCGGGGATCAGAAGCGGCCCGCCATCAAGTAGCCGCCAGAGGTAGCTCTCGATCCGCCGGAAGTGGTCGCGCTCGCCGTTCACCATCGGCAGGCGGAGCCGGGTGGACGCAAAACCTTGCCCCTGCCAGGCCGCGCTGAGCGTGTCCTCTGCCTGGCGCTTCTCGACGCCGTAGCGCCACTGCGCGAGATCGTCCGGCTCCTCTGGCTGGGGCAGCAACGGTCCCTCGTAGGCCTCTTCGCGCGCCGGGTGCGGACAGTCCTGCCGCACCAGATAGACCTGGCCGGTGCTGATGAAGACGTAGTGGCCCGCCCCGGTGCCGAGCACCTCGACCACGCCGGTCACGTCCGCCGCGGTGTAGGCGGCGAAGTCCACCGTCGCGTCGAAGCGCCGGCCGGAGAGCAAACGGGCGAAGTCCGCCGTGGTGCGGTCGCCGCGCAGGCGCTCGATCCGGTCGCCGAACGGGTCGGGCAGCCGCCCGCGATTGAATGTCGTGACCCGGTGGCCCGCCGCGAGCAGGCGCCACACGAGCTGGTATCCAACAAAACGCGTGCCGCCAATGACCAGGACATGCATGCCGACCGCTCCTTCCACCGTTATTAGGACGCCTGCGCGCTCCAGCGGACGAGCCGGCAGGAACGCGCTGTCGACACTCATCGTACCTTGAACCGCCAGGTGGGAACGTGCCGACAATCGGCAGGGGACCTTACGGAAAGAGGCGAGCGACCGGAAAGGTGAAGCCAGGCACGACATCCTCGCCGCTCAGGCGATCACCCACGCTCAGCGCCGTGGGCGATTCGTCGCCGAGATGCCAGACATCGACACGCTTGTAGTGCGGCCAGATCACCCAGACGAGGCGGGTACCACAGGAGAGATAGAGCCTGGCTTTCGCGGCCATGCCGGGCGCAAACTGATACTTCGACGCCACCTCAACCGCCAGGTCGGGAGCGAGGAGCCAGGCGTTGTAGTACTCGGGGGAATCAGGGTCCGGCACGCGCTCGGCACGAACAAAAGCGACATCCGGCGCCACTTCGGTGTCGCGCGGGTGATCGGGATCCAGGCGGTAGCCGCCTTGCTCTCCAGTAACGACTCCCAGCTCGTTGTCCTCGACGTACGTACTAAGCCGTGACGCGAGGCGGATGCTGACATTGGACGCCCCCCCGCTGCTCAGTGGCATGCGAAGGAGTGTTCCGGCAACCAGTTCATAGGTCCACCCATCGTCCGGTAAGGCGTGCAGGTCGTCCACCGTCATCGGCGGCGTGTAGGGCACGATCTCTGCCCACGCCGCCACCGGCGGCGACAGCAGTCGCGAGGCGCTGTTCATTGATCACCTGTCCTTCGTGCGTACACGCAGTGTACCCGCTCTTCTCACCGCCTCCGGCAGCGCCTTCCAGTTCCTGCTCGCCGACAAGGCCTGTTTCCACGCCCCTCCAGAATCATGGCGATCTCCTGGACTCGGCGCGCTCCTTCCGTGCGTAGCACCTCGACCATCAGGTCGTTTTTCGTGCGTCCCGTCGCCTGGGCGATGGTTTCGTACAGGTCTCGGACCTCTTCCGGCATCCTGATGCTTGTCGTGACCCCTGCCGCCATAGTCGTCACCCCCCAATGCCGTACCACTAGATGTAGTACAGCATAGGCTCTCACCACAAGACCGTCAATGTCCTGCCAACATAATCTGCCCTCTGACCCTTCGCTGCGGCATGTCGTCGAAGGCTGAAGAGTTTGGAACGCCTGAGTTGGGTACCCGGTCTTGCTCTTCCTCGCTTTATGCGCGATCATGGCACGAGCAGCAGATGATTAGACACGCGAACGGACACGATACAGCTACTTGGAAACATTGCGCCTGTCGGATGCGGAGGAGACCCCTTCCGGCTCGCACTACTCGCCAGGTTTTCCCCTAACGGGAGAAACCTTCGCTGCACTGCAGGGGACGGTAGCCTTCGGGACTGTACGGTTGGACCGGAGCGTGGTTCAGACGGCGTGCTGCGGTACATGTACGCCCGGGACACTGGGCCGCTCACGCTGCTGCCCAGTGTCCGCTACCCCGGCCCAGGCCGCACGTTCAGAGCCAACGCCGTACTATCAGACACATCCAAGCCAGAGGTCTGCAGCCGTCCCCTGCATTTCAGGGAAGGTTTCTCCCGTCAGGGGGTGATGAAAGTATTTTTAGCCTGGAGCATGCGTCAGCCATATCGGGTTGGTGAAGGCGATGCAGCCGGCGACGTCCAGCGGCGTGCCGCTGTGTTCCCGCTCCGGCGTCGGCTCTTCGACGGCGTAGGCCAGCGCCAGGACCCAGTCGTCCAACTCCAGACGCTCCGCAATGTCCACCTCCTGCGCGCCGTGCGGCTGCCAGGAACGCACCACCTGCCCGCGACACACCAGGTCGAGCCGTTCCAGCGGGCGCGTGCAACGGCAGCGTAGCTGCACGGACCAGGCCGAGGTCCCGTCGTCGCGCATGGCCGTCTCGCCGGGCTGCGCGCCATTGATCGTCAGGTAGAGCAGCGCTCCGGGGACACGAGTGTTAAAGCAGCGTCCTTCCTCCAGCGCTGCGAGCAGGGTGGTTGGCGTCAATGCGCTGGGGATATGGACGTAGGTGCGGCGCTCTCCCGGCGGCAGCAGCGCCACGTCGTGCGTGTCGGTCGTCCAGAGACCGGTCAGACGGCGGCCCCGGTTCAGTCGGTCGTACCAGGAGGGCAGATCGAAGTTTTCCACCAGGCGGATTTCAGGGTGCTCGTCTGCCACCCACCAGGAGCGGAAGTAGCGTTGGCGGGCGGCGACTTCTGGACGGTGCGAGGGGTGATCCAGCATCAGCGTCACAGGCTGTCCCTGCGCCCGCTGCTCGGCGACGTCGGCCAGCCACTCTGCCGGTCCGGGATAGCCGGGGGTGTTGTCGCCGTACTCGGGACAGGTGATCGTGCGGCTGGTGTTCAGCGCGTTGCAGTGGACCTCCGGGTTGACCACCTCCTGGCCGGGCAGCGCCAGAAACTGGCCGGGGACGTCGTGCCGTTGGAGGCCGGCCGCCAGCAGCGGCTCCGGGATGTCCGTCAAGAACAGGTAGTTGAGACCCTGGGCTCGCGCCGCCCGTACCACCGTGTCCACCGGCTGGCCGCCGTCCTCGAACCAGGAGTGCATGTGATGGTCGCCGCAGTACCAGCCCGGCTCCGGCGTCAGCAACTGCGGCAGACGCAGCGCCAGCGGCGTGGTCAACTCCGCCCGCGTCTCCACCGCCAGCGCCGAAGCGCCGAAGTGTGGTCCCGCCGTGGCCTGCACGGTCACCGCTCCCGGCGGCACGAACAGGGTTCCCTGCTCGTCCGGCAGCAGGTCGCGCAGGCAAGCCAGCCGGTCATCCCGATAGACTGCCACGCGCGCCGGCAGCGGTCCATCGGGACCCGTCACACGCACTTCAAGGCGGGCATACGGGAAGGGCTGCGGTGGGCGGCGGAGGAAGAGCGGCAGGCCTTCAACGCTGGTCAGGCGGGCGCGGTCGGCGCAACCTTCTACCGACAGGCCCCACCAGCCGGGTTGCTCACCGACGACGAGTTGGGCAACCCGGTAGGCGCAGCGGCGCATCTTCCAGACCAGCAGGCGAGGCGAGCCGTCAGGAGCGAGCAGCGCCGGCAGCGCCGCGGCCGGCAGCAGCGCCTGCAGGGTGAGCAACTCCTGGTCCGCCGGGACGGCATACCAGAGCGTGAAGGGCCCGTTCTGGCCCAGAGCGAGCGCCGGCTCAGGGCGCGGGAAGTGGCTCGGCACGATGCCGGGACCGGGCAGGAGGAACGGGTAGACGCCCCTGCTGGTGAGCCGCAGCCGGCGGGCCACCGGCGCCGCGTCGGCGGTGAGGCGCAACTGGACGATGCGCCCGACCGCACCAACGATGCTGTCTAGCGCGACCGTTTGCCCCGGAGGGCAGGGCTGCGTCGACGCGCCGGGAGCGTCATCAACCAGCAGCGCGATCACCTCGCCCGGTCCATCCTGCTCCCAACTGAACTCCCCCCGGCCCTCGGGCAGCCAGAGGTAGACGCTCGCAGTCGTGCCGGCCTGGAGACTGAGCCAGGGAGTGGCGCCGTCGGTCATCATATTCCGCCTGCCGCTAGGCTGGTTTTAGCAGCGGATCGACGACCTGGGTGATCGTCGTGACGCCTGCCTGGACCGATTGCTTGCCGGCCAGGATGTCGTTGATCCCGTTGATAATCGCCGTCGTCACTTGACCGAAGTTCGGCACCGGTGGGAGGGCCTGGCTGCGCTTCACCATGTCCGGCAGGTACTTGCGACCGGCCGGCGGCCCGGCCTGGATGTAGGCCGCTTCTAGCGACGTGCGCATGGGTGCGTAGCCACGCTGCTGCATCAAGGGGTCGTAGCCGCCGGCACCGGTGAGGAATTTCGCCACCTGCCAGGCGCTCTCGGCGTGCTTGGCGCCCTGGGGGATGGCGAGCGAGTTGTTGCCGGTGGGCAGGCGATCGGACTTGGGTCCGGCCGGCCAGGGCGCGAAGTCCCAGGCGTAGCTTACCTTTTGGCCGTTGAGGAAGCCGGGGATGCTGGCGTGCGCCAGCCACATGCCGTACTTTCCGGTGGGGGCCAGATCCTTGTACATATCCTGCACCTTGAGGTCCTGCGCCGACGGCGTTTCACCCTTCTGGACCAGGTCGAGCAGCGCCGTGATGCCGGCCTGGCCGGCGGCCGTGGCCAGCGCGCAGTGTTGCCCATCCGCTGTGAGGATATCACCGCCCATCGCCAGCAGCCAGATGCGGTACATGGCGATGTCCTGCTGCATGAGGAAGCCGAAGCGGGTGGCGGGCTGGCCCGCCTGGTGGCTGGTGAGCTTCGCCACCGCCGTTTGAAAGGCGTCCCAGGTCCAGGCGTTCTGGGTGATGGCCGTGTCGGGCAGGGTCACGCCGGCCTGCTGGAAGGCGTCCTTGTTGACGACGAGCGGCGTGATGTCGAAGTCAAAGGGCACGGCCACCTGCTTCCCCTGCCAGGTGACCGCCTGGATCGTCGACGGGTAGAAGTCCTCGGGATGGAAGGTCGCGGCGTCGCGGTGGAGCAGAGCATCGAGCGGCAAGACGAGGTTCTTGCCGGCGAAGTCGCTGAAGTTCTGCAGCGGCAGCTCCCAGAGGTCGCCCACGGTCCCAGCGGCGGCCTGGGCCAGCGTCTTGGGCAGCCAGGCGGCGGTATTCGCGGCCCGGTTGTAGGTGACCTTGACCCCCGGTAGCCCTTGTTGCAGCGCCGCGAGCGCAGGATCGAGCACCGCCCAGCCGTCGAAGATCACCGCTTCGGCAGCGGTTGTCGGCGCGGCAGAAGCAGATGTAACCGGCTGCGCCGAGGTGACGGCCGCTAAAGTCGTGCTTTGCGTCGTAGCGGCGCTGGTCGCCGCGGCAGTCGTGGCCGTCGAGACGGCGGGGCGAGCTGCTGTCGTGCTGGCGTTGGTCGTCGTACTTGCGTTGGCTGCCTGGCTCAGCGCGCTCGCCACGGTCGTGCTCGCCGGCTGGGTCGAGGCGGAAGCGCTCGTGGTCCCTGTTGCGCTCCCGCCGCATGCGGCGAGCAGCGGTAGTACGCCGGTGGCGGCCAGAGTACCCAATGCCCGAATGACGACTCGACGCGAGAGTTGCGAATGCTGCGACATGCTGGCCACTCCCATCACACTACAACTACCTGGTCCACGCCCTCATCGCGGGTCGGCGCCAGGCCGCCGACGCCGTTGGCATGCAGGATCTCCAGGACTCCGGCCCCAAGCCGGCCCTCCGCGACGTAGCCGCCGTTACTGCGGACCGCCGCTGCGATGCGCTGGTCGGCGTTGCCGACAGTGGCAACCTGAAAGCCGAAGCGGCCATCCAACATCGACAGGTCGTTCAACGAGTCCCCGATGGCAAGCACCTGTCGCGGCGGCACCGCCCACTGTCGCGCCAGTGCGGCGAGCACCGGCCCCTTGCCGACGCGGATGTCTTGCAGTTGCACCAGCCGTACGTTGCGGCTGCAAGTCAGCAAACCGCCCGCCTCCGCCGCCAGCGCCGCCGTGAGCCAGTCGTGGAGCGCCGTCGCCTCTTCAGCGCGCGCGCAGAGCAGGGTCGGCAGGCCGCGCGCGAAGGCGACCTCGTCGGTAAGGAGCGGCGCGGCCGACCAGCCACGCCCGGCGGCTTCCTGCTGCAAGCGCTCCAGCCAATCCATCGCGGAGGTGTGCAGGTGGCGCCAGCGCGCCCGCACTGCATCGTTCCATTCGTCGAAGGGGCGGTACTCAGCCGAACGCAGCGGCCTGGACGGCATGCCGAAGGTGGTGCAGTCCCCGGCGAGGAACAACTCCCGCTCGTCGGCCATTAAGGCGGCGGGTACGCCGACAGCGCTGCCAAGGCCGTGGCGAGCGAACAACTCCAGTTGGTAGTCGAGCGGGCGGCCAGTCGCGGTGACGCAGCAGACGCCCGACCCGGCCAGCGCCTGCAGGGTACTGACGAGCGGTGCGGCCAGGTGCATCCCCGGCTCCAGGATGGTGCCGTCCAGATCCAGGGCGACAACGCGCACCTGCTCGGCTGAGGCGGCGGGTTGCCCGTTGACGCTTGCCGTGGCCAGGATATCGGAAGGGAGACCCACATCCGCTCCTTCCTGTCGCCTTTGACCATCGCCACATATGGAGCATACAGACAGGCTGTTAGAATAGCAATACTTCTACCGTTGCATTGAGAAAGCAGAAAGTTTCTAAACATGCCTGCGCCGACTTCTCCGCCAGCCCCGGCCACCGGCCCCCTGCCCGGGTCGCTCCGCCAACTCGTCGCGCAACGCTACAGTGCGTTGACTCCTGCCGAACAGCACGTTGCCGAGGCGGTGCTGCGCCGGCCGCGGCAGGTGGTCAGCCTGTCCATCGAAGCGTTGGCCCGTGAGCTGGATGTGGCGCCCACGGTCATCTCGCGCTTCGCGGGGAAGCTCGGGACCGGCGGTTTTCGCGCGATCCGCCTACGCCTGGCCGAGGAGCTCGGCGCCGAACGAACGGCGACGGGCGCGCCGGACGGCGCCGCGGGGGACACGGGCGGGGCCAGCCGCCCCTGGGCAGTCGCCCGTGCCTCCTTGCTGGAGGATATCGCCATCCTCCAGCGGCACGTGTACGGCGTCGATCCCGCCGCGCTGACGGCGGCGGCCCACCTGCTGGCGGCCGCGCAGCGGGTGGTGACGCTGGGCGGCGACGCTTCGGGAGCCGTTGCCAGGCGTCTCGCCTCGATGCTGGCGCGGCGCGGTTGGCGCGCCCTCGCCGTCGTGACGCCGACCGATCACACCTGGGCCAACGACGTCGCGCCGCCTGACTTGCTGGTGGTCGTTTCCCACCGGGGACAGGTCAACAACCCGGTCGCCGGCTTCCTGCCGGCAGTTCGCACGGTACGCGAGCGTGGCGCCGCCGTGCTGGTCGTCACCAACGCCGCCAGTTCGCCACTCGCCCGCCTGGCTACGGTGGTGCTGGCGACCTGCCTGCCGGCCGACCTCACCGACGACGCCTACGTCTTCGGCGCCGCTTTCCCGGTGCAGGTGGTGCTCATCCGCGCCCTGGTCGCTGCAGCGCTGGCTGCACGCGAAGACCTGCCCGCCGGCGTCGTGAGCGCGCCACCTCCCGCCAGGCGCTGAGGCCAGGCCCTCGCAGGCGTGCTTGACGGACGCCGGGCCAGCCCACCCTACGCTAAAGCGTAGGGCTACGTTAACAAAGGACGCTAAAGCGCCCTGGGAGCGGCGGCATTCCTGCCCAATCGTCCTGCTTCGCTGGAAAGCATCGCCCCCGTAGCGCCCTTCAGGGTGCTTTGTAAACGTAGACCTACGCTTTAGCGTAGGGTGGCCAGGCCCGCTGCGACCGTCCGCCAGCCACAGCACGTGTATACTCACGTCGTCACCTCCTGAAAGCAAGCGATGCCGCAGATCTTCGACAACATCGAGACCTCGCTGCTGCCGGTGCTGCAGCAGACGCTGGCGGTCGCCTACCGCGCCGACTTCTGCGTCGGCTACTTCAACCTGCGCGGCTGGCAACACCTGGATGGGCTGATCGACGGCTGGCCGGGCGGAGCGGAGCGCTGTTGCCGCCTGCTGGTCGGCATGCAGCAGGCGCCGCAGCGGGAGTTACGGGAAGCCCTGCGCCTGGCTGCCGGCAGTGCGGAACTGGACCTGGCGCTGGCCGTCCGGCTGAAGCGGCGCATGGCGGAGGAGTTCCGCGAGCAACTCACGCTCGGTGCGCCGAGCAACGCCGACGAGGCGGGGCTGCGTCGCCTCAGCAGTCAGTTGCACGCGGGCAAAGTGATCGTGAAGCTGTTCCTGCGCCACCCGCTGCACGCCAAGCTCTACTTGCTGCACCGGCACGACCCGATTAATCCCGCCATTGGCTACCTCGGCAGCAGCAACCTCACCTTCGCCGGACTGGCCGGCCAGGGCGAACTCAACGTCGATGTGCTGGACCGCGACGCCTGCGCGAAACTGCAACGCTGGTTCGACGACCGCTGGGGCGACCAGTGGTGCCTGGACATCTCCAAAGAGCTGGCCGGCATCATCGACGAGAGCTGGGCACGCGAAACGCCCCTGCCGCCCTACTTCATCTACCTGAAGATGGCCTACCACCTCTCCCGCGAGGCCCGCGAGGGGCTGAGCGCGTTCGGCATCCCCCGCGAGTTCGGCAACGAGCTGTTCGAGTTCCAGAAGGCCGCCGTCAAGATCGCCGCCCACCACCTCAACAGGCGCGGCGGCGTGCTGATCGGCGACGTGGTCGGCCTGGGCAAGACGCTCATGGCCACGGCGCTGGCCAAACTGTTCGAGCAAGATCAGGGTACGGAGACGTTGATTATCTGTCCGAAGAACCTCGTGCCCATGTGGCAGGACCACGTCGACCGCTACCGCCTCTACGCTCGCGTGCTTTCCCTGAGCCGGGTGACGAGTGTGCTGCCCGAACTGATCCGTTACCGGGTGGTGCTGATCGACGAGAGCCACAACCTGCGCAACCCGGAGGGGCAACGCTACCGGGTGATCAAAGCGTACATCGAGAAGAACGACAGCCGCTGCATCCTCCTCTCGGCCACGCCCTACAACAAGAGCTACCTGGACCTCTCCGCCCAGTTGCGGCTGTTCGTGCCGGAGCAGGCCGACCTGGGCATCCGCCCGGAGCAACTGCTGAATGCGTTGGGCGAGGTCGAGTTCCAGGCGCGCTACCAATGTCCGGTGCGCACGCTGGCCGCTTTCGAGAAGAGCACCTACGCCGACGACTGGCGCGAGCTGATGCGCCGCTACATGGTGCGCCGCACCCGCAGCTTCATCCAGCAGAACTATGCCACCACCGACCCGGACAACGGCCGCACCTACCTGCCCTTCGCCGACGGCAGCCGGGCCTACTTCCCGACCCGCGTCCCAAAAACCGTCGGCTTCCCGATCGACGACAGCGATCCCGCCGACCAGTACGCCCGCCTCTACTCCGAGCCGATTGTCGGCGCCATCAACGGCCTGCACCTGCCCCGCTACGGCCTCGGCAACTACCTGGCGGCGCGACCGCCCACGCCGCCGGCTCCGGCCGAAGCGGCGGTGCTGGCGGGCCTCTCCCGCGCCGGCAAGCGGCTGATGGGCTTCTGCCGCACCAACCTCTTCAAGCGGCTGGAGAGCGGCGGCCCGGCCTTCCTGCAGTCGGTCGAGCGCCACCTGCTGCGCAACGCCGTCTTCCTCTACGCCCTGGAAAACGGCCGGAAGCTACCGATCGGCAGCCAGGACGCCGCCATGCTCGACCCAGCCGAGCAGGACAGCGACGCCGAACTGCCTTTCGAAGCTGACGGCGACCCGCCGGCAGCGGACGACCTGGCCGGCCTCAGCGCCTCGTCAACCCTGCGCTCGGCAGAAAGCTTCCGGCAGCGGGCAGCCGCCGTCTATGTCGGCTACCAGCGGCAGCAGCGCCGCTTCAAGTGGCTGTCGCCCGGCCTGTTCACGGCCAGCCTGCGTCGCGACCTGGAAGCCGACAACGCCGCTCTCCTGGACGTGCTGCAACGCTGCGGCGACTGGGATGTCGCCCGCGACGCCAAGCTGACGGCGCTGAGCAGCCTGCTGGCAGCGCTACCGCCGCAGCAGAAGGTGCTCATCTTCAGCCAGTTCGCCGACACTGTCGACTACCTGGTCGAGCACCTGCAGAGGCGCGGCTTCCAGCGCCTGGCCGGCGTGACCGGCGAGGCGGACGACCCGACGCTGCTGGCCTGGCGGTTCAGTCCGCGCAGCAACGGCAAGCGCGCCAGCGTGACGCCGGAGCAGGAGCTGCGCATCCTGGTGGCGACCGACGTGCTGAGCGAAGGGCAGAACCTGCAAGACTGCGCCTTCGTCGTCAACTACGACCTGCCCTGGGCGATCATCCGCCTGATCCAGCGGGCCGGCCGCGTCGACCGCATCGGCCAGCAGGCCGAGCAGATCGTCTGCGCCACCTTCCTGCCGGCCGACGGCGTGGAGCGCGTGATCAGTCTGCGCACCCGCCTCCGCCAGCGTCTGCGCCAGAACTCGGAAGTGGTGGGCGCCGACGAAGCCTTCTTCGAGGACGAGCTACAGATGCAGCCGCTGCTCGACCTCTACCACGAGAAGGCCGGCATCCTGGATGGCGACGCCGAGGGCGAAGTGGACCTCGCCTCCTTCGCCTACCAGATCTGGAAGAACGCCATCGACGCCGACCCCAGCCTGGAGAAGAAGATCGCGGCGCTGCCCAACGTCGTCTATTCCAGCCGGGAATACACGGCCAGTCCAGGCTCGCCGGAGGGCGTCCTGCTCTATCTGCGCACCGCCGACGACAACGACGCACTGGCCTGGATCGACCGGCAAGGGCGCAGCGTCACAGAGTCGCAGTTAGCGATCCTCCAGGCGGCGGCCTGCCACCCGCAGACGCCGGCGCACCTCCGCCAGCCGCAGCACCACGAGCTGGTGACGCGCGGCGTGGAACTGCTGGCGCAGGAGGAGCAGCATACCGGCGGGCAACTGGGACGGCCTTCCGGCGCCCGCTTCCGCACCTACCAGCGCCTCATGCGCTACGCCCAGCAGTCGCGCGGCACGCTGTTCGACCGCCCGGAGCTGCAGCGCGCCCTGGACGACATCCTCGGCGCGCCGTTGCTGCCAACGGCCACGGACACCCTCAATCGTCAGTTACGCAGCGGCATCGGCGATCGGGAGCTGGCCGACGTCGTGATCGGCCTGCGCGAGGACGGCCGGCTCTGTCGTATAGAAGAAGAGCGAGAGAGCCGGGAGCCGCGCATCATCAGCTCGCTCGGCCTCTTCGCCACGGGAGAAGACTGACATGCCCCTGCTCGACGCCGCGACTATCCGCCCCTACCTCGATGGCGGCGATTTCCGCCGGCTGTTCACCCAACGCCTGGGCTGGAACAGCCTGGCTGGCGCGCCGCTGCCGGTCACGGTCGATGGCCTCAGTTACGCGCTGCAACCCGTCGCCGAAAAGGCGCACTTCACCGTCTACCGCTGCTCGCCCGGTCCCGACGGCGCGCTGCCAAACTCCAGTGTCCGCGCCAAGATCGACAACCGCGTCACCCGGCTGCAGCAGTTGCACCTCATCATCTACGTCGATCAGGCCGGCAGTGCTCAGGTCTGGCAGTGGGTGCGCCGCGACCTCGGCACGCCGGCCGCCCGGCGCGAGCAGCGCTATGCGCGCGGCGGCAACGTCGCCCTGCTGCTGCGCGCCCTCAACGAGCTGGTCTTCACCCTGGAGCAGGAAGAGCGCGGCATCGGCTCCGTCGACGTCAGCGGTCGCGTCCGCGCCGCCTTCGACGTGGAGAAAGTCACCAAACGCTTCTACGAGCGCTTCCGGGCGGAACTGGACGCCTTCACCAGCTTCGTGGAGGGCATCCAGGCGCTGGACGCCGACCGCGCCTGGTACGCCTCGCTCATGCTCAACCGGCTCATGTTCGTCTACTTCATCCAGAAGCGCGGCTTCCTCGATGGCGACCTCGACTACCTACGCCACCGGCTGGAGGCGATGCAGGCGCAGGCCGGCCAGGACCAGTTCCTCTCCTTCTACCGGCACTTCCTGCTGCGCCTCTTCCACGAAGGGTTAGATCAACCGAAGGCGGGACGTGGCGCCGACCTGGACGCGCTGCTGGGCAACGTCCCCTACCTCAACGGCGGTCTCTTCGACGTACACACCCTCGAACAGCGCTACCCGGCCATCGCCATCCCGGACGAGGCGTTCGCCCGCGTCTTCGACTTCTTCGACGCCTACCAGTGGCAGCTCGACGAGCGGCCGCGGCGCGACGAGGACGAGATCAACCCCGACGTGCTCGGCTACATCTTCGAGAA
>DHIZ01000024.1:46678-56572 GCA_002404055.1 Chloroflexi bacterium UBA4733
GACATCACCGAGTACATCGCCAAGAACACCGTCATCCCCCACCTCTTCCAGGCGGCCGAGCAGCAGTGCGAGATCGCCTTCCAGCCAGGCAGCGCCCTCTGGCGACTGTTGCAGGAAGCCCCCGACCACTACATCTACGCCAGCGTCCAGAAAGGCGTCGACGAGCCGTTGCCGCCGGACATCGCGGCAGGCGTACAAGACGTCAGCCGCCGTGAGGGCTGGAACCGCCCAGCGGCCGAACCGTTCGCCCTGCCGACGGAGATCTGGCGCGAGCACGTCGCCCGCCGCACCCGCTGCCTGGAGCTGCGGGAGACCTTGCGGGCCGGCACGGTCCAGCGTATTGACGACCTGATCACCCACAACCTGGATATCCGCCGCTTCGCCCAGGACGCCATCGAGAACTGCGAAGGGCCGGAGCTGCTGCGCGCCTTCTACCAGGCCATCACGACGGTCAGCGTGCTCGACCCCACCTGCGGCTCCGGCGCTTTCCTCTTCGCCGCGCTCAATATCCTGGAGCCGCTCTACGAAGCCTGCCTGGAGCGCATGCGCGGCTTCGTGGACGACGCCGACCGCCTGCGCCAGGGCGAGCAGCGCTACCGCGACTTCCGCCGCACCTTGCAGGCGGCGCAGACGCACCCCAACCAGCGCTACTTCATCTTGAAGTCGATCATCCTCAACAACCTCTACGGCGTGGACATCATGGAAGAAGCTGTCGAGATCTGCAAGCTGCGCCTCTTCCTCAAGCTGGCGGCGCAGGTGGAGCGCAGCGAGCAGGTGGAGCCGCTGCCGGACATCGACTTCAACATCCGCGCCGGCAACACCCTGGTCGGCTACGCCACGGCGGAGGAGGTCCGCCAGGCCATCGGCGGCGGTCAGCAGCTCAGGATGGACTTCGACGACACGATGCCGCGCCTCAACGCCCGCCTGGCGGAGACCCAGCACCAGTTCGCCGCCTTCCGCACCCTCCAGACCGACCTCGGCGAACCCGGCTTGCTGTCAGGCGCCAAGGCGGCGCTGCGCGACAAACTCAACGCGCTGAGCGCCGAACTGGACGGCTATCTGGCCGCCGAATACGGCATCACCGCCGACCAGAAGGACTTCGCCCCACGCTTCGCCAACTGGAGTGCCAGCCATCAACCTTTCCACTGGCTGGTGGAGTTCTACGGCGTGATGGACAAGGGCGGCTTCGACGTGGTGATCGGGAACCCACCGTATGTGGAGTACGCGAAGGTACGGTCCGCCTACGCCGCTCGGGGGTACTCGACCGAAAAATGCGGCAACCTGTACGCCTTCGTAGTTGAACGATCTCTCGCTCTGCAGCACGCGAGATCCCTATCTGGCCTTATCGTACCCCTGAGCCTTGTATGCACCGCTCGAATGCAGCCACTGCGTGAGGTTGTGGTGACATCTGCCGCGACATGGACGCCTTCATTCGATATGCGCCCGAGCTCGCTTTTCGACAGCGTTGCGCAAAGGCTAACCATCCTGCTTCGCCTTGGGAGGCCGATGCCCCAGGTGTTCGCGGGTGGTTACCGCCGCTGGACTCCCGACGAGCGACCGACCCTGTTAGCCGCCACGGTCTTCGGTTCACCCCGGCAGCGGGATGACACAGGACGGCGGGACGTCATTCCAAAGATTAGCAATGAGATGGAAGCATCCATCCTGGCCAAGTTGATCGGACCGCTCGTCGCCACGTCGGTTGACGAGTCGGCGCAACCGATCTTCGTCCATCGCATTGTTAGGTACTTCGTGAAGGCGTTAGATGCGGCGCCCCTATTCGTGGACCCCTCTGGGCGGCCCGGCAAGTCGGAAGACTATAAGGAGTTCAGGCTGCGCGCGCGCAGTCGAGCGGCGATCTGTGCGCTGCTCAACAGCTCACTGTTCTACTGGTTTTGGCGATGCCACTCTGACGGCTTCCACTGCGGCTACGCTGACGTCTACCGAATGCCTCTTGGACCTGAGTTCTCCACCGGCGCCCTTGAAGCGCTAACGCAGCTACAGTCGCGATTAAACTCCGATCTCCAGACCAGAGCACTCACCAAGCAGATTTCAACGGTCAAGGGCCGCATAACCTACGAGGAGTTCTACCCAAAGTACTCCAAGCCCCTCATCGACGAGATCGACCGCGTGCTCGCCCGGCACTACGGGTTCAGCGAGGAGGAGCTGGACTTCATCATCAACTACGACATCAAGTACCGGATGGGGCGGGACGACGCAAAGGGAGACGACACGTGAACGGCGAGGTCAACTCGGCTAATGCGGCGCATCCCGAGTTGGAGACGGACGTAGAACATCCCTCGGTGCGGACGCTCAGAAGGCCGTATATGATCGGCTACAGGAGATTGGACCGGCACCACCTTATGGCCACCATGCGAGAGCGGTCATGTTAACCCCGGCGGGCTGCAGCAGTGATTGACTCGAAGTGGTTGACGGATAACGTCTGTCATTCGCCGTCAGCCAGCCGGAAAAGCGATGTAGGCAAGCGGGGTCGGATTCACAACGACGGCATCGGGTCGTGGAGCATTTCCGGTCCGTTTCGCAAAACGTGGGCACCTCCGGCCGAGGGGCATGCGCGTTAGGCATGGCTCAAACGGCATGACATTTTACCGTCGCCGCCTCTGGTGGACCGTCCTAACCTTTCATGCAAGCCCACGCCTGGCCTGACACCTGTCTTAGATCTGTGTCACGCCCCGGCGAGCGAGCTACGAAGAGTATCAACCGCTTCGCGTCGTGATCGAGCTTGCAGCAGATAATGGCCCGCAATGACATTGCTCACGCCAAGTTGACCGCACAGTCGTGCACGCCGAGCGTTCATGTCTCGATCCACCCAGAGGCGAGGAGGCGGGGAGTGATGCGTGCCGCTCAGGGTACCTATCACCTGCGATATCCTGTGCCGGTATGTCGAGTCGGCTGCCCTGCCAGACGGTCCTACAACACACAGGTTACTGATACCCCAGTCAAGCACCCGGGGGATCACATCCTCCAGACACCCTATACCACTCCGGCTGCCTTCCAAGGCCACGCCTGGCAAAGCTCCCATGCTTTCTGCCTCGCGAAGCGCGACGCGTAATGACTCCATGGATGGCTCACGCTCAGCTTGGACATGCGCGAAGACTACTCCAAGGTGTGGATTGCTAGCCTGGAACTCTGCAATTACTTTGGGGATGATCATGTGATCGATTGTGAGAAAATGCACATCGTAGGGAAGATTGGGCGCCAAAGCAAAGAGGCTGCTGACGGAATTGTGCAGCGTAGGAGGTGTCGGAGGTGAAAAGGATCCATCGGAATGGTCGAGGTGGAATCTGTCTAGGCCAGTTGGCAGGAAGTCTCCTACTACTGACTCCAACTGCTCCGACGTCACGTCCTTCAGTGCCAGAGATACGCTATGATAAGACTCCGGCCACTTCGCAGCAAGTGCCACAGATCGGTAATCGCGACCTTTTACGGAGTCGATGAAGCGCGCCATTTGTACCGGGTTCTTGACCTTAGTGGGTTGTCCCAAAGTATTCCTGAATTCAACGCCAGTTTGCACATCAACGCCAAACGGACCAATTAATCTAATTCGGTCCTGAACGTTCGCGACCGTCAGACCTCCCGCCAAAATGACAGGTACCCTACCACAAAGTCCTTTCGCCTCTAGCGCTTTGGCTTCATCAACGAGCGTTCCCTGTCCGCCTGTGTAGTTATCAAACAGATAGAAATCTACAAGATCACGTGTCGCCCCAATCGCATGGACGGCGCTAGCCTCGCCTGGATCTACCACCTGAATGATTTTGGTCCCTTCGAGACCGGCTCCTCTAAGCTCCGCCAAGAGCGCTTCTAATGTACCTCTCTGCCACTGCCGGTGTAGTTGAAGGTGAGTGGTGCCCGTTCTGAGTAACATCTGTACTATTCGACTCAAAGAGGTTACCTTTGTAAGGAGAACAGTCTTGGTATGTGGATACCAACAGCGCATCTCGGCGGAAATGCGCCTGTACGTCACCGCTCGCGTTTCCTGAAGACCGTCAATGGCGTGTAGCCCAAGAAAGTCCGCACCGACCTGTGCGGCAAGACGCGCTGTTTGGAGATCTCGGATGCGGCAGATTTTGCAGTAAACCAAGCGAGCATTGATCCTTCCACAGGCCCTGTCCTGGTAAGGATTCTATCACTTGGACACCGCTCGGAGTTCGGGGCGCGCATACGTGTGCGCCACAATGGTGTGCGTCGTAGGTCACTTGGTAATCATCAGCCTTGATGTGTGTCATCTGGAGCAGTGAACGCTCGTGTGTTGCAAGCAGGCTGTGACGCACAATGCTACGGAGCACTCCGCACATACCACCATTGTTGGTTAAGTCGCGTGACGACTCGTCTGCCGATACAGTTGCCCGACCGTTGATAGCGGGAACGCAACCGGCGCGACCGTAACCAAGCGGGTCCGAATAACATCTCGATCGGCTCTGCCAGAGGCGAGGTGAGGCGATCAACGGCAGTAGCCAAATATGGTCCGGTCATGAGGCGTATGGTCCAGTGGCGTCAGTAGCTGGTTAGATTCGGTTAAATGAATGGCGTGCGGTACTTGCCCATGGGAGAGTAGAAGGTGTGCGCCGTAACCGAAGACCGCTACGCCTCAACGTGCCGAATTGGCAGTCGTCGACAGCCACACCAATCCTTCGGACTCACTTCCCCCACGGCGCTCGGTTGCACCTGTTGGGAGAGCATTGCCCGGCTGCTTTGCTCGCCGGTGCGCTCCAGGGGGGCCCCATTAGAAGTGATGCTGTAGTACTGATGTGTGGCGATACTGATGATCGTGATAACAGCGACTAGGTGCATATTTTGGCGGAAGCGGTATTCGATGAGAGATAGTCGTTGGCAGGTACCGAGGGGTGGTACATCCCACTTAAGATTGAGAGAAGGTAGCATTACAGTGAATGAAGAGAGCATCCCACGCGCCAGCATGCCGCCTGCAGTCGTAGAAGATGTAATAACTGAACAAGAAGGTCGCCAGCTTGAGGAATGGTGGATCGAACAGTGTAGGATCTTGAACATTGACCCATACGTTAATCCGACACTCTTGTTCGGCCCTGCGCCCCTTTTTGACCCGGAGAGTGACAGAGCTCGCCTTCTTAGGCGATACCTGGGTTGGCGTGCTGTCAAAAGGACTACCGACGTGCGTCGAAAATTGCAGGAAGAGGCCGTAACACATTACCGCTGGCCTAATGTTTCAAGCGGCTAACTCCTTCCCTCCTGGAACTGCGTATCGGATCGGGTAGAGGTGCAGGCGCTGTCGGCCACCGCGACGACGACGCGGTCAGCCTGCCAAAGGCGCGTGACTAGGAGCAACTGCCGAACCTAGTCGGGCAGCGTCTTGTGGTGCCGTCCCCGCTCCGCATCGTAGCGCTCGGACGGCGCAACCGCGGTGAGTGAGAAACGGGAGGGACCAGACCCGCCCCGCCCAGGCGATCGAGACGAGCAGCAGCGAGCTCACCCAGCGCAACCCGCTGGCTTTCACGAAGTGTGAACGGCTCGAAGGCACCGGCATCCCGGTAGATGCACTTGGCCGCGATCCGCGCCCCCCGTCGCCGCTAGATCGTCTCATCCACGCCACCACGATCGGCCCCGTGGGGACGAACGCCGCTAGCAGCAGGCCCAGCAGGATGCTGCTGACGGCCAGCCCCGCCACCCGCAACGTCGCCGCTACCGTCCGTTTGCCTGGCAACGGCAGCGCGCTGGCCACCAGCCCTGCGCTAAGTACACGTCAACACAAGAGCGGTATGGAATCCTGCCAGGAGAGCCAGCCCCAATATTCCACACCCGACTTGTGTGGACGCGTACTAAGAGCCATACTCGGCGCGAAAACTCTGGCGCGTTCGCCGCGAAAAGTCGTGGTATAGTCAGAGTTCGGGTCGACATCGTCTTCCGTCCTGCAAGAGATATGACGACCCTACCCAACCGCTCAGCCCACCCCAAAAATGGCCAAAGTCGAGTAAGGAGGTAGAAATGACCTGCCCATTAGAGCGGAATCACTCGTTCCATGACTCCCTCTTTCTAACCCAGGAGGATATTGTGGGTAAACTCGAGTTTGTCGAGGCGATCGAGCAAACTGATCCATACATCAATCAACTCCAGCCACGAACGAACTACTACGAGAGGGTACGCCGAGCATTAAGTTATGTTCCCGACGAACACAAACGAGCAGCCCTCACCGTGTTTGCAAACGCTATATACCTTCCTAGGCATCTTCTTGAAGAATCATGGCAATTCCTGTTTGAGGAAGTTGCCCAAAGTTACCACCAAGGTAAGACCAAGGAGTCATTTCTCGACAGCTTCAAAATCTTCGAGCTTGATCCTGCCGGTATGACAGATGATTTTATTCACGGGAATTCTATTCCCGGACGGCTAGACAGACCAGAGGATCGCATTGTTAGTCTAGCGGACATGGTAAGCGAACTCCTGCGACTCACAGATGCACAAGGAGAAATGCTTGCACAAACACAACAAGTCGTAAACCGGCTATTCTCTAAGCCACACTGGATTCTGCTTGTCGACAATTCCCTGAGCGGGCAGTCTCTAAAGTCCGAATTGAAGCGCTACTGCAGTGTCCTGGATCTAGTCGCCGACTTCGCTCGTCGACCGAAGATCATCGTTCTTATACAAGTCTACACTTCCGACGCGCGGCGGGCCATCGAATCCGAGATCGGCAACAAGTACTTGCCATCTATAGACATTCGCCACGCCCTATTCTTCGACGATCGCTTCAAGATAACAGCAGATAGCTGTATGCTTGTCCAGGATCGAGCAGTCAGAGAAGCCATCAAAGGTCTCTGCTCATGGCTGGCGCAGGATGTTTTGGCTCACGATCCGGTCCTCGATAGGATGCGATCTAACAGCGATGGCGACGTATCCCTGGGCTTTCGTTCCGGTGCTTGGACGTTGGTCACCAGGCAAAATTGCCCGAGTAACTCGCTGCCTATTCTATGGTATGCACCCCAGCAGGGCTGTCCAGTTGAAGGAGGGCATACCTATCGGGGACCTTTTCCTCGGGGCCAATCTAGGATATCAGCTGAGCAGGAAAGTGTTACATCTACCAGATTTCGACTCCTGTTCGAAGAGGCGACCAAAGTGAAGGTGATAGATAAGCTACGCCAAGAGGTATCACGAAGTGATGAATGAACTGTCGGAGGATGAACTCACCAAGGCCATTGTGGAATCTGTCAACCGCTGCTTGATTGTCCTTTCGCCCAATTATGAAGATAGGTCTGTTCAGTGCGTTCGTCGGATTGCAGATCTCATAAAGTCATTTGTTCCCGAAGCTCGGAGATCCTCGATCGTAGTGCGTCTTTTGAAACTCCAAGGCGATCAACAGCGGAGACTTTTGGCCGATGTACGAGATCAAAACTTCGAGACTGCTAGAAGCATTCTTTCAGAGGTGAAGGTTGATGTCCGCCCGCTTTCTATCCGTTATCCTGAGGAGAGTGAATTAGCTCTTCGTTCGAGCGTCCGAGAATCGCTCCATATCTTCGGCGGCGAGCGTTTTGACCTGTTTGTCGACATTTCACCTTTGCCGCGGGTTGTGATACTGTGACTGCTTGCTCTCGTTCATCCGTTGAGTGATACGAGAGAGTTTGACGTCAGTCGGATTGTTATTGTCTATAACTGGGCTAGCGAATATCCCCCACTTGCGTACCCAGAGACCTCCGGGAGCGTCGCAGGCGCGTTCCGAGCGCGTTCTCCGGCAGACTTGCTTCGTTCTAGCGAGGCCGGAAAGGTGATAGTATTTGTAGCAGGCAATGGTTACGATGCGGAACTGACCTACCAAGAGGCTTTGTCCCCATCCATCGCCCGTCATGTAGTCGCGTTTCTGTATAACGGCGACGTATTTACGTCACTCAGTGCATTAAGAGCGAATTACTCGCTTGTGAGTGGAGCGCGCCATAGAGGTGACGATTACGTTTCGGTCTTCTCGCCGAGCCACGCGAGTCGGTATTTGCAGCGAGTGGTCGATGTGGCACTCACGGAGCAGCGCCATTTTTCCCAGTATGCGTTCTTGATTGCCCCATTTGGTCCCAAACCGCTCACGGTCGCCGCGTTCCTAGCATGGGCGCGATTTCATCGATTCTCGACGGGACCTACGGTTCGTATCTCATCGGATATAGTGTTGGAAACTGGTGCACGATACGCCAGTGTATATTCGGTTGGGTGGAGAAGTATGACGGCCTATGACGTAGACGTCGTTGACTCACATGGATCTGGCCCGGCGCTGGGGACAGCCGTGCCTTAGGCAACAATCGCATCCTGATAGTCTTGCTCAGTTAGGAGTGCCAATGCCGCAGCTTGAGCTTGCTGGCGAGCTCCTGCGCAACCTCTGGCGCCGAGGATGCTTCATAGACCTGAATTCCTGTCGGCTTGGTCCATTCTTTGAGCCGGTCAAGACGAGCATGTGATTCGGGATTTGTTCCCGTCTCCACAAAGAATATGCCCGTGGCGCCGGTAGCTCGGTGTACGATGGGGTACGCAAATGCCATCCACGCGGCGAGTTCCTCTGGCCGTTGGGCATCCTGTTGTCTGTACGACGCGTTCTCGATCACGGCGTGCAGCCTCCCGTTGCCGATGCCAACGTCAAACACGAAGGATGGCTGGTTTTCGAGCTTCACCTCCGGTGCGGACACGACCCAGTCGTCGAGCTGATTCCGTTTGAACACACGTCGGAAGACTTGCGTTGCTGCCCCCCTGTTCCAAACCGTGTTTGCCCCCCCAATCCGTGGCGCAACAAAATCCTTATAGACGTCGTCCAACACCTGTTGCGGATCTCCGACTGCGGGCAAGGGGGCAGTCAACTGAAGAATATTGCCAGCCTCTTCATAGTAGCCACGAAGTTGCGCCACATCGAGCCGGTCAGTCGCGCTCACTTCGAAGTCGGAGCCGGCGGTTGCGGGCAAGTCAAGGCCGAACCCTTGAATGGCGGCGCGTAGAAAGCGGAATTTGATTGAGGTGGGCTCGAGATAGGTTCGGCTGAGCGAGAATCTCCCCCTCGCATATCCGGCCTCCGGACACACCACCAGTACGCCGATGTTTCTCGGTTCGTTGCGGGAAGGGTCGGGTACGTACCGGACGACGCTGTAGTGGCATACCGATTCCACGTCCATGTCTCACCCCTTCCAGAACGGCGTAAGCACTCTCTGCAGGTGTACCCTTCGCAGCAGCGCTTGCTCGGCCATACTCACCCGTATGTGACGCGGCGCCCACCACGAACGCGGATCGTGTACGAATGAAACCGTCCCCCACCCCATGGCCCGAGGAGTCGGAGCATTGATCGCGTGGCGCCCTGCGGAGCAACATCAGTCTCCCACAGGATTTCTTCGATCTCCCCTATCTGTCAATATAGAGTGAGACACGGAGACCCCGGAAAATAGTGTAGAAATGAACAGGGCGGGGAAGGAAAAAGCATCGTGACAAGCTCGACGCTGGCATCCCGCAACGGTATCCATGGAACTCCCGACTTCGAAGTGCCCGCCCAAGCGCGACGGCGTAAGCTGTCGGCCTCTTATAAGGTGCGCATCTTGTGTGAAGCGGATGGCTGCGCGCAAGGCGAGGTGGGGGCACTCCTGCGGCGGGAGGGACTGTACTCCTCGCAGTTGGCGACGTGGCGCAAGCAACGCCAGGACGGCACGTTGACGGCATTGGCGCCGCACCGGCGCGGCCGTCCGCCCATCATTTCCCCTGAGGCGACCGCGCTGGCAGCCGTGCGAGCTGAGAACGAGCGGTTGACCCGGCAGCTCGCCGCCGCCGAGGCCATCATCGACATCCAAAAAAAAGTCTCATCGCTCTTGGCGTTGACACTGTCCAGCGCAGTGCCTGGACAGCAGCCATGATGGACGCCGCGGTCGCCCTGGCTCCCCAGGTGGGCGTGCAGGCGGC
>DHIZ01000024.1:56779-56951 GCA_002404055.1 Chloroflexi bacterium UBA4733
ACCCGGCGGCCCGCTCCCCCCTCCCAACGCGCGGCCCCATCCCCGCGCCCTCGTCCCCACCGAACGGCAGGCGGTTTTGGACGTGCTCCACGGATCGCGCTTTGTGGACGCCGCTCCGGCCGAGGTCTATGCTACACTCCTGGATGAAGGACGCTACCTGGCCTCCGAGCGC
>DHIZ01000214.1 GCA_002404055.1 Chloroflexi bacterium UBA4733
CTATATGATTTCTGAAAGCCCTCTGAGCATGGCGGATAGCACCGGGACGACCAGCTACGCCTACGACGCCCGCCACCGCCAGACGACCAAGACGCTACCAGCCTCCCTGGGTGGCGGCAGCTTCAGCTATGGCTACGACCCCGTCAGCAACCTGACGAGCATGACCGATAGCGCCAGTGTGCCCGGCAGCCCGCTGACTGTCAACTACGGCTACAACGCGCTCAACCTGGTGACGAGCCTGCAAGACCCCAGCGGCACCACCAGCTTCGCCTACGACGCCAACCATAACCGCACCAGCACCACCTACCCGGACAACACCGTCATGAGCCAGAGCTATGACGCAAGCCAGCGCCTGGCGACGATCGCTGGGATGAGCGGCAGCACCACGCTCACCAGTTTCACTTACAACTATGCCAAGGGCGGCAGCGACACCCTGCTGCCGCAGGGCTACAGCGAGGTCATGACCAGTCCCAACAACAGTTCGGTCGCCAACCTGACCGGCGCGTTCACGTATGATAAGCTGAATCGCCTCACCAACTGGACGGTGTGTTGCCAGCCCAACACCAGCACCAACGTCCACAACTACAGTTACCAGTACGACGGCAACTCCAACCGCACCCAGATCACCGCCGACCCGGTGAGCGGCTACAGCCACAGCAACGAGAGCGATCTGGTCTTCAACGCGGCGGGCGAGATCAGCACGATCCAGGCCTACGACAGCCAGGGGGTGGCCCAGCCGCTCACCACCTACACCTACGACACCGCCGGGAACCAGATCAACAACAATGGCGACGGGACCGGCAAACCGCTGAGCATCAGCTACTACCCGACCAACCAGACCCAGCGCATCAGCGACATCAACCAGAATGCGGAGACGATGACGTGGGCCGGGGCGGGGCAGGCGGAGCGGGTGCAGCGCACCTGGACCGACCAGGGCGTGAACTACACGGCCAGCTACAGCTACAGCCTCCTGGGCCTCTCCGGCTACAGCAACAACGGCATCAACGAGCCCTCCCAGACGAGCAGCGTCACGAGTTGGATCGTGCGCGACCCCTACGGGACACCGATCGCCCAGCGGTACAGCACGGGGCAAGAGTACTACTACCTGTTCGATGGGCAGGGGAATGTGGTGGCGCTGGAGGACCCCGGCGTGATCCAGGCGGCCTGGGACTACTGCCCCACGGGCAACCAGGCCGACCTGGCGACGGTCCAGCCGACCACCGTCGGGCTTGCAGAACCCTTGCGTCAGGGCGCGGTGCCCTTCGACGACCCGACCAAGATGTTCTTCGCGCCAGATGGCACGATTACCCCCGACTACAGCGGCACGCCGACGCGTGTAAGCAATGCGGCAAGCAACAATCCGTGCCTCAGCAATGGCAACGGGACCTTCCTGGGCGAACTCGTCAATGCGGCGTGCTTGGCGATCATTGCGCTGGCGCACGGCGAGGTGGTGGTCCCCACGCCGGAGGGACCAGCGATCGCGAGCGCCGTCTTCGCCACCCCTCCGCCACCGCCAAGCGGCAACGGCGGCAACTCGGGCGCCGAGGACCAGCAGGTGCTGTCCAGCAACCGGTTCTCTACGAACCAATCGAAAATCCTCAATGCCCTGGGTGTGACACGGCAACAGTTTCGCTACGCCGTTCACGAACTCAAAGGCGATATTCCGGGCAACCCCGACGTTGTCGTGGACCTTACCAATGGTGATGTCTACGATCCACGATCTGCCGAGTACCTCGGGAACATTTACGACGAACTGCCTTGACAGGAGCAATGCCATGCCGGTACTCGCGAGAATCCGGTTCCTCGGGAAGGATCTGGAGCCGTCTGTCGTCACCGATGCCCTTGGACTGCCGCCAACCCGATCCCATCGCAAGGGCGATGCCATGCCGCGATACCCGGAGCGCACGCGACCGCGCGGCTCCTGGGGACTGGATTCCGAGCTTCCCGAGACAGCGACAGTCGAGGAGCACGTCGCGCACCTTCTGGACCGAATCGGCGCCAGCGCGCCGGCGATCCGCCGGATTGTCGAAGACGGAGCCGTTGGGGAGCTTTACGTCAGTTATTTCGTGCCACCCGGCAGTGCGACGGTGCTTCTCCACCCGGATGTGCTTGGACGACTCAACTCGCTGGGCCTTACGCTCCTTCTTGCCATTTATTGTGAGGAAGCGAGCGACAATGACAGCCCATAATCAAGCGTGCCGAGGAACGGACACAGGCCAAGCGGCAACCAGACCGGCAACAACGGCGACGGCACGGGCAAGCCCTTGACAATCACCTACCTGCCGACCAACCAGACACAGAGCATCAGCAACACCAGCCAGGAACCGGTGACCATGGCCTGGACGGGACCAGGGCAGGGCGAGCGGGCCAGCCGCAGTTGGACGGACAGCGGCACGACCTACACCGAACGCTTCACCTACTCGCCACTAGGCCTGGCCGGCAGAACCACCAATACGCCGAACACGCCGGCCAGTAGTCAGTTCATCCGGGATCCCTACGGCACGCCAGTGGCCGAGCGCAACAGCGATGGGACGGAGTACTACTACCTGTTCGATGGGCAAGGCAACGTGGTAGGCATCGAAGATCCCGGCACAATGGTCGGCAGCTACGACTACTGCCCGACCGGCAACGCGGTGCCATTGAATGGGGAGCAGTCTACCCAGGCGGCGCTGAACAATCCGCTGCGGCAGGGCGCCAGCGTCTATGACGACAACACGAAAGACTACGTCGGCAGCACCGGCGTGATCAAGGAAGACTACAGCGGCGTCGGCACGCAGACAGCGGCGCTGCAAAACGGCGACACGCCGGTAGAGACGGTCGCGTCCTGTGAAGGTGGTGCGGCATCGGCCTCCTCCGGTCCCGTGTCCTTCGCCGCCGAGGTGACGCCCGCATGCAGCCGGGGACAGGTGATAGGAGCTATTGGACGAACGGCCGGCGGGATCGCGGTAACACTTGCCGGTCTTTCACTCGGCGTATACATCTTGTCGAACCCCATCGGCCTCCTCGCCACGGTTGTCCTTGGCCCTGTGGCGGGAGCGCTCGTGATCGGCGGAGTTGGGAACTTTCTCCAGGGCGTGGCGACGCTCGTCCAATGTTACGTGCCGAACGGAGCGTTCCGTGGCTGACCAGCAAAGTCGGGTCGTTCGTTTGTGGTCCTACCGGCCTGTGTCTCCGCACGCGCAACAGGGGAGGGACTCCCTATGGCCCGATGGTGGAAGGAGCGGCAACACGTGCGTATGGCTGTAGCAATTGGTGCTGGTTGGGCCTTGTTTTTGGGCTTCCCGGTCTACGTGGTGCTGGTGCTTCAGCAAGGGGGTGGTCTCGTCGGTCCATGGGCGCTCGGCGCCGCAGTGGTCTCGATAGGGCTCTTTGTGTGGCTCGTCGTGCGCTACCGGCCCCATATTCTGTCTTTCATGGTCACCCACCCGTGGTGGTACTCGGTCTCCTGCGGGATCGGCTTCGCCGTGGCGGCGGCGGTTATTGCCTTGGCGTCCTGGCTGACGATGGACACCGCCATGGAGCCAGGAACCGCACTCATCATCGCCGCTGTCTCAGGAGTGCTCGCCGGGCTGACGGGGGTACTTGGCTCGCGGATAGGCGCACTGTTCGCGCAGCACAGCCAGCGCCGGATTGAAGCACCTCCGTCTTGAGTCGAGCGTATCTTCGCTGAATGCGCCAGGCAACCAAAATCCTCAGGGCACCGAACCCGGTAATCCACGACCACCCCGGCACGCCCATCGCGGTGCACAACAGCGACGGGACGGAGTACTACTTCCTGTTCGATGGACAGGGCAATGTGGTGGGGTTAGAGGACCCCGGCACAATGGTCGCCAGCTACACCTACTGTCCCACCGGCAACGCGGCGCCTTTGAATGGGGAGCAGCCCACCCAGGCAGCCTTGAACAACCCGCTGCGGCAGGGTGGCCGGATGTACGACGACAACACGAAGACCTACGTCGGCAGCAACGGCGTCATCACCGAGGATTACAGCGGCGTCGGGACGCAGACGGCGGGGCTGGCGTTCGGGGATGCGCTGTACACCTTCCCCGCCAGCGGAAGCACCGTTGCCTTCGGCCCACAGCAACTCAGTTTCCGCGGAGCGATGCTGGCGGAGAGTGGGCCGAGCTGTGATGCATCATCGAATCCTGAGGCGTCCAGTGCTGACACGGCGGGGTGCAGTGTCACTCAGGACACCACCGGCGAAGCCAGCGCCTCGGCGGGGGGCGGCTCCGGTGGTGGCTCTGGCGAGTTTACTGTCTTTCCGGGAGAACCACATATTACATTGCCGCCTCCCGAGCCGCACTTTCAAGAGAGCGTTGCACCTGCGCCGGAGCAACCGACTCCAGAGCAGGTGGATCCTGAGAATCTTCCCTGGCCGAGCGGCGCCCCGTTGCCAATAAAGGTCGGCTGGGTTGCCACGAAGATTGCGCAGGGTTTCCAGAACGTCTTTGGTGGTGGGTGATCCTCACCCGAAGTTATCATGCAAGCCGCCTCAGCCAGAAGCTGAGGCGGCTCGCTATCGGGTCAGGTATGAGATTAAGGCGGTCGCCCGTGAACCGTTTACAGACGTTGATGATCGCAGCCTCCGACAAGGTTGCGGAAATCATGCAGCAGCCGAGCTTGCGTGCAGCAAGACAGCAAGGTAGTCGCTCGAACGCGAAAAGCTTTTCCCAGGCCGCCTGGCAAGAACTTGAGCGTCGCCAGTTTGTTCGTGCAGCCTACCTGGCCAAGATGGCGATTGCCTTCGATCCAATGTGGGGCGACGGCTACCGAGCGCTCGGTCTGAGTTATCTGCGTAAGGGAAGGCCCGACCTCGCGCGTCGGACGTACACAGAGGGCGCGTCAGTGCTTCCTGAGAACGGATACATCATGAGTTCTCTAGGCGACTTGGAGTGGGATCTCAAGCGGTATCAGGAAGCGGAAGTTGCCTATCGCCGCGCTCTTGAGTTGACGCCACAGCACCGCGACGCTCAGAAGTTGGTAGTCAACCTCGCGCTTTCGATCTATCGACAAGACCGCGTTGACGAAGCCGCGGTGCTTCTAGAACGGGAGCGACGCAGGGGCGCAAACCATGTACCGCTCCTGCTGTCACTTGGTGAAATCCGCCTCCACCAGAAGCGCGACGCCGAGGCAACGGTCGTTTTCCGAGAGGCGATTGCCCAGGATCCGCTGGTGGCCCAGGCACATTATGATCTCGGGTACGCCCTGCAGCGAATGGGCGAGTGGCAGAGCGCCCTGCCGGAAATTAGACGCGCAATCGAACTCGATCCCAACCATGCCGACTATCCGACGGCTCTGGCCCAACTGGAACAGGGGACGCAGCCGACTGCGTGACAGCCATCACCGCATCGCTCATGTTCCACATATTTTGGAGGGTTGTAGCCGTGTCGGTAGCGAAGACCAAGGGAAAGATCGGACGGATGTTCGGCTTCCGCCGAGGCGTGCTGTCGGAGAGTGGGCAGACCTGAGACGCGTCGAACCCTGAAGAGTCAAGTTCTGATACGGCGGGGTGCAGTGTCACCCAGGACACCACCGGCGAAGCCAGCGCATCGGCGGGCGGCGGTACAGGCGGCCAGGCAGGGCCGGGTGACGAGATCACTCTCCCTGCGAGACAGAGACCCGACTTGCAAGAAGGCACAACGATGCCATGGACCCCAGGCCAATACCGCGGGCCCGGTGGGCAAGGACCGGCGCCTGGCGGCGGCCTAGGCTGGAAGGCCAGCGCAGTAATTATCATTGAGCGCATCCTACGCATTCTCAGAAGCCTTTTGACTAATGAACTGAACGGTCGTACCATGAGGAGGAAGTATTTCAAGGAGACCGGACCATGCCGTACGTAGTTCCCCAAGAA
>DHIZ01000343.1:0-175 GCA_002404055.1 Chloroflexi bacterium UBA4733
CAATGCCGGAGTTGGTCGTCCACGCCGACATCGAGCCCGACTCGAAACCATCGACGAAGACCCGCTTGACGAGGCTCAGGTTGAGGCTCACCGTGGCAGCGGGGCCGACGGCCACAGTCTGAGTCTGGGGACTGTACCCAGACGCGGAAGCCGTGAACGCATAGCTGCCCTCGGT
>DHIZ01000343.1:431-6572 GCA_002404055.1 Chloroflexi bacterium UBA4733
GTCCCGGTGGCGATGTCGGCGACAGTGCCCGTCACCGTTCCAGGCAGAGGCACCAGGGCGAAGTTCTTGACGACGTTCGCGCCCGGTCCGACGGAGACCTGTGGCGACTGTGGGTTGTAACCGGCCGCGCTGACGCTCACGGCGTAGCTCCCCTCCGTCACGCCAGTCAGCGAGTACGCACCGGCGGAGTCGGTGGTCGCAGCTCCGCCCGAGTAGCTCACGGCCGCACCCCCAATTTTCGCGCCGGTCACCGAGTCTGTGACAACCCCCTTGATGCTGCCTGGCAGGGGTGCCAGCGCGAAGTCCTGATTGGTGGTGCTACCGGTGGCGATGACAACGACCGCGCTCTGATCCGTGTACCCAGAGCGTGTGGCAGTGACCGTGCTGTTGCCGTCAGGAAGCGAGGCCAGGGTATACATCCCGCCTGAGTCGGAGGTCGCGGTGCCGCCCACATAGCTGACGGTGGCGCCGGCCACAGGCGAGCCGGTTACGGCATCGGTCACCTGTCCCTGAACGGTTCCGACTCCAAACGGAGCGAGCGCGAAGTTCTGAGACGCGGCCTGGCCGGGGCCGACTGTCACCGACTGCGTCTGTGCTGCATATCCAGGTGCGCTTGCGATGACGTCATAGGTCCCTTCGGTGATGCCGGTAAGGGTGTAGGCGCCCGAAGAGTCGGTCGTGGCCTGACCACCTGAGTACGACACAGTGGCGCCGGCGAGGAGTGCCCCAGACGCTGCATCCGTGACGACGCCGCTCACGCTGCCCGCCAGCGGCGCCAGGTTGAACCCGGTCGTGGTTGTTGCTGCAGGGCTTACGGTGATCGACTGGCTCTGGCCGGTGTAACCGGGAGCGGCGACTGTGAGCTGGTCGGTGCCGAGTGGCGCCTTCGGCAGCGTGTACGAGCCGGAGATGTCGGTCTGCGTGCTCGCGCCCGAGTACGAGATCGTCGCACCGGCGATGGCATTGCCGGTCACCGCGTCAGTGACCTTGCCGGTCAGCGTGCCGTAACCACGGCACGGGATGCTGCCCGAGTCGAAGACGGTCGACGTGCTGCCCGATACCGTGACGAACTGGAACTGGGCCGCGGTCGTGGAGAGTGAAAGCTGCAGGGCGCCGAAGACCGCGCTCTTGGATTTGACGACGCGAGGATCGCTCTTGAGTATGACCTGCCCCGAATGGCCTCCTGTTCCGGCCAGGATCTCGGTGAGGCCGGTACTCGAAGGATTGCCGTTGGCGTCCAGGGGCTGCCAGCGCTGGTAATCGTGGTCATGGCCATTCAGCACCAGGGTGGCCTGGGCATTGACGAGTGGCGTCCAGAAGTCCTGGACCCGGTCCGAAGCGCCCTCCGGACCGATGTTGTAGAGAGGGTGGTGCCAGTAGGCCACGATGCAGGCACCGGCGTGTGCGGCGAGGTCGCTCTGGAGCCAGGCAAGCTGGCCGGCCCAGTTGATGGCCTGGTACTGGGAGGTCGAGTTTAGCGCGATGAAATGCCATCCGCCGGCGTCGAAGCTGTAATAGTTCGGCTCGTTGTTCCAGTAGTCGAAGTAGCCTGCCGCCCTTCGCGTTCCGTACTCGTGATTGCCGATGACTGGGTCCGTTATCGGGCGCAGTACGCCAAAGGCGCCGTCGTACCAGTTGGAGAACTCCGCATAGGAGCCTTTTTCGTAGACGTCGCCCAGGTAGAGAAAGAGGTTGGGCGACCACGAGTTGATCAAGCTCACGACTGAGGTTGCCGTGGAGTCACCGCCCGCGCCGTCCCCGACCGCGGCGACCACAAGATTTGCTCCCGGCGCCGGTGCCGTGCCCGATGTGATCGTGGGCGGATTGTTGTTCGATGGCACCGAGCTCTGCCCGTTGGAGAAGGTGAGCGACTCGCTCGTCGAGTTCGTATTGCTGTTGTCGCTCATCACAGCGGATACGGACAGTGTGTGGACGCCATCCACCCACTTCGTGGTTGGCAGCGCGAAGGTGTAAGGGCTCTGATAGTCGGTCAGGGTGTAGCCGGTGGAGGGGTCGTCGACGGTGAACACCATCCGCACAACCCTGAGGTTGCCACTGAGGATCATCGTGGCCGTTGCCGAAACAGTGACCGCGCCGCTCACCGTCGAGCCGGCGTCGGGCTGGGTCAAGCACAGCTGCACGCTGTACGTCGCCGTTATCGTCGTGCTACACGGAGGCGAGCCGGCCGCGGCTCCGTCCCATGAGCTTGAAACCAGGAACAGGACGATCGCCCCTGCCGATGCTGCTAACCAAGCTCGTGACTGCAGCCTGCCGGGTAGTAAGTGAGAGATCATCCGTCCTTGCTCCAGCTGCTTGTATCGAGCAGCGTCCCGTCTGTGAGAACTGCATCCACGCGGACAGTGGAATGGTCCGCGGTCACGATGAGATCCCCGAAGATCCTGGTTGCGCCAAATTGTTGAAAGGAGCAGTTGTGCTTCATCGCGTCAACGCTCTTGCCCCCGATCCCAGCGACGAAGTAATGAACGCCGGCTGCGTCGGGGCGGATCCTCTCGTAGTCGTGGTCGTGGCCGTTGAACACGGCATCCACGTGATATTTGTCAAACAGCGGAACCCAGTACTGGTCGACCCACATTGTCGATCCGTGCTGGCCGCATGAGTAGGCGGGGTAGTGGAAAAAGACGAACTTCCAGCGTGCGCCGGCATGGGCGGCGAGGTCGTTCTTCAAGAATTCGTAGTAGGGCTGCCCCGGGAGGTAGCCACGTGACCCATCGCCCTCCATCACCGTGAAATGCGCCTCGCCGGCATCGAACGAGTAATTCCTGTCCGGCATGAAGAAGTTGGTGATGCTGGGGTTGCCTTGCTGGGTGGTGTGGTCGTGGTTGCCGAGCACCCAGATGACCCCATGCGAGTTGAGAAAGCTCGCATATTGAGGAAACACGTTCTGATCCATCTCGGCCAGCGTGCCGCGCTCGTAGGTGTTGTCCCCGAGCGTGATGAAGAGGTCCGGATCCTGTTGATTCATCAAATTCACCACGGCCACTTCGGGCAGAGTTCCCCCACCGAAGTCCCCGGTGGTTGTGAAGCGGATCCGCCCGCTGTCAGGCAGGCTTTGGAAACTCCCGCTGGCAACCTCGCCCCCAGAGTGCACCGCATATGAGTAGGTGCTCCCGGCCTTGAGACCGGTCAGCACCGCGCTATGAAGCACGCCGTCCTCCTGCGGGTGAACCCTGACGGTCGCGGTTAGATCCAGCTTCCCGCCGAGGCCGTAGGCGACGCTCGCGTCCGTCACGCCAGGTCGCGTAAGCCAGGCGATGATGATCGAGTCGGTCCGGGGTTGGACGAGATATGGCATCCGCAGGAAGACCGTGCTTGACGCCGCTCGCACCGGTGAAGGAGGCTGCGCCTCGATGGCTCTAGCGAAGGCGAACCCGATGCCCGCCCCCACCACCAGAGTGACCAGCGCCAGGCCCAGCACCATCGACACCCATTGGGATCTGATCGCCTTCATGGCGTGCTCACTGTCTGCTCGTGGGCAGGTTCCTCTCTCAAGCCGGCACGCGCCCTGGCGACTGCTGCGTGACCGGCCTTTCGGGACCTCACCACATCTTGAAAAACGGCCTTCGTCCGATCCGCTGTATCTGGTTCTGGGGCGCCATCGCCGACGTAGTCGGCGCACATCTGACGAAGGAACTCCCAATCGCCGTCGGGGCGCACCGCTCGCGGAATCGCGAAATACCGAGCCAGGTCACTTTCGACGTCGGCGGGCAGAATCAACCCAAGCAGATCGATGAGATCGGCGGCGTCGTGCGGCTGCATCTGCGGCGGAGCAGGCGAGGCCAGGTACAGGGCCTTCCAGGAACGGCTCGCCTTCATCGCCTGGAGTACCGCCAGCAGCTTGTTAGGGGCGCCCGCAGGCTTCGATCCCGACCGGCGGGCCTCCTCGGCGTTGTCGACCAGGACCACATCCCAAGGCCCGGCGGCCAGCAGCTCTGTTCGACGAAGACGGCGACGGGCTAGGTCTGAGCTGCCGAGCACCACTGGGAAGGCATTCCAGGGATTGCCCGACCACTGCAGCTCGACATCGTCACAGTCGCGGAACGTATTCCGGTCGAACCTCGGAATCCGGATCGAGAACTTCTCCATCAGGTCTAGTTGCCACTGCGTCATCACGGATTGATGAACCAGCAGCAGCAAGCGCTCGGCTTTGCTTGAATCGATAAGACCACGAAGGATCAGACCCACTTCGATTGTGGGACCGTGCACAGTCGCCTGGGAGAGGAGACAGCTCTTTGGGAAAGTCGTGATGTCGCGCCATGCGACGACCGCCTGCTCTGATGCGCGCGCGTCTTCCACGGGACTCAGCCCGGCACCTCGCCGCTTCCACGGCGCACCTGGCGGCACCAACCGAATCGCCTGCTTCGCGACGCCTGCCGATACGTCTTGCAAGACCCGGCTGCGTGGGGCGTATAGATCCCAGCGCCGGATGATCGGCTCTCCGTATCTCACCCGCACAGCAGAGAGACGGCGGACCGCCCAGAACTTACCGCGGCCGGCCACGAAGACCGCACCCATGATGGCGATCAGGACCAGGGCGATGGTGAAAAGGTCGATCGGAGTGATGACCGGTATGACCACCACCTGACTGCGCGAGAGGGCGATGGTCGCCACAGGGGTCACCCCTGATGCGAGCACCTGGGCGCTGTAGTTGCCGCGACTCAGGACGAGGCTGATCCTGTTCTGTCCATTGAGCGCCACGGTCTGGATGCGGCCGGTCGGGCCGACCAGCTTGATCGAGTTGTAAAGGGTGGTCCCGAAGAGCGCATCCTTGGCGCCCAGGCTCAAGGTGAACAGAAGCAAATGAATGCTCCACGTCTGCCCCGGGGCAGGCGTGAAGCGCTGCTGCCCGGTGCTCGCCACGTTCAGACGGGCGTACTTGGCCTGGCTGACCGAGTACGGGGTAGGAGTGATATGTAGACCGCCCTCCCCGGAATGCTTGGCGGGCATCGGCGTCTGCAGCCAGATGGGATCGAAGGGGTACTGGAGCTGGATCACCTCGGCGTTGGGCCCTGAGATGACGACGTCTGAGACCCGCGTTTGATCGAGTGGACTGTTGTCGAGGCCGACGAATTCGATCGGGGTCAGATACGCCGCCCTCAGCCCGACCGAGATGGAGACATCCTGCACGACCCTGATGACTCGCGATGGTTTCCAGCTGTCGTCGGACCACCGCACAAATGTGATGCGAGAGGTCTCGTCCGAAGCCGGCAGTGTCACTGCAAGGCTGTGGAGTCCGGCTCGCGTCACCCCGATCAGGGTCTGGCCGGCTGCATCCGTGACATAGCCTTTGGCACCGTCAAGGGTCAGCGTGACCCCAGGAACCAGCGGCACCGTCTGGATGGTGATGATGAGTGGAGCCACCTCAAAGGTGGCTGTGGCGCGTGCGGGCTCCGAGTAGGAATACTGCCTGGTGCCTGCGTAGCTCACCACAAGGCGATGGACCCCCGCTGCCAGCACGCCTCGCAACCGGAAATGCGCCACTCCCGACGCATCGGTTCTCACCATCCGGCGCTCGACGTTGTCGATGATGAAATGGAGGCCGGCGTCAGCGCGCAGAAATCCTCCGCCGGCGAGGGTGGCATCCACTTCGATCTCCCGGCCCGCCTTGATGACGGACGGGACGCTCAACGTGATCCCGTCGGGCAATGACGTGGCTATGGGGCTGGGGGGCGGCGTGTAGACGGCGACCGCGCCCTTCGCCAGCACCGCATGTGGCATCGCCAGCAGAGCGCCGGCGAGCATCGCCGCGATGGTTACGGCCAGGCGCCTCATACCGCCCTTCTCCATCTGCGCCCTGTCGTCGCGGCCACCGCCAGAAGCAGGAGCGCGAGCCCGCCGATCATTCCGTACATCTCCACCAACGTGACCACCGAAGGGCCTCGCGTGATCACCGGGGGAAAGCCGGCTATTACCGGTTGACTCGGCGCCCGCGGCGCTTGCTGGAAGTCGAAAGCCGACATGAGATCGGTTGCTGCCTCGTCCCTCGTCGTGAGTGGGGCCAGCCCGTACAGGCGCTCGATGAACTTGAGGATCGAGGTGAAGTCGGCGGTGTTGTGGAGGATGTAACCCTTTTTCGCGTAGGGCGAGATGATCAAGGCGGGCACTCGAAAGCCGTAGCCGTCG
>DHIZ01000357.1:0-739 GCA_002404055.1 Chloroflexi bacterium UBA4733
GGGGCGACACCAAAATCAGGACCAAATGTATAACGCGATCAACCCCAGGCTCGATGCTCTTTGGAAAAACGCCGTCACTCCCGCGGCGATGCTGACCGGGCTAAAGCCGCAACTGCAAGCGATCGCGGATAAGGCGTGATGGCGGCGCTGCTCCAGGCTGGCGTGGCCCGTGCCGTGATCACGCCGCCGGTGCCGCGCCGCCGTCATGCCGCGTCCTCTCGGCGAGCCCGGCCTCGCTCCTCAGTCGTCGTGGTCGTGGCTACCGGGATCGTTGCGTGCCATATCCACGGGCGCTGTTTCGAGCATCTCGCCATCCGCCATGTTCGCAATCATCGGCGCCCCATCGCCAGGCGCCGCCAGCCCGCGAAGGCTCGGCAAGTTGGCGGCGCAGGCCGTGCCGAAGCGGGGCTGACCAAAGGGTAGATGCGTCCAGCCCCGGGCCAGGATCTGTCGATCGTTGGTCCCGTTGCCGTTCCCCTCGCCGTAGCCCCACAGGGTGTAGCTGCGGGCGTTGGCGTAGTGGCCGACGAAACTGCGCCGGAAACGGTCCTCGAAGCGGTTCCGGTGGGAGCGGTGCAGGACATGGCCGCCGAAGAAGGCCACGTCGCCCGGCTCCATCACCGCCCGCACTTCCTTGCCGGCGTACTACGTCGCCACCCGGCTAAGGGTGTTCACCGCCTCGTCGGTATTGCTGACGTTGTCGACCAGCGGCAATTCGCCCAGACTCTCACCGTGGTTC
>DHIZ01000357.1:1012-15427 GCA_002404055.1 Chloroflexi bacterium UBA4733
GCGGCGTGGCGTCGGGCGACGCCAACTCCAGGCCCGGGACGTCGAGGCGGCCGTGCATCAGGTCGTCTTCCGCGGGGGCCACGCCGACCAAAGTCCCTTCCAACGCAGCGACCTCGACGATGCACCCACCGATTGGACGGTTGCCTTGGGCTATCCCCCCCCAACGTCACGACAGCTAGACCCAGATCACAATATCCTCCGCCGACGCCCGAAAGGAAACTGCCCAATCCCCTACACTGTAAAGTCGGTTTGAACCATGCCTAAGGAGAATCTGATGCCCGAAGTTCCCTCCAGCGCCACCGGCATCGCCTGGGACCTGTCCGACCTGTTCGCCGGACCCGATGATCCCCGCCTGCAGGAGGCCCTGACCGCTGCCCAGATCGAAGCGGAGCGCCTCGCCGCTGCCTACCGTGGCAAGGTCAATGTGGCCGGCGGTCCAGAACCGGAACTGCTGCTGGCGGCCATTCAGCAATTCGAGGCCTGGAGTGATACCGTCAACCGGGTTGCCGCCTACGCCGGACTGCTTTATGCGGCTGACACGACGCCCCAGGCCAACCGCGACCTGGAGCAGTACGTCGAGCAACGGTTGACCGAACTGCAAAATCTTGTGCTGTTCTTCGACCTGGAGTGGCGCGCCTTGCCGGACGACGTGGCGGAAGACGTCATGCAAAGCCCAACGTTGGCAGGCTATCGCCATTACCTCGCCCGCGAGCGGCTCTTCAAGACGCACACGCTCAGTGAGCCGGAAGAGAAGGTCGTCAACGACAAGGACCTCACCGGCAGCCAGGCCTGGCAGCGCCTCTTCACCGAGCAGATTGCCGGCATGACCTTCACTATCGAGCGCGACGGTGAGCAGCAGGAGTTGACGCAGTCGGCGCTCCTGGCCCTCTACTACCAACCCGACCGCGAGTTGCGCCGGCAGGCGCACGACGTGTTCTACAGCGGTCTGGAGACCAAGGGGCCTGTTCTCACCTTCATTTACGAGACGCTGGTCCAGGACAAGCTCACCATGGACCGCCTGCGCCACTACGCCGACCCGATGGCCGTCCGTCACCTCGGCAACGAGGTGGACCCGGAGGCGGTCGAGCAGATGATGCGCGTGACCGCCGAACACTACCCGATCGCCCACGAATACTTCGCCCTCAAGGGCAAACTGCTCGGCATCCAGCCGCTGGTGATCTACGACCAGTACGCCCCGCTCGGCGGCGACGTGGCCAAGGTTACCTACGCGGAAGGTCGGGAGTTGGTGCTGGAGGCGCTCGGCGTCGCTTCCGGGCGCATGCGCGACATGGCCGCCCAGTTCTTCGAGCGCAACTGGATCGATGCCGACCCGCGCCGGGGCAAGCGCGGCGGCGCCTTCTGCATGGGCGTCTCCCCGCACCTCCATCCCTACGTGCTCTGCAACTACACCGACACGGCGCGCGACGTCATGACGGTCGCCCACGAACTGGGCCACGGCATGCACGACATGCTGGCCTCCGGGCAGACCATGTTCAACTACTACCCGGTGCTGCCCTTGGCCGAAACTGCCTCGGTCTTTTCGGAGATGTTGACCTTCGACCTCCTCGCCCAGCGCGAGACCGACCCGCAGCGCAAGTTGGCGCTCGTTGCCGGCAAGGTGGAAGAGATTTTCGCCACCGTCTTCCGCCAGAACGTGCTGACCCAGTTCGAGCGCTCAGCCTTCACAGCGCGCCAGCAGGGCCGCTTCACCCCGGAAGCGGTCGGCGACCTCTGGATCGCCGCCAACCAGCCCTATTACGGCGACGCCGTGCAACTCACACCCGGTTACCGCTGGGGCTGGAGCTACATTCCCCACTTCATCCACACGCCCTTCTACTGCTACGCCTACGTCTTCGGCGAACTGCTCGTGCTGGCGCTCTACGCCATGTATCGCGAGGAAGGTCCCTCCTTCATCCCACGCTACCTGGAGATGCTCGCAGCCGGCGGCAGTGAGACCCCGGCCACCGTCCTCGCCCGCCTCGGCGTAGACATCCGCGACCCAGATTTCTGGCGCCGCGGCTTCGCCGAGCTCCGCCGCATGGTCGATTGGGTACAGGAGTTAGCGTCGTTGTCGGCGAGCCTCGAACAGCAGCACGCCGGCCGCGACGGCGACGTTGAGTGAATCCAGATGGTGAGCCATCGGGATACGCACGGTCGTCTCCGCCAACGCCGCAATGTCCGCTGTGAGGCCGTGCGCCTCATTACCGACGATGACGCACAGGGGGCCACGATAGTCGATCTCGGTGTACTCCCGGTCGGCATCGGCGACAGCCGCAATGGTGCGAAGACCCTGGCCTTGCCAGCGCGCCAGGTCAGCGGAAGCCACCGGCCCCACGAACGGCAAGTGGAAGATCGCGCCGGTGGAGCCGGTGGACACCTGCCAGACATACGGATCGGTCGTGCCGGCGGTCAGGAGGAGGGCGTTCGCCCCGGCCCCATAAGCGGTGCGCACCAGCATGCCGAGGTTGCTGGGGTTCGTCAGATCGTTGGCGAGCAGAAAGAAGCTCTGCGCGCCGACATGCAGCGCTGCGGGGTCAACCATCTGTCGCGGTACCAGCGCCACAATGTCGGGCACGTAGGCGCGGTCGACAATGGTGCGCATGATGCCTTCGCTGACCACGACGTGGGGGACATCGTGCTGGCGCAGCGCAGCGTCAACTGCCGTGCCCTCAGCGCCGACCAGCAGCCGCGGCGTGTACAAGGCCAGCACGACGCCGACACCGGCATCAAACGCCCGCAGCAGCAGCACCGAACCATGGATGATGTAGAGTCCGGCCACGCTGCGGCCGGCGGCACTCTTCAGGGACCGGGCCAGGGCCACGGCCGGGTGCTTGATCCCCTCGGCGCGCTCCCCGCGCAGCGTGGCGACATCCGCCAATAGTCCTGGTACGGATGGCGAGATCGGCGGCTCGGCGTTCACGCGGCGAACGATACCACGTTACTACGTCGCAACGATATCTGTAAGCTCTGGGTGGCATGATGAAGGCAATCTGCGGCATACTCCATGTCACGGACAACGGCAGGAAGGACGATCACCCGCATGCGCCGGTATAGCAATCCCGCCTTGCGAGGCGCTCTCGCCGGAGTTTTGGCAATCGCCATCCTTTTGCTGCTGGACTTTGCCCCTTTGCACCTCGTTGCTTATGGCCAAACCGCTGGCCCGCTGCCGGTGGTCACCCCGCCGCCAGATATCTTCCCCCCGCCGATACTCACGGCAATCGCTGGTGACACACCGGGCAACTGCAACGTCCTGACCGGTCCCGTCACTGCGGCCGGCGGAGGAGGCGCCTCCGCCCAATGTAGCGGCGGCGGTGTGCTCTCCATCAACGCACCGATTGGCGCCGTGGGCGGCGACGGGACATTGGCGGTGGTGACTGTCGGGGCAGTGCTCGGTGAATCGAACGACTGCACCGGCGCTAACCAGTTGCCCATTCTCGCCACGCAACACTTCATGTCGGTCTGGAACCGGCCAGGCCAGCCGGCCAGCATAAACCTGAACCTTCCGGCCAGTATCAACTTGCCAATCGCGCCGAGCCTTCTGGCGGCGGCAGGCGGCAATCCGGCTCGTCTGCTCATCCTGCACTCCTTGCCCGACGGTACCGTCACCCCGATACTCGCCACCTTTACCGGCAACGGGACTACCGCCGGCTTCCAGTCCAGCCAGCTCGGCGACTTCTATGCAGTCGCCTTACCGGCAGGACTTCCGGCAACATATAGCGGCAGAGTCGGGCAGGTGAATCTCGTGAACCATACCTTTGTCCTGTCCGGGCAAAACGGCCAGATCACCGTGCAATCTACCGACCGGCAGGGCGGGACCGTGATCGTCCACCAGAACGGCTCACCCGCTTCGTTCAACGAGATTCCCAATGCGCCATCGGTGCAAGTTACCGGCTTGCCCAGTCCCGCCAGTTGCGGGAAGACGAATAGTGTTGTCGCCAAGCAGATCACCTTGACTGATGTCAGCAGTCTCAATCAGCAGATTCCGCAACTGCCCTCGCAACTGCCCGCCACCGGGCTTGGCGGCATGGCCAGGTAGGATGGCGACTGCCCGCCCTGTTTCGTGACTGCGTTACCACCCGCTGCCTGGTTCGTCTCCTCTTGCGAGGTATGCTGAGCAGAGGACGAAAATATGGCAAGATCAGGATCAGCCCCCGCGCCGGCGCCCATCCCGGAGGCGGCTGCTGCTCCCAGCTTCGAAGCAGCCTACGCCAGTTACTTTCGTCCAATCTGCGCCTATCTCCAGCGCATGGTGGGCAACCCGGACGACGCCTACGACCTGAGCGTCGCCAGTTTCGAAAAGGCTTTGCGTAACTGGGGCAAGGCGCCGCCGGATCATATCGCCCCCTGGCTCTACCGGATTGCCACGAACACCTGCCTCGACGAATTGCGCCGGCGCAAGTTGATCCGCTGGCAGCCCTTTGAGACGTTTGCCGCCGTCTTCCATCCCGGGCACGTTTCCCACGATAACCCGGAACGCGACGCCATTCGCGGGGAGCAGCGCGCCCTCCTGCGAGAGGCGCTTGACAAGCTGAACCCGCGGCACCGCGCCGCCCTCCTGATGCGCGAGTGCCAGGGCCTCTCCTGTGAGGAGGTGGGTGACGCCCTGGGCATCTCAAAAGAAGCGGCAAAGCAACTGCTCTTCCGGGCACGCCAGCACTTGCGCACCGGCTACACTGCCCTGGGTGGTGAGCCGCTCGATGGCTAAGGTCCTGCATCCTCCCGCCTGCGACGCCGCCTTGCTTTCCGCCTATCGCGACGACGTGCTGGATGCCACCCAACGCCGGCTGCTGGAACTGCACCTTGCTGCGTGCCCGGACTGCCGCCAGGAGGCGCACCTTTATGAGCATCTCTCGGCGGGTCTACGCCACCTGGCAGGCGACTCGCATCCCCGTCCGCTGCCCAGCGCCTTCATTCGCCGGGCATCATTGCTTCCGGCGCTGCCGCGGCCGGTACCCACGCCAGGGCCACTCCTGCGCGCGTCGCTCGCGGCGGCGCTGGCTCTGGTGGTGCTCGTGCAACGGGCGCCGCAGCCTCCGGCTTCGCTGTTTGAGGCGTACCCAGCGGCGGGCGCCAGCGACGTGTCGACCGATACCTCTATCCTCATCACCTTCCAACAACCGGTCGATCAGGCCCAGATCCAGCGCACGTTGCAGTTTCAGCCGCAGGTTTCCTTCGACATCACCTGGGAATCGGCCCAACGGGCAGAACTCATTCCCGTGCTGCCCCTGGCTCCCTCGACGACGTATACACTGCTGGCAGCGGTACCGCCAGGGCCCGTGGCGACGCAAGCGGTTCCGCAGACGCCCCAGTTTGCCGGCCCGACTGTCGCCACGCTGCAACGAACGCTCACCGTCTTCCAGACTGCAGCGCGCTCGGTGACGGAGGGTGGCCCACGTGCCCTGGTCCCTCGCGCCGGCTTGTTCACCCGTGGCCGACCGGCCAGTATCTCGCAGTCCGTGCTGGCCGTACCGGCCACGCCTTCGCCGGTGGGCCTACCCAGCGCCACCATGCCGGTAGATGGCACGACAGCAACGAGCCGTCCAGCCACCACAACCGGTGCGCAGGCGCCGGCCCTCACTGCTCCGTCCTCACTGCCCCGGCTTGGCGCCGCCAGTGCCGGTACCGGCCAGGAACACGGCGCCGACGGGGGGACGGCGCCTGCCGGCTCCGCGGCGCTGGCGGAGAGCCTCGAGCAACCGGCGCTCTTACCACCGTGCGCCCCGGCGAACGTCTTCACGCCGATCTACACCAGCCGCGGCGACGTGCGATCAGCGCTCGGCTGCGTGCTGGGAACGACGCGGCGCACGACCCTGGTCAGCCAGGACTTTCAGCGGGGCGAGCTGCTTGCCACGCTCCCCGATAATGTCGTGTATGAGCTGACGACCGACGGCATCTGGCGCGCCGCGCCCCTCGGCGACGCTGCTGCCGGCAGGCCCGTTCTCAACGCAGCGCGCAACATTGGAGCGGCCTTCCAGAGTTACTGGCAGACGCATCCGGTGTTGAGCAGCAGCCTCGGCCAGCCCCTGACCCCTGAGACCCACGGGCAGGGTATCCTGCAGCCCTTCGCCCACGGCTTCATGCTGGCGACGGACGGTTGGACCTATATCGCCGACGATGCCGGTCAGTGGCAGCGCCTGATCAGTCTCTTGCCTGCCTCCGACAACGGCCCGCCCAACGGCGGCGCTATAACCGGGGGGGTAGCATCCTTCCCAACGTTGCACCCACCGTCTGCCCAGCCTACCTGTCGCCAGATTTCCGTGTGGCACGGAGGATGTTCAGAAAGTACTGCTCCGAGTTGAGGTAACTCGGGTTCCGCTTGAGTTGCCGCCCGACGTAGGCCAGCGGGTGCAGCTTGTTCATTTCGCCGGTAATTTGCTCACCGAGACGCGCCGAGTTGTATTGCGCAATGGCGACAATCGGCTGGCGCTGAAAGGTGAAGACCGCATCGCACATCGCTTCGTACTTGAGAATCTGAGCAGGTGTAGCCACGTTGTCCGCCAGCCATGTCATTTCCATGGCCAGGCGGACGCCGACAAAGTCGTCGCGGATGGCGGAGTTCACCAGAGTCAGGTGGCTGGATAGCAAAGAGAAGTGGTCGAAGCGACTTTGGGCGAGGTACTCGCTACGATCATCCACGAACACAAACTGGCCGGAGCGTTTGTAGGCGTCGACATCAATCTGGAGTTGCCGTAACTGCGCCTCCAACTGGGCGATGATCGTCGGCGGACCAACGTAGACGCACAGGTCGCGGTGCGGGAACGGCCCTGCCGAAAACAGCCCGGCAGCAAGGTGGGCGATCTCGTCGGCGCGCGTGTACAACTGGCAGACGTGGGAACTGCTGGGGATTTCCTCGCGTTTTCCAAATGCCAGAAGCTGCACTCGAAACGTCCCTTCCCAGCGCGACCTGACCAGAGGGCGCAAGCGGCCCCGCCACGAACCGGCGACCGCGTGTGTGACCATGCCCCCGATTGGAAACGCCATCGTGGGCTGAGTATAGGGAGCCTCTTTGCGCCGTGTCAAGGAAGCGACGGACGACGCCGGCCGCACCTTTTGACCGTGCAAAAGCTGGCACGGTAGCATGAGGGCAACCCTGAATGCGAGAAGGAGCCATCGTTTCCGGTGCAATATAACGTCGCACAGTTGCTCAAGTCGCCCGTCGGCGCCACTCGCGCCTATACCCTGGATGAGCCTTTTGGCTCCTCGGACGATGTCCCGTTTGCCGGCGCCATCCAGGGTGACGTGCAGTTCACGCACGTCAACAACGGCATCGTCGTCAACGCTCGCTTGCACGGGCCGGTGACGCTGGAATGCAGTCGCTGCCTGGAACCATTCGTGAGCGACCTCGATCTCTCCTTTGCCGAGCGGTATATCTCCACCTTCGACGTCTACACCGGTGTACCGGTCCACGAACCCGAGGAGGACGAGGACGACGAAGACGTCTACACCCTGGATGCTCGTCACGAACTCGATTTGCACGAGGCGATACGGCAACAGGCCGTGATGAACGTGCCGATGCAACCGATCCACGCAGCCGATTGCGCCGGCCTCTGCCCGATCTGCGGGGTCAACCGCAACGAACAGCCATGCGCCTGCCGCGACACTCCCGTTATCGATCCACGTCTGGCAGCACTGAGCGAGCTGTTGGCGGGGAACGGTGGGGCCAGCGATTGATGTCGCGGCCCTGCTCTTCGCCTCGCACTGAACGGTATTGGGCTTCAGAACCCGTAGCGTCGCCGCAGGTACTGCTCCACCGAGGGCGGCACGGAGCCGGGGATGAGGCGGCGGCCCTGTTCGGCGGCCTGGCGGACGAAGGTGGAACTGAGGTGGGTGTACTCCGGGCGAGCGATGAGCAGGACGGTCTCCAGTTCCGGCGCCAGTTTGGCGTTGGCGATGTCCAGCGCAAACTCCAGCTCGAAGTCCGTCACCGAGCGCAGCGCCCGCACGATGGCCGCCGCGCCGCGATTGTGGGCGAAGTCGGCCGTCAGGCCGTTGAAGGCTTCCACCTCGACGCCCGTCAGCGCGGCTTCGACAATTGCCTCGTTCAGCATCTGGAGGCGCTCCTCGACGCTGAAGCTGGGCCGCTTTTCCGGGTTGCGCCCGATGCCGACGATCACGCGGTCGAAGAAGCGGCGGGCGCGCGTGAGGATATCCAGGTGGCCGTAGGTGGGCGGATCGAAGGTGCCCGGATAGACGGCAAGATGGCGGTCAGGCGCCACGGTCGTCGTCCTCCGCCGCCTGCGCTTCCTCGCGCAGGCGCTGCTCCTCCTCGCGCCAGGCCAGCAGGATCTTCTTGATCTCCGCCGGGTCGACCTCGGTGACGGCCACGTTGTCTTCCAGTTCCTGCGCGCTGCGGGCGCCGGGGATGGTGACGGCGATCGCCGGGTTGACCAGCGACAGCCCCAGCGCCGCCTCGCGCAACTCCAGGCCGTTGGCAGCAAAGAACTCCTGCATGGTGTGGACGCGCTCCAGCACCGCCGCCGAGGCGTCTCGGTAGCCCACATGCGCGCCGGGGATGGGGCCGGTGGCCAGGATGCCGGTGGCGTAGGGGCCGCCGTTGATCACGCCGACGCCCAACTCGGCGGCGCGCGGGATCAGCTTTTCGCCGGCAGAGGTATCCAGCAAGGTGTAGCGGCTGTGCGTGATGACCGTCTCGAACTCCCGCGTCTCGATCGCCTCCAGCAGCAACTCCGGCGGCCCACCGGACACGCCGATGTGCTCGACGACTGATTCCGCTTTCATCCGGCTGAGGGCGGCGTAGGCCCCTTTGCGGCTCATTATGAAGGGCAATGCGGAGTGTTCGATGTCGTGGATCTGCACAAGGGGTAGGCGGTCCATGCGCAGTCGCCGCATGCTCCCCTCCAGGCAGCGCATCGTCGCGTCGTAGCTATAGTCGAAGCCCTCCGGCAGGTAGCCGACCTTGGTCGCCACCACCGGCCGCACGTTGCCGCGCATGCTGCTGAGGTAACGCCCGATCAGTTCCTCGCTCTTGCCCCGGCCATAGAGCGGCGCGGTATCCCAGTAGGTGACGCCCAGCTCCAGGGCGCGATCCAGCGTCTGGAAGACCTGATCGTCGCTGACGCCGCCGTAGAGGGTGACGCCAGCGCCACCCCAACCGACCTCGCTGACCTCCAGCCCGGTCTTGCCAAGCTGCCGCGTACGCATTGCGTCCTCCTGTTGCTGTCGGAGGGATAATAGCACGGCACTGTGTGGCGATACTGTCCCATCAAAAGCAACTTGATCTGAGACGTTGCTCAGATCCCGCGTAGACCTGTTACGCCTCGACCAAGCGCAACACGTGGTTGCCGCTACATCGGCGTTGGACCTGGATTGGGCTTATCCTGAGCAGCAGGCTCGCGCGCTGGTCGGCGTTCGTCAGCACCCATCATCCGCTGACAGACGGCCGTATGTTCAGTGGACCGGCGCTCTGGACTTGCCGAACTTCCACCACCCGGCCCGTGCCAGCACCGGCAGACAAAGCACGAGGTAGATCGCGAGTTGCCCGAGCAGCGTGTCGGCGGCGCGCCACGTCGGCGCCGCCGGCACGGGAAGGACGTGAGCGATGCCAAGCAACAGCACCCCGCAATAGGCGGCCGGGAGATGGATGCTGACGACGAAGGACGCCGCTGCGTGCTTCGGCCTGGCAAAGTGCTGGTGTGCATACCACAGCAGGCCAGTCGACGTCGCGACATAACTGAGCGTCGTGCTGGCCGCCACGCCGGTCAGGCCGTAGCCATGCGCCATCGCCAGCAGCGCGCCGCCCGTGCCGATGGCGATGGCGACGCCCTGAATCAGGAAGGTCCTGTAGAGCTTGGACAGGGCCACGAAGAAGGGCTCCAGGCTGTAGCGCAGGATCAGGAAGTTGGCGCCGTACACCAACACCTGCGCCGGCACGATGCCGGCCGCGTAGCGCGGCAACACCAGTTGGATCAGCAGCGGTAAGAGCAGCACACCGACACCCGTCACCACCGGCAACAACGCACCGAGCAGCGTGCTGCCGCGCACGACGTAACGCTCGATGTCCGCCGGTACCCGCCGTTGCTCAAAAGCGCCAACCACACTTGGGATGAGACTGCGCCCGATGGCGGCGCCCACGATCTCGGCGTAGCCGGCAACCAGCAGGGCGATGCCGTAGAAACCGAGCGCGGCGGTCCCGGCCATCGCCAGGATGACCAGTCGGCCCGTATTCTTGGCGGTCACTTGCAGCAGGCCATTAACGGCAAACTGCAGACCAACATGCACCTGCGCCTTCATCCTCGGCCAGTCGAATTGCCAGTGAAAGCGCAGTCTGCCGCTGAGCATGAGCAATGCAGTGCCCAGCAGTGGCCAGGCCAGTTGGGCGACCAGCAGCCCGGCCAGGCCGAAGCGATAGGTGAGCAGGGCGGAGCAGGCCAGGTTGATCAGGCTGGTCAGGACGTCGCCGCGCCCCGCCACCCAGAAGCGGCTACGCGCCGTCAGCACCGCCAGGCAGAGGTTGTAGACCTGCCGCCCTAGCAGCACGGCAGCCACGATCGCGGTCAGGCGAAGGTCGAACGGCCAGCCGAAGCCCGCTGCGGTCAGCAACAGCAGCACCGTGAGCAGCAGCGTGCTGATCAGCGTGAAGGTAAAGGTCACGTCCTGTGCCCGTGTCGCCTCCGCCGGGCGGTCCGTGCTCTCGTAGCGCACCATCTCTTGCTGGAGCGCCCAGGTGGCGCCGAGGCCGGCATAGGGACCGAACTGCCAGAGCACCTGAATCGTCTGGAAGATGCCGTACACGGCGGGCGTCAGCAGGCGCGCGATCGTCAGCCCCACCAGACCGGAGATAGCAGAACTGACGAGCACGCTGGAAGTGAACACCGACGCCTGGCGCCATACGCTGCCTGCGCGTACCGCCATGCGTCAGCATCCTCCCGATCAACCAGTACTGCCTCAAGATACCGGCTACACTCAGTATCGTTTCGCTGCAGGGGGGCATATGGACTGGTCAGGGCGCCGGGTGCTCGTCACCGGCGGCGCTTCTTTCATCGGCTCGCATCTCGTCGAAGCGCTCCTCCAGCGCGGCGCCCGGCTGCGCGTGGTGGACGACCTCAGCTCCGGCCGTCTGGCCTACCTGCGTTCCGCCATCGCCGCCGGGACTATCGAGTTCCTGAAGGAGGATTTGCTGCGGCCCGGCATCGCCAAGGAGGCGGTCCAGGGGATGGAGTATGTCTTCCATCTGGCCGCCAACCACGGCGGGCGGGGCTACGTCGATCTGCACCAGGCAGCCTGTGCTTCCAACCTCACGCTGGACGGCCTGGTCTTCCAGGCCGCGCGAGCGGCCGGCGTTGCCAAGATCGTCTACGCCTCTTCCGGTTGCGTCTATCCCAACTACCGCCAGCAGAACCCTGACGAGTTGCTCTACCTGCGCGAGGACATGGTCGGGCCCCCCTATGACGCCGACAACATGTACGGTTGGGCCAAGCTGATGGGGGAGATGACCCTGGCAGCCTTCAGCCGGGAATACGGCCTGCCCACGGTCTCCTGCCGCTACTTCACCGTCTACGGCGAACGGGCCAAGGAAGACCACGGCCTCGTCGCCATGATCGCCCGCGCCTTCATCCGCCAGGACCCCTTCGAGGTGTGGGGGACAGGTGAACAGATTCGCAACTGGACCTACGTGGCCGACATCGTGGCGGGGACCATCCTGGCGGCGGAGCGCATCGACGACGGCTGTGCTGTCAACCTGGGCGCCAGCGAGCGCATTCGAGTACGCGACGCCGTCCAGGAGATCCTTGCCGCGCTCGACCATCACCCCACGCTGCGCTTCCGACCAGATATGCCGACCGGTCCCTTGAATCGTGTAGCCAACAACGCGCTGGCCCAACAGCGCCTCGGCTGGCAGCCGAGCGTCACCTTTGCGGAGGGCCTGCGCCGCACCATTGCCTGGTACACCGCCAGCCACGAGGCCGAGGACGTGCGCAGCCGCCTGGCGCTGGCCCTGACCGAACGCTAGCCGCCGAGTCGCCATGCACCTGCTCATCCTTGGCATGAACTACGCCCCGGAACAGACCGGGATCGGCCCCTACACGAGCGGCCTGGCCGAACACATGGTGCAGCACGGCCACCGGGTCACGGTGGTGACCGCCTTCCCGCACTACCCGCAATGGCGTCAGGATGCCTCGTATGCCCACGGACGGCGCTTCGTCCATTGGGAGCGCCAGGGCGTGGCGCTGCGCCGTGGTTGGGTCAGCATCCCGCGCAATCGCAGCGCCAGGCAGCGCGTTGCCTACGATACCTCGCTCGCCGTGACGGCGCTGCTCAACGCGCTGCCGTTGCGCTCAGTTGATCTGGTCCTCAGCATCTCGCCTCCCTTGCAGTTGGCGCTGACCGGTGCGCTGCTGGCGGCGCTCCATCGGGCGCCGTTGCTCCTCTTGCTGAAGGACCTCGTGCCGGATGCCGGCGTCGCCGTCGGCATGCTGCAGCCGGGCCGGCTGCTCCAGATGGCCCGGCTGCTTGAGCGCTTCGTCTATCGCCGCGCCGACGGCATCATCGTCATCGGCGAGGGTTTCCGCGCCAACCTGGCAGCCAAAGGAGTCTCGCCGGACGTGATCACCTACATCCCCGATTGGGCAGATACGGCTCGCATTCGCCCGATGGCGCGCGACAACGCCTTCCGCCGGCAGCTTCAGGTTGGTTCCGACCAGTTGATTATCCTGCACACCGGCAACATGGGCGCAAAGCAAGGGCTGCGCACCGTGATCGAGGCGGCCGCACTGCTGCGCGATGTGCCGGAACTGCTGTTCCTGCTGGTCGGTGACGGCGCGGAACGCCACGAGTTGGAATCGCTGGCGCAGGTACAGCGGCTCAGCAACGTCCGCTTCCTCCCGCTACAACCGGCGGCCGACCTGCCGGACATGCTGGCGTCCGCCGACCTCCTCCTGCTCATCCAGCGGCGCGAGGTCACCGATGCGGTAGTACCGTCCAAGCTCCTCGCCTATCTCGCTGCCGCACGCCCGGTCCTGGCAGCCGTCAACCCCGCCAGCGCCGCCGCCACGATCCTGACCGCCAGCGGCGGCGGCATCCTCGTGCCGCCCGAGGAGCCGGCGGCCCTGGCCGGCGCGATTCGCCGCTGGCGCAGCACAGCGACTGATCACTCCGGCCCCGCCCAGCGCGCCCGTTCCTTCGTTGTGGAGCATTACGGCCGGCAGAACGTGCTGGAACGGTACCGGCGCTACCTGGAGGGCTGGCCGAGGTCCACACCCGATCAGGGACCAGCGGCCGCCACGATGCGGCGATAACTGGCGCAGGTAGTTCTCCGCAATGTCACTGCGCAAGTGGCCAGCGGGCATGGGGCGTCGATGGAGCGATGCAGCCGTCAGGCGGTCACCAACTCCAGCAGCGCGTGACGCTCAGCCGCCGTGAGGCCGGCTTCACCTTGCCGCAGCGTCAGCGCAGCATTAATAACGACCGGCGTTAACGGAGCGGGATCGGCGTCAACATCGCCATCCAACGCCGCAACGCGCAGATTGGGCACTGCCTCAATCTGCCGGATGGCGCCGAGTACCGCCTCCAGGAAGCTGGGCGCCTCGCGCACCACATCGGCGCTGACCGTTCCACGGTCGTCGTCGGAGAACGCGACATCACCGCAGCCGGCCTCGTACAGCGCGTCAAGCGTTTCCTCGTTCAGGCCGCCCCGGACCTTCAAGGTAAAGGCATACTCAGCCACGCTGTTCCCTTCCTGCACTGCACCGATCAACCGCACGCCGAATCGCCTTACCGTGGTTATCGGCACTCGTCGGCGTGCTCCAGACCCAAATCTGGGGACAACTGATGCAGAGCACCACGCCCCAGGCATGGCCACGACCCGAGCGCTTCTCCACCGTGCAGCCAAGCGCCTCGGCGTACTGCAAGGCGCCTTCGACTGACGGCTTGGGATGTCGGGGGCGTCCAGGCATGGTGTCAAATTACCACATGGCAGCGGGGCCGAAGTGTGCCTGGCCGCGCCGAATCGCAATCAACCGGGCGTCGGATGGTCAGGTTGTGCTGAGTCCGACCTCAGCCCCGATGGCGGATTGCTCCTTAGCAGTGACAGCGAGGTTCCTGGATCGGCACTGCGCCTCACGCGGCGTCCTACCGGCCAAGGGGGCGGAGCATGTAGACAACCATGACGTTCGAATGGTCTGGATGTTCGTCAAAAGCGCCGGCGTCCCAAGCCTGAATGAAGGCGTCGCCACCCATATGGAGGTAGTGCCGAGCGGCCTCGTCAAAGCGTTCCCATGCCTCTTCCGGGGACATAACGTGGAAGGTAATCTCGTCCGTGTCCTCCTCAGGGTCGTCGACCGGCGTGGCGATGGCGTTGGCTATCACAGGTACCCCTTTCCCATATCTCACTCTACCCCCAACATCCTTCCTCCGCAACCGCTCCACGCACAGTGCTCGCTCTGTCTCTTATACACATCT
>DHIZ01000192.1 GCA_002404055.1 Chloroflexi bacterium UBA4733
CCTTCGTCCTATCCCGCCCGCGCCTGGGCGCGGGCGTCGTTGCGCACGGCGTGCAGGACGCCGGCGAGGAGCGGCGGGGAATGGGAGTCCCCACCGGGCGGGGCTGCCCTGGCCCCGAATGGAAGCGGCCGGTCAGCGCGACCCGGCCACGGCGCCGCCGGCATGGCGGCGAGACTGGTCAGCGTCCCCGATCGTCGTCCTCACGATCGGGTGCTACCAGCCGGTCGTCGTGCCCACCTTCGTCTCGGTCTGCTCCGCGTACTCGTCCAGCAAACGCTTCAGCCGTGCGTACCGCTGCTCCAGCTTCCTCGTCCGTTCGCTCTCCCTGGCGATGGAGGTCGTCAACGCCTCGTACTGCGTCGTCAGCTGCGCCAAGGCTGCGCTCAAGCGGGCGTTCTCCCTCCGCAGCGTCCGCACTTCGAGCTGCAACGCCTCGTTGATCGTCTCCAGCTCCGCTTTCGTGATCGTGGCCATAATGGCGCTCCTCCCAGCGCTCGCCGTCTTCTCGGCTCCAGGCGTGCCCGGCCCGCTCCGGCACTGGCGGTAGCTCCCGCCCATCCTCGGCGGCGCGGGCATACTCCTGTTTCCATTCCCGCGTCGCCGCTTTGCGTTCCAGGTGCTCCTCCAGCTTCTCGTGGCCGTACTCGCGGGCATACACCTCCGCCCATTGCTCATCCAGCCGCTCGTAGGCGTGCCGGTCGAAGTGCAGCTTGTGATCGTCAACATCACGGGCCTGGAGATGCACATGGACGTGGGTGTGCTCCGTGTCCTGGTGGACGGCGGCCAGGGCCCGGGCGTCGGGGAACGTCTGCTCCAGGTAATCGTCGGCCAGGTCCCGCGCTTCGCGGGTGTCCACCTGCTCCTCGAAGGACAACACCAACCGGTAGTGCGTCCGCGTCTCGCCGCCGCCACGGCGGGGACGCTGGAGTTCATCGTCTTCTTGCTGCCGGCAATACTCCTCCACCTGGTCGCGGAGCTCGCCGTAGTCGGGGGCGTCGCGGACCTCGTCGGGGTAGTTGCGGGTGAGGATGGCGTCCATGTCGCGCTCCGTCGCCGGCGGCCGGGTGATGTAGCGGGCGTGGGCGCCGCTGCTGCCGGCGCGCCCCTTGGCGAAGCGCATGAAGACGCCGGACATTACGGCGTCTCCTTTCCCGCCAGTCGCGCCAGCGCCTGTGCCGTCGCCATCAGCGCTTCCCGCAGCTCCGCCGGCGGCACCACCCCATCAGCATTGAGCTGGTGGGCAATCTGGTTGAGGTTGGTGCCGATCTTCTTGGCGTGGAAGATTGCGCGTTGCCGCTGCGCCCGTTCTTCCGCCGAGGGTGGCGGGCAGCCCCGCAAGCCCGACGCGACGAGGTAGCGCGACACCGACAGCCCGGCCTGCTTGGCCTCCCGCAGCAAGCGCCGCCGTTCCTCCTCGCTCGCCCGGATCGTGAACGCGCAGCGGTACCAGGCACGCTTGGTCATCCCCTGCCTCCCTCGCCCCCGGCCTTCTCCGCCGTGATCCAGGCCCCCGCCGACGCCATCGCCAGGGGCTGCGCGAGCAGGCGTTCAGTGAAACGAGCGAGATGCCCAACCGCCGCGTCGCCGAGCACGGCGCGGGCGGCCTCGGCGTAGGGAGGCACGGGACTGGCCTGGTCCGTCAGCCAGCCGTCCACCATGTCCCGTGTGGCACGAAGGTCACGCCGATACCGGTACTCGTAGTCGAGTGCCACCTGCACGAAACCCACGGCGCGGCAGGCCCTCACTAGATCGCGCTCGTCGAAGCCGCCGATGGCCTCGGCGTGGCCGGAACGCTCCCGCTGGTAGGCAACGACGCGGGCGTGCGCCGGCCCAAGGTCGCCCCACTCGCCTTCCCAGCGCCACGGCCACTCCGGAGCGACCCGGAGCACCGGCTCCCACAAGGCCACCCGCCCTCCCGGGCGCAGCACACGATGGAGCTCACCGATGGCGCCCGTCTGGTCCGTCACGTAGAGCAGCACGGAGGCAACGAGGACGATATCGAACTGACCTGCCGCGAACGGCAGGCGCGCGGCGTCCCCTTGCACGACCACCACCGGTGCCCTCGTCCCCCCATCCGCCGCCCGGCGCTGGCACTCCCGGAGTGCGGCCCGCGAGCGGTCCAGTGCCACCATGAGGCCGTTCGGCCCGAGGTGACGGGCCGTCTCGAAGGTGAGGAGGCCAATCCCAGCGCCGACCTCCAGCACCCGCTGCCCCTCCTGCACCCGCGCCTCCCGGCGCAACCGTTCGCCGTGCGGATGCGGCCGGCCGGCGAGGCTCGACCGCACCCGCCCCAGCCACTCCGCCCAACGATCCATCACCACATCCACCGACTTCATCACGCGCTCCTTCCTCCACTGACCGGCCCTCCGCCGGTCTCGTCAGATCGCCCGCAGGGCCAGGACCGGCGCCGCAGCGCCGGGCATTCCGTCCGGCGCGAAAGCGGTGGCGGAATGCGTATCCTGCCCTCCCGCTCGGGGGCAACGGCTGCTCGCTGTTGGCACTGCTGCTGCGAGCGAGACCTCCCATGCGGGGGCAGCCGTCGCTCGCTTGTAGGGCACGCTGCTCGGGCGGGGAGGGCGCTGCCGGGGCGCTGCTGCCGGCGTGCCGCAACCGGCAGGCGCGGCGGGAAGGGCATGGAAGACACCACCGGTGGTTCGCTTCCGTGGCCGTGGCAGCTTGCATCACTGACGCCCGGCGCTGGCTACCATACGTTCGGCACGCGGCCGCCAGATCACCGAGCATGACCACCAGCGTGCGCGGCAAGCAGTGAGGAGAATAACGATGCTGCCCGACCGACGAAAGCCACTCGATCAGGCTGCCTATGACCGGAGCACCCGCTCCGGACCGTGCTTCATCTGCGAGCTGCTCGCCGGCAACCCGGCGTACCGGCATCACCTGATCTACCAGGATGCGGCCACGATTGTCTTTCTGAACAAGTACCCCAACCTGTATGGACACCTGCTCGTCGCGCCGGTGAAGCACCGCGAGCAGGTCACCGGCGACTTCTCTCCGGGCGAATATCTGGCCTTGCAGCGCGTGGTCTACACCGTCGGAGAAGCGCTGCGCCGGGTGATTGCGACCGAGCGCCTGTACCTGCTGTCGCTGGGGAGCCAGCAAGGCAACCGGCACGTGCACTGGCATGTGGCGCCGCTGCCGCCCGCCGTCCCGTACGAGGAGCAGCAGTTCCAAGCCTTCAACGCCAAGCGCGGCGTCATCACCCTGCGGGAGGAGGAACTCGCCGCGCTGGCGGCCCGGATTCGCGCCGCGATGGACGAGCTGGGCACGCTGTTGCCCGCCGCGAGTTCCTAAGCCACCCACCGGTGCACCTCCAGCCAGCAGCCCTCCTCCGTCACCACCAGGCAGGGATCGAGCAGCACGAGTCCGACCAGCAGCGTCACGCGGTTGTTGGTGACGTTCATCACGCTGGCCGTGCTGCCGATCACCGGGGACGCCGGCGCGGCGACGACGAGACTGCTGCCGGCGCCGCCAAGGACGGCGGCGAGCAGCCGGGGAAGGAACCAGCGCATGCAGGGGCACTCCTTTCTGTGCGGGCGGCAGACCCCCGCGCCATCCTTTCCTGCCGGCTGGTGGAACCGGGCGCCGGCCGGTAGGGGCAGCGAGCGGTTGGTCGCTCACCGAGCACATCCAGCCTACGGCGGCGCGCCACCCGCACGTACTGCAGTTAACTGCGAAGTGCGCAGTTCGCAGTTAACTGCGACGCTGGCAGCTTGCCGACCACCGCCCGCAGTTAACTGCGAGCAGCAGCCGGCGCACCGTGTGGGCACCCTGCAGTCAACTGCAACGCCGGCTGCTCGCCGCCAGGCAGGCAACAACAATCCCGGCGGATGTGGTGACATGGGGGAGCAAGACGAGGAGCAGCAGCATGTGGCCGGAGCGTGAGGCGGTCCTCGTCCGGCTGGCCCGCTTGACGGCCAGGGAGCGGGCGGTGCTGCACCTGGATTGCCAGGGCCGCACGACACAGCAGACCGCCGAGGAGCTGCGCATCGGCGAGCGCACTGTCTACGACCATATGCGCCGCATCTACGAGAAGCTGGATCTGCTCGACGAGCGGGACAACCTGCGCCAGCGCAAGCTGGTCTTCTTCTGCCTGCGCCTGCCTGAGCTGGAGCAGGCGAGCGTGCCCAGCCCGCCGGAGCCGGCCGAGGCCACCGAACCGCCCCCGCCCTCGCCGGCGGAGGCGGCCGGCTTCGAGCGGGACCGCACGGCCATCGTGCGCTGGCGCCGTGGCGAGCTGGTGCCCTTGGACCCGCACCGCACCACGGCGGAAGAGGAGCCGGAGGAACACGTGCCGGCGGCGGCCTGGCCCCTGGCAGCGCGCCCGCCGGCAACGCTCCACCGGGCACGACCGGAGCAGGGCCGGCCTTCCTGGGCCGCGCTCGTCCTGGTCGCCGTCCTGGCTGCCCTGCTCGGCAGTGCGCTCACGGCGGTGCTGCTAGCCCGGCGGAGTCCGCTGCCGCTCCCGCCCACGCCCACCGCCGCGCTGCTCGCCGTGGGCACCACCCAGGCTCCGCCGACCCCTGCCGCCGGCGAACTGACGGCGACCTCGGCGGTGGCCCTCCTCGTGCCGGCGACACCGACGGCGACAGCTACACCGGCGCCCACCGCCACGGCGGCGGCGAGCGCCACGTCAGGACAACGTCCCGTGCCGGCCGGTCCAGCACCGGCGTCGACCGTCATCGTCACCGTCGATCCCGCCGCCACCCCGCTGGACCTGGCCGGCACGGTGGCGAGCGACCGACCGGGAACGCCACTCACCCTGGGCCACAGCGTCAGCTCCGTCCTCGACCCGACCACCAAGCCGCAGGATGTCTATAGCCTCCAGCTCCCGGCAGGCGAGCGCTTCCGCCCGGTCGTGCAGGCCTCCAGCACCCGCTTCACCGTCACCCTCGCCCCTGCCAGCGGACACGGCGCGGCCACGCTCTGTGACGGCCTCATGCTCACCTTCACCTGTGACCAGTCCTTCCCCATCGCCAGCGGCGGCAGCTACCGCCTGGTGGTCGCGGCCATCAACGAAAGCGTGCGCTATACCCTCCAGCCCGCCACCCTGCCCATCGCGGTTCCGCCCGGCGTCGCCGACCTGGTGGGCCGGGTGGCGAGCAACATCCCCGGCACGCCGCTGGGCCTGGGCCAGCCGGTGCTCTCGGTGGTGGACGCCGGCACCAAGCCCTTCGACGTCTACACGCTGGCGCTGCGGGCCGGCCAGACACTGCACGTGCAGGCGAGCGGCGTGCCGGCGCGGGAGGAGGTGCTGCTCCTGCCGCCGGGCGCGGCGCCCTTCACCGGCTCCCCACCGTCGCTCACCGGCACCGAGCTCTGCATTGCCGTGATCAACCTGGGCCGCTGCGACGCCACCACCCCCATCGCCACGGGCGGCGCCTACACCCTGATCGTGGAGACGGACGCGCCGGGCGTGCAGTACACCTTGCAGGCGTCGGCGCAATGAGGCAGTCGGCGCCGATCCCATGCATGATCCACGCATGATCCACCTTGCTCGGAATGGGCGAGTTCCGGTGTTACGATCAGAACCAGCGCCAGGCCAGAAGTCGACGACATACATCCGCGCCTGGTTAGCCGCGCTGAACCAAGGCGGCAGCCATGGGAACATGGTGGGCTAGAGGCGGAATTGAAAGACCAGAGACAGGGGAACATACAAGACACAAGCAGTGCCTTGAGCAGGCCGAATCCATTTACTAGAGCCAGCGAAGCCGGGGGTGTATGGTGGATCAGGGTGAGTATCCGGAAAGATATTGGCACTGCTACGTGCGCCTCGATGGTACAAAGGGTGGTCGGGACTACGCCATTCTCAACGACGCTACGCTTGAGCAAATCGTAGAGCAGGTTGTCAAACCTTGGCATGACCATCGTTCATTCACCGTGAGTGGGAAGATCATCACTGATCGCAACAAAGTCGCAGAGATCCAGATCACGCACACTCCGGAGACACAGCGCCACTACGCCGAGCAATACAACGCCAAGCAGAGAACAAGCAGCATAATAGACATGGCAATGGATCGTCGAACCTTGCCCATCACCAATGGGGAGGACTATACACACGCCCTGCTATTCAGCCAGCGGCCGTCGTTGATCACTGCCGAGGATCCTACCGGAGAAAGAAACAAGCACGCGGTTTTTGGTACACCGCCCAAGAGTGTCGTACCCGATCTTTGCTTCGTGCTGATGCCGTTCCTCCAGGAGTTCGATGAGGTCTGGCAGGACACGATCAGACCGACGGTTCAGCAACTCGGATTGCAATGCTATCGAGCCGACAACATCTACGGTCCTGGCGTGGTTGTTCACGACATTTGGGAGAACATCGCCAGTTCCAAGCTTTTGATCGCTGACCTTACCGGCAAAAATCCAAACGTCTTCTATGAGCTTGGTTTAGCGCACGCAATAGAAAAGAATGTCATCTTGATATCCCGGACCTTGGATGATGTCCCGTTCGATCTCCGCCATCACCGCGTAGTCGTCTATAGCGTTAGCGGGCGCGGTCTGGCCAAACTTCGGACCGATCTTGTAGAGAGCATTCAAGCAGTGCCACGCTGATAGGTGACTGCTTACGCGCCGAGCAGCCCTGGCAGGCACAAGAAGCAAGCAAACGTTGCCATATGGTAGTGTGCGCGGAGGGAGTCGCGGCCGGTCCTGTGACCACGCAGAGCGCCCGCCACTGGAGTGCGGCGTATGAGCTTCGATGACATGCCGGGGGTTCGTCGGTCTTCTCGATGAGCACCACCAACCGTTGGGCGAACGACAGGCGTGCCGGATCTCCTGGAGCGTCGATCCAGGGAGCTGGGCCGTCCAGTTCCGCACGCAACATAAGTTCGACCTGCAAGCCTTCAACGGAGCGCCCTCGTACCTCGCCATCTACGCCGGCGACGATGGGGCTGAGCGGATGTTCACCCTGCCCCTGGTGAACCGGCCAGTCCGGGGCGCTGTCCTTTATATCGGGGTCTGAGGAGCCCAGCGGACCCATCTTGCACGTCCGATAATCTGCGCTTATCGGCCGCCATGCGCTACGGTACTGCACCGATGCGACATCCTCACGATAGGATCAGTCGCCGCGCCAATAGCCGACAATGGCGCCAGAAGGCCCCGTTGTCGGGCGCGCAAGGGATTGGGGAGGGGACCATGGCTGCTGAAGCCTACTGCACCAAATGCCGGACCAAGCGGGAGATCCAGGATGCGCGGGAGGTCACGCTGGCGAACGGTCGGCACGCCCTCCAGGGCACCTGCCCGGTCTGCGCCACCAAGCTCCTGCGCTTTGTCGCCGGCCCCACCAAGGCCGCATCGATGGGTTGAGGAACGCCCGCGCTGGCGCCATCGGACAAGCTCCTGCAGCGCCGCCGAACGGGGCTAAGCACGTAGCCAGAACAAA
>DHIZ01000406.1 GCA_002404055.1 Chloroflexi bacterium UBA4733
GTTATTTCGTGACGGGTCCTTAGGCGCGACTTCAGTCGCCAGCCGTCTGCTCACTAACTGCGCCCGCTCCAGGTTGCTTGAGCGAGAATCTGCCCCGTCCGACGATCAGATCGGCCACGAGCCCGGTCCAGCCGGTCTGGTGCGACGCCCCCAAGCCTGTTCCGTTATCGCCATGAAAATATTCGTGGAAGAGTAACTGGTCATGCCACGCTGGGTCGCGCTGGAAGCGCTCGCTGTTGCCGAAAATGGGCCGGCGACCATGGTCGTCCAGAAAGAGCGCGTGCAGGCGTTCGCCGAGGTGATCGGCAACACCGAGCAGGCTGAGCGAAACGCCGGAGCCGGTGGGGCACTCGACGCTGAAGTCGTCGCCGAAGTAATGATAGAAGCGATGCAGGCCGGCGATGATCAGGTAGTTGATGGGGAACCAGACAGGGCCGCGCCAGTTGGAGTTACCGCCGAAGAGTTGCGTCGTCGATTCCGCCGGCTCATAATCCAGTTTTCGCTGTGTGCCGCCGAGTTCCAACTCGAAGGGATGGTCGAGGTGGTAGCGCGACAGCGATCGCACGCCGTAGGGGGAAAGGAACTCTCCCTCGTCCAGCATCCGGTTGAGGATGCGGCGCAGCCGGTCGTGGCCCACGATGGAAAGCAGGCGCCGTTCACCCTGGCCGGGGATCGTGATGTGCTCGATGATCTGCTGACAGCGCGGGACGTGCTGGTAGTACCACTCGAAACGTCGCGCGAAGTCCGGCAACCGCACCAACGCTTCAGGATCCAGGACGGTGACGGCGAAGAGCGGGATGAGACCCAGGATGGAGCGCGCGCGCATCGGCATTACCCGGCCATCGGCGTAGTGCAGGACATCGTAGTAGAAGCCGTCTGCTTCGTCCCAAAGGCCCTGGTCGTTCATGGCGATGGCAATCAGGGAGAAATGTTCGAAGAACTTGGTGGCGATGTCCTCGTAGGCATGGTCGTGGCGCGCCATGAGCAGCGACAGTTCCAGCATATTCAGACAGTACATGGCCATCCAGGCGGTGCCGTCCGATTGCTCCAGCACGCCGTCTACCGGCAGCGCCTCAGAGCGGTCGAAGGGGCCAATGTTATCCAGTCCCAGGAAGCCGCCCTGAAAGACGTTGTTGCCTTCGGTATCCTTGCGGTTGACCCACCAGGTGAAGTTGAGCAGCAACTTGTGGAAGATGCGTTCCAGGAAGTCGAAGTCCGTGCTGCCATCAATCTCAAAGACGCGCAGCGCTGCATAGGCGTGGACGGGCGGGTTGACGTCGCCGAAGGCCCACTCGTAGGCCGGTAACTGGCCGTTGGGGTGCATGTACCATTCTCGGCACATGAAGATGAGCTGCGTCTTGGCGAACTCCGGGTCAACGTGCGCCAGCGCGATGCAGTGGAAAGCCAGGTCCCAGGCCGCGTACCAGGGGTATTCCCAGGTATCAGGCATGGAGAGGATGTCGGCGTTGTTGAGGTGTTCCCAGTCCCTGTTGCGGCCTTGCAAGCGCTCGGACGGGGGCTTCGGAAAGGCCGGGTCACCTTCCAGCCAGGCCCGGACCGCGTAGTGGTAGTACTGCTTCGACCAGAGCAGTCCGGCGAACGCCTGGCGCATCACCATGCAGCTTTCCGGCGAGGTGCCCTCCGGGGCGAGGACCGCATAGAAGGCGTCCGCCTCCTGAGCGCGCCTGGTCATGAGTTGCTCGAAGTCGGCGCCGAGGCCAGGGTCGCGGTCGGAAAAGCGTAGACGGATCTGCGTCGTCGCACCGGGCGCCACATTGAGGCGGTAGCGTAGGGCTGCCTTGGTACCGACACGCTCAGGATTGACGGTTGCGGCGCCGTGGATGACGTGGTCGCCGATGCCGTCCTTCGGGAAGGGCGTGCTGCCGGCGACATGCCAGAGGCGTTCGGCGTTGCTCTCGTTCTCACAGAACAACGGTTCGGGCTGACCATCCCAGCTCAGCACGCGTTGACCTAGCGACCAGTGTTCGGCCTGGATGTGGGAGTCCGCCAGTTTCAGGGCTGGTTTGCGGTCGTCGTTGCCCCAGGACCAGGTGTTGCGAAACCAGATGGTCGGCAGGACATCGATTGTCGCTGCGTCCGGCCCGGCATTGCGGATCGACAGGCGGACCAGCACGTCCTCCGGCGTCGCCTTGGCGTAGTCGGCGGTGATCTCCCAATATCGGTTGCCGTCGAAGACGCCGGTGTCCAGGAGCTCATATTCCGGCTGCTGGCGGGTCCGTCGCGCGTTCTCCGTGATCAGTTGCTCGTAGGGGAACGCACCCTGCGGATAGACATAACGCCAACGCATCCAGGAATGGGTGGGTGTGGAGTCCAGGTTCCACCAGTACTCTTTGGCGTCTTCGCCGTGGTTGCCTTGCGGCCCGGTAAGGCCAAAGATGCGCTCTTTGAGAATGGGATCCTGACCGTTCCAGAAGGCCAGAGCCAGGCACAAGTACTGGCGGTCGTCGCAAATGCCGGCCAGACCGTCCTCATTCCAGCGGTAGGCGCGCGAACGGGCGTGGTCGTGCGGAAAGTAGTCCCAGGCGCTGCCGTCGGCGCTGTAGTCCTCGCGCACCGTGCCCCAGGCGCGCTCGCTCACGTAGGGTCCCCAGTGCCGCCAAGGCGCCCGCCCGTGCGGCGCCTCCTGCAAGCGCGCCCGCTCCGCATCCAATGCCATATTGCCTCAATTCCTACCACGCCTCATCCCGTAGGGGCAGGTCCCCGTGCCTGCCCTAGCTCGGGTAAAACCATCGATCGCTTGGTGCACCCGAGTCAGGGCAGGCACGGGGGCCTGCCCCTACGGGACGGCGAACGCGAGCCAGTGTGCGTATCTCGTTCTCTCCGACAGACTGTTAGATCGGCAGCGCCGCGACCGCCTGGATCAATGCACGGGTGTAGCCGAGGCAGAAGGAGTGCTGGCGCTCACCGTCCGGGTCGGCCTCCGATTGCGGCACGTGGTCCGGCAGGAACATTCCGTGGTAGCCGAGTTCCTTGTAGAGGCGCATCGCCTGGAAGAAATCGACAGCGCCGTTGTCCGGATAGACCTCATCAAAGTTGAGAAAGCCGCCCCTGATGTTGCGAAAATGCACCATGAAGATCTTCTGGCGCTGCCCGAAGTAGCGGATGGCCTCCAGCACTTCGACAGCCGGGTTGACGCACATCTCGGCGACTGTTCCCTGACAGAAGTTCAGGCCGTGGTAGTTGCTCGGCGCGATGGCGAGCAGCCTCTTCAGGCCGTCGATGCTCCCCAGCACGCAGTGGACGCCGCGCAGGCCGGTGTCGTGCGGCACTGCGGGGTCGTGCGGGTGGCAGGCCAGGCGCACGCCCGCCGCCTCCGCGACGGGGACAACGCGCTCCAGGAAATAGGTGATGGCTTCCCAGGCCCGCTCCTCGGAGATCGGGCCGGCCTCGGTGAGGGAATGGTCGGCCCACTCGGCGATATTGAAGTGGCTGTACATGGCGCCGCCGCGGCCGCGCACCCGGCCGGTGCGCGGTACGCCGAGAAAGTTCAGGTTGTACTTCAGGCAAGGGACGCCGGCTTCGCCCGCTGCGCGCACGCGCTGCGTAATGATCTCGATCTCAGCGTCGCGGCTGGGCAGTCCTTGCATGATGCCGGGGAAACGAGCGCGGGTCATATAGACAGACTCCAGGCCCAGCGTGAACACGTCCATCGTCATGCCATAGCGCGCCAGTCGCTGCTGGACCTCCTTGATGGCCTCGACGCGCCAGGTGCCGTCCGGGTTGGTGACGGCAGTATCCGCCTGGACGGCCAGGTGCTCGACGCCGAGTTGCGCCGCCCAGGCAAGCTTTCGGTCAGAGATGTCGCTCAGTTGTTCGCCGATGTACATTCCGGTGATCGCCTTTCTCAGTTCGCTGACGCGTTCATGGCAGGGCGGCGCTTGCAGGAGCGGCCGCATCTTCATGCTGGCGTAAGAGTGACCGCAGGTACGCCACTGCTCGTCGCACGTCGGTCAACTCGTCGCCGTTGCCCTCGTAGACGATTGAGCAGAAGCCGTTGTAGCCGGCGGCGCGCAGCATCGCCACGATGCGCGGGTAGTCCAGCCAGGCTTCCGTGCCGTTTCCAATGTGATAGAACTTGCAGCGCACGTGCGTGGCCCGCTGCACCGTCTGCTGGAGGCTGCGGTACAGCACCTCCTGAGCGCCGGCTTCCGCGTTGGCGCCGGACGCCCCTGGCGAGCCGACGTACTGGCCGGTGTCCCAGACGTGGCTCAGGTGCGGCGCGGCCTCTTCCAGGAAGCGGAGCACGTCGTCGCCGGTCTCCGTGAGCGCGCCGTGGTTATGGTTTTGCAGCGCGACGAGCACACCCTGCGCGTGGCCGTAGTCGGCGACCTCCTTGAGCGCGGCGCTGCAGCGCTGCCAGGTGACCTCCCGCGGCTCGCGGGCGTTGGGCGTACCCGCGAAGACGCGCACCTGGGGCGCGCCGAGCAGGAGTGCCCGATCGATCCAGCGTTTGGTCATGGCGACTTCGTCCGCCAATTGATCCGCCGGCTTCCCGAAGTTGTTGGGGATGCTCAAGCAGGCTATGGCCAGCCCGTGGCGAATGCAGCGCTCCTTCAGGTCAACGATCGACGCCTTACCGGCTCCGGCGCCTTCACCGATGGAGCGGGCATTGAAGTCGATGCCGTCGGCGTTCAGGTCCCGGCAGACGTCCGCGAACGACGATACATCCATCGTGCCGGCCTGGAAAGCTCGCTTGAAGCTGAGGGACATAATACTGAGCTTCATCATCGGTACTGGTGGTTGCCTCCGGTCTTGTCGCTATTGCTGGACCCCATCATAGCAAGTCCGCCAGGCGATGTCCGGCGGCTCATTGCTCTAAGGACCCGTCACGAAATAACT
>DHIZ01000217.1 GCA_002404055.1 Chloroflexi bacterium UBA4733
GGCTGGAGATGAGCTTGCCGATCCCGGGCAATATCCCCGGCGCCCCCGGCCACGGCCGCCATCCTGGTCAACGCCGTGCCCGTCGTTGCCGCGCCGCCGGGCCTGCTGACCATGCGGGATCTACGACGACCGCTGCCGATGTCCGCTGCTGGCGCTGAGGGTGACGGTCGGAGCCTCGACCCAACCCGACGGCACGGGCCGTGGCTCCCCCCGGCCGGGGCTCGACGGTGGAAGTTTGGCAGCGAAGGTCCCCGAAGGTCCGAGCCAGCCGAGCTATTGTGGCACGGCAAACACAATTGGCCGTGCTCCTTGGCTTAGGCGGCTATTGGCGCCTGGGGTATGGGTGCCTGTTCCGGCTGTACGTGGTCACACCGCTTACAGGTACGCTGCTCTTCGCTGCTGTCAAAACCCTCAATTGCCTTCTTGAGGTCAGCCTCGACATCGAATGCGTTCATCGTGACGCGGTGGAGTTCTGCATTACAGGCGTCGCAGTACCAGATGAGCGACTCGTAGTCATTGGCGCCGCGCTTCCTTTCCACTACCAGCCCCCAGGTATCCGGCGGACGATGCGGCGAGTGCGGCGCGTGGGCCGGTGCGAGCAGAATCTCACCTTCCCGGATAACCGCATTCTGTCTGTGCCCGTCAGCGTCGATGTACTCCAGCGTCATGTCGCCTTTGAGCTGGTAAAAGATTTCGTCTGAGGGATCGTCGTGGAAGTCACGCCGACGGTTCGGCCCACAGATCACCATGGCCGAGAATTGGGAATCCTCCCAGATGACTTTGTTGCCGCCTGGAGGCCGGAAGCTGTCGCGGTTTTGCTCGATCCATTGCCAGAGGCCACGTGAAATCAAAGGCTGCATCGAAACACCTCCATATCCAGTGGTCGGAGAACTGAACCGCATTCTATACCTTTACCTGTCCAGCGGAGAATCACACGCCAGCACAGCCCTCGGCGCCCGGACGTTTGACCAACGCGTCTTCCAGCAGCACGCCCGCCGTTCGGCGGCCATCTCACGACGGATGCTCTCGGTTTCGGCTGCCGCAGCGCGGGCTAACTCGCTTTCAAGAAACTCGATGTGCGACCGACGTCCAGGTACCGCACGCCATCCTCAGTCACGGGAACAATATGCACGACGAGCCCTTGAGGCACCTCGCGGCGGTCCGTGGTGCGCATAGCTTACGTGGTCGCAAGCTGCATACTTAGAGACTTCGCCAATGATGGAGGTGGATACCCGAATGGCTGATTTGAATTTTAACCAAGTTGTGGAGCACTATCACCGAGCGCTGAGTGAATTCTTCAAGGGGAACCCCGAGCCGGCGAAGAACGTCTACTCCCATCGGGACGATGTAAGCCTCGCGAACCCCTTTGGCCCTGTCGCGTGTGGATGGAAACAGGTTGCTGAGACGATGGAGCGCGCCGCATCCTATTACAGAGATGGCGAGGCCACTGGTTTTGAGAGGGTGGCGGAGTACGCGACTTCTGACCTGAGATACATTGTCGAGGTAGAGCGGTACAGGGCGAAGGTCGGTGGACGGAAGGACATTGCCCCTGTGGCTCTGCGGGTTACGAGCATCTTTCGGCATGAAGACGGTGCGTGGAAGATCGCGCATCGTCACGGCGATCCGATAACGTCCGTTCAGCACGCCGACTCAGTCGTGCAAAAGTAGGTCCTGGGAGCCGAAGGGCGTGTGGGGGGAGCGATCTGGGATGGGCTGCCCTAACCGGCGGCGACGCGGCCTAGATCGTGACCTGCATTCCGACACCACGCCGTTGGGCCTCCTTCAGGACCATGGCGGCCGGTGGCAACCGGCAAGTATCCGGATGGACTGGCCTATGACCCCGACGACCACAAGGTCTTTGTCTCCAACGAGGAGGGCGGCACCGACACCGTGATCGACGTCGCCACCAATCAGCGGGTGGCGGATATCGACGTGGGCTCCGACGTCGGGAACACGCAGTACGACGGGCAGAGCCACCGCATCTTCGTCGCCGTGGGCGGCCGCAACCAGCTGGTAGAGATCGATCCGGCGGCGAACAAGGTTCTGGCCCAGCATCCGGTACCCGGCTGCGAGGGCGCGCACGGCCTGTATCTGAACTCGGCCGCACGTATGGCCTACGTCGCCTGCGAACGCAACGCGAAACTGGTGGCGCTCGACATGTCAAGCTGGCAGGTCAGCGGCAGCGACTCCGTAGGCGGGACACCCGACGTCCTGGCCTTCGACCCAGCTCTGGGGCGACTGTATGTCGCCTCAGAAAGCGGCACGCTATCGGTCTTCCAGGCCGACGGTAAGGCGTTGCGCAAGCTTGCTGAGGGTGTTGCCGGACCGAATGCTCACGCGGTGGCGGTCGATCCGGCCAGCCACAACGTCTATCTGCCTCTGGCGAATCTGAATGGCAAACCGGTGTTGCGGATCATGGCCCCGGCCGGCGCCTAACCATTTTGACGGATGGATGAAGAAGGAGGACCGCGGTGACTGAACAAGCTGCCATCCCGCCGGCCTGGCAAGGCAAGCATGCCATCAAGGAGTTGCCCTTCGATCCGGGCTCGCTGCGTGGACTGTCGGAGCGACTGCTGATGTCCCACTGGCAGAACAACTACGGCGGAGCGGTCAAGCGGCTGAATCTGATCGAAGAGCAGATCGCCAACCTGGCGCTGGATGCTCCACCATTCATGCTTGGAGCGCTCAAGCGCGAGGAGCTCATCGCCACCAACTCGATGGTTCTTCATGAGCTGTATTTCGCCAACCTCGGAGGTACCGGTCCTGTGCCAGCGTCTCTGATTGAAGCGATCTCGGGGTCGTTCGGCGACTTCGCCACCTGGGAGCGCGAGTTCCGCGGCATCGGGGCGGCCCTGGGCGGCGGCAGCGGCTGGGTGGTCCTCAACTATCACCTGCAGAGCGGGCTGGTGCGGACGTCGTGGGCCAGCGACCATACCCAGAACCTGGCCAACGTCATCCCCCTGCTGGTGATGGATGTGTACGAGCATTCCTACGCCTTGGATTACGGCGCCAACGTGGCGCAATACATCACTGCCTTCATGGACAACATCCGGTGGGACGAAGTAGCGCGCCGTTTGGGCCACGTTCAACCTTAAGGGGCATCCCCACTTCTAACTGACCCAGCTTCAACTAATCAATCAACAGAAGGGGACCGTATGGCAGCAGTAACCACCGAACACCCGGACACCGAACCGAAGGTCTCGCTGCGGGACCTGTCCCTGTATTTCCTCAAGCTGGGCGCGTTTGGGTTCGGCGGCCCGATAGCGCTGGCTGGCTACATGCAGCGAGACCTCCAGGAACAGAAACACTGGATCACCAAGGGCGAATACCAGGATGGGCTGGCCATCGCCCAGACCATGCCTGGCCCGTTGGCCGCTCAACTGGCGATGTGGATCGGCTTCATTAAGTACGGCGTGCTGGGCGCCACGCTCACCGGCGTTCTGTTCATACTGCCGCCGTTCATCCTAGTCACCGCTATCGCGGCCGTCTACGTGCAGTTCTCAGGGCTGT
>DHIZ01000220.1:0-40182 GCA_002404055.1 Chloroflexi bacterium UBA4733
CCTGGGGGCAGTGGAACCGCTCGGCCACACGACGGTCCAGCTCAGGTCGGCCCAGGGGTACGCTCTCGCGCTGCCCGTGTTTGCGCCAATCGCCTTGCCATCCTTCGACAACTCAGCGATGGACGGATTTGCCCTGCGCAGTGTCGACGTTGCGGCTGCAACGCCGGCACGCCCGGTCATGCTGTCGGCGGTCGGTGAGGCCGCCGCCGGGCACGCCTTCCGCGGCGCCCTGCATTTTGGTCAGACGGCCCGCGTGATGACCGGAGCGCCACTGCCGGCAGGTGCGGATGCCGTGCTGCCCAATGAAGAGGCGATATCGGCGGCTGGATTCCTCCAGGTAACGGCAGCAGTTGCGCCGGAGCGGCATGTGCGCCGTGCCGGCGAGGACGTCGGCGTTGGCCAGTTGGCGCTGGAGGCGGCTTCGACGCTGGGGCCAGCGGAGCTGGCGCTGCTGGCTGCCCTTGGCATCGCCAGCGTGCGCGTGGTGCGCCGACCGCGCGTGGCCATTATCACCACTGGTGATGAACTGCGCCTGCCCGGGGTGCCGCTGGGAGTAGGCGGCGTCTACAACGCCAACCTGTTCGCCCTCTGCGCGCAGCTTCGCGAAGCTGGCGCGGAGCCGGTACCACTATCGGCGGTCGCCGACGAACCAGGGGAGATCGACGTAGCATTGAACACTGCGTTGCAGGCGGATGCTGTCGTGACTTCCGCGGGCGTGTGCGACGGAGACCATGATCACATGAGCGCGGCGCTGCGGCGCCGGGGCGAGTTCAGCGGCGGCTGCCTGCGACTGCGCCCGGCGCGCCACGTCGGCCTGGGGCTGATCGACGGCAAGCCGGTGTTTGCCCTCCCCGGCAATCCTGCTGCCGGCTTGATTGCCTTTGAGTTGCTGGTTCGCCCAGCAACCTTGCGCCTGGGGGGGCACCGATCCTGGCGGCGGCCCCTGGTCCAGGCCACGTTGGTTGAGCCGATTCAGAGCGGACGAGGCGTTACCCAGGCGATCTGGGTAAGCCTGGATGGTGGGAACGACGGCTACCGCGTGCGCCCGGCCGGCCGGCAGGGCGCCGGTATGCTGGGTCCCGCCGCCCGCGCGCATGGGCTGCTCATCGTGCCCGAAGCGGTGGAGCACATCGCCGCTGGCACGGTTGTGCCGGTGCAGTTGCTCACAGGCTCGGCGCCGGATGAAGCCTGAAGGGTTGCTAAAGCCCCGCTACTTTTCGGTGGGGAAGCCCTTTGCAACCCAGCCGTTGGTGCCACCTTCAATGTTGTAGATATCGGTCGCGCCGGAGGCGGCCGCCATCTCCGAGGCGACGGCGGAGCGCTGGCCCATAGCGCAGATGAAGAGCACCGGTCCGCTCGCCGGCAGATGCTGCCGCGGCGAGCGCAAGAAGGTGTTCAGCGGCACCAACTTGGCGCCAGGCACGTGCCCGGTCTGATATTCGTTGGGCTCCCGCACGTCGATAACGGGAATGCCGGAATCCACCAGCTTCCTGGCCTCGTCTACAGTGATTCGCTTAAAAGGTTCTTGCGTTTCGACACTCATTGTCGTTCTTCCTCCACCTCTAATACTTCGTCCTCAGCGCGGTCCGGGAACAGCCGGAAGGCGTTGAGCACCGGCTGTTCGGGGTGCTCCAGGGAGCAGATGATATAGACAACGCCGGGCCACCAGGGGCGGCCCTCGTCATCATGGGCATTGGCCCGATCCGTGACCGACGGGTAGGCCCGCGTGTGCGGGTGGGAGTGGTAGATGGCCACCAGCTCCATGCCCGTTTCGTCCAGCCGGCGCATCATCTGGAAGAGACCGTGCGGGTCCATGACGTAGCGAACGCGGGGTTGCTCGTCGATGTTCTTGATGCGCAGCAACTCCGACACGTCGCCGTCTTTGCCCAGCAGGACGCCGCAGATTTCCGCCTCCTCCTTGGTCGCCCGGCCCTCGCGGGCGTGGGCGATGATCTCGTCAGCAAAGCGGCGCTCAAGGCGCATTAGACCGCTGCTCCTACTGCCACTTCGGCGTGGGGCGAGCCACAAAACTCGACATAATCAATAGGCTCAAAGATCGTCGGGTGGTCGCCGCAGACCGGGCAATCGGGATCACGCGGCGTGCGCATCATGCGGAAGTCCATCGTCAGGGCGTCCACCACCAGCAGTTTGCCGGCCAGGGACTCGCCGATGCTGAGGAGCAGCTTGGTCGTCTCGATGGCCTGGATGGAGCCGATGACGCCGGTCATCATACCCAGCACGCCGGCCTCCGAGCAGCTCGGCACCTCGCCCGGCGGCGGCGGGGTCGGGAAGAGGCAGCGGTAGCAGCCCTTCCCCGGCACGAAGACGGTGGCCTGGCCATCGAAGCGCAGGATGCTGCCATCCACCAGCGGCTTCCCGGCCCAGTAGGCTACGTCGCTGAGCAGGTAACGGGTGGCGAAGTTGTCGCAGCCGTTGACGATGATGTCGTACTGGTCGACGATCTCGCGGGCATTGCTGGAGTCCATCACCACCTGGTGGGTCACGACGTTGACGAAGGGGTTGATGTCGTAGATGCCATCTTTCGCCGAATCGACCTTCGGGCGACCCACGTCGTGGGTGTGGTGCAGGATCTGGCGCTGCAGGTTGGACACGTCCACCTCGTCGAAGTCGACAAGGCCGATCGTGCCGACGCCTGCTGCCGCCAGGTAGAGGGCGGCGGGGCTGCCCAGGCCGCCGGCGCCGATGACGAGCACCTTCGCCTGCTTGAGCTTGCGCTGGCCCCGACTGCCGACTTCCGGCATCAGCAGGTGGCGGCTGTAGCGCACCACTTCCTCTTCGGAGAAGCCGCTGCCGCCCGCTATCGCCGGCATGATGCCGACTTCGCTGCCGTCGCGGAGTGCGGCGTCCATGCCGCCCGCCGCGCGGATGTCCTCGCCGTTGATATACACGTTGACGAAGCGCCGGATGGAGCCGTCGGGATTGCGCAAGCGCTGGCCGAAGCCAGGGTACTGCCGCTCCAGATCTTCGATGACCTGGCGCAGCGTGTCGCCCTGCGCCTCCACGCGCGCCTGATTGTCGGTCAACGAGCGCAAGGCGCTCGGGACCAATACTGCTACTGCCATGCTATTGATTCCTTTTCTACAGGACCGGGGCTAAATCGACCAGTCACTGTCGTACTTCCACAAACTGGTGGTCAGGTATTTGTCGCCTCCATCCGGGAAGACCACCACGATAACGCCCCTGTCAAGCGTTTCCGCCAGGCGTAAAGCGCCGAGCATGGCTGCGCCGGACGATGGGCCGGCGAAGATGCCTTCTTCGGCTGCCATGCGCCGCGTCATGTCGAACGCCTCCTCGGTATTCACCAGCAGCTTTTGGTCGAGCAAATGCTCGTCGTAGATCGCCGGCACGATCGAACTCTCCATGTGCTTCAGTCCTTCAATGCCGTGGAGGGCATCGTCCGGCTGCACCGCGACGAGTTGAACCAGCGGATTACGTTCCCGCAGGTAGCGGCCCGTTCCCATAATTGTACCGCTAGTACCCAGGCCCGCCACGAAGTGCGTCACCTGCCCCAGCGTCTGGCGCCAGATTTCCGGCCCGCTGCCCTTGTAGTGCGCCAGCCAGTTTGACGGGTTGGAGTATTGATCGGCGTAATAGTAGCGTTCCCCGTTGTCCGCCACTATGCTGCGGACCAGGCGGATGGCGCCGTCGGAGCCCTCATAGGGATCGGAGTAGGTGATCTTCGCCCCATAACCGGCGGCGATGAGCTTACGTTCTTCGCTGACGCTGGCCGGCATCACCAGTTCGACCGGGAAGCCGCGCGCCGCGCCGACCATGGCGTAGGCGATGCCGGTGTTGCCGGAAGAGGAGTCGATCAGCGTCTTGCCGTCCGCCAGGTCCCCGCGACGCTCCGCATCCAGCACAATCTGCAAGGCAGCTCGGTCTTTCACGGACCCGCCTGGGTTGAACCACTCCGCCTTGATCAGGATATGCACGTGCGGATTGCTCGGCACTACCCGTTTTGGCGCGATGAGCGGCGTGTTCCCGACCCGATCCAGAATGTGCTGGCCGTAGAGAGGAGCATCGTCGGTGGCCGGCGGATCACGCCGCGGCGTAGCAAGCACTGCCTCTGCCTCCCGACGTATTTTCCTGACTCCCTATTGTAAAGCAACGAAGGCAACTTCGTCAACTACCCCCCAGGGGTATTGGGGGCAGCAAAGCCGGGGATTCTGCTACCATACGTGTAAACGTAAGGAGCGGATCATGCAGCACAAGTTGACCATCACGATTGATGAGGATATCTATCGGGGTTTGCAGCAGCAGGTAGGCCGCGGGCATATCAGCAGTTTCATCGAAGCTCTGGTGCGGCCCCACATCCTCACCGAGCAGGACCTTGACGACGGCTATCGGGCAATGGCGGCAGACGAGGAACGCGAAGCCGAAGCCAAAGAGTGGGTGGAAGGACTTATCGGGGACGGTCTGGAATGATCGCTCCCGGTGCGTTTCCTCGACGCGGCGACGTGTATTGGGTCGATTTTGACGCTCCAAGAGGTGGCGAAATCGGCAAGACTCGCCCAGGCATCATCGTGAGTAATGACGCCTCGAATCGCCACAGCAATCGAGTTCAGGTTGTACCGTTGACGTCGAACACGAGCAGAGTGTATCCCTGTGAGGCGCTTGTGCAAGTGGGCGGCCGAGCAAGCAAGGCCATGGCGGACCAGATCGCCACTGCCGCGAAAGAACGGATGGGGAACTACATCGCCTCGCTCAGCGCCGAGGATATGCGCCAGGTAGAGAGGGCCATCGTATTGCAACTCGATCTCAATGGCAGGCTGTAGCAGGATGAAGATGGAAACGTTCTGGCGCTTCTTCCCCAATGCAGTACCGTATAGTGAGATGGTAATTCTATGATAGAACGTAGCCAGGAGTGACGATGATGGCCGTCGCGCACTGTCAAACAGTTGCGCGCATCGTCCGCGTTCCGGGCGTTCAGGGCGGCGAGCCTATCGTCCGAGGCACCCGCGTTCCGGTCCGAGCCATTGTTCTGACCTGGCAGGCCTACGGCTCCGTCCCAGCCGTGCTTCAAGCGTACCCTCGCCTGACCGAAGCCGATATCCATGCGGCCCTTGACTACTACGCGGTCCACCGATTTGAGTTGGACGAGATCATTCGCGCCCAACTCGCTGATGAGTAGTGGCGGCACTTCATCTCTGGCTGGATGAATGCGTCGACTTCCGGCTGGCGGCGACGTTGCGCCGCAGCGGGTTCGATGTCCTGGCGGCCGCTGAGGAAGGATTCGGTGGTATTGATGACGCGTTGCAGCTTGCTCTCGCCACGCGCCTCGGACGGGTACTTCTCTCCCATAATCAGGTCCACTTTCGCCGCTTGCACCTGGCCTTTCGGCAGCAAGGTCGCCTGCACGAGGGCATCATCCTGCTCCCACAGGTCTTGCCGTTCAAGCGCCTGGAGTCGCGGGTGACTCTGTTGTTGGACTGGGCGGCCACGTTTCCATCTTGCCAGTCGCACCTTTTTCGTTGGACGGAGTTGCAGCAACTGCTGATTCACGACTACCGCCTGCCCGGCTGGCAGGAGTTTCAGGTTCGCCTCGCCCTCGGCTGGGAGCCATCCTGACCGCGCTCGTACCGACCGGAGTAATCCTCAATGTGCGGTGGCCTGCTCCCGCCTCCAGACAGCCTCTGCCTGGTCCGCGGCGTTGGCGTTGCGATCGATCCAGCCGTCAATCTCGTCAGCAAACTCGGTCTGGTACCCAACTGCGCTGTGTACTTGCGCTGGCGTCAGGCCCAGGTACATTGCTGCCTCGGCCTCGTCACCGCCGGAGTCGCGTAAGGTTTCGATGATCTGCCAAACGTCAAGGCGGCGGCCCGCCAACGACGCGCGCCGCCCTGCCGCACCTTGCCGAAAAACAATGCCAGGGTGTCGATCCATGGGCAACCCTTCGGTGACGAAGCGCTCAGCGAGTGCTTCCGCCACATCCGGCTTAGGGCGTAACGATGAATGCTTGCGAAGTGTGCCCATATATGGGTCAGCATACCACGCGACCTTCCGCCGTGTCCGAACCAGGAAAAGGTGGGGGCGCACCAGCGAAGCCGCCCTCTTCGGGCACCCGTCCTTATCTGCGATATGATAGACGGCAGGCTGGAATGGGGGGACAATGGCTATCTCTGTCTTAAAGGAGCGTATCATCGAGAAACTCCAGGACTTGCCCGACGCAGACCTGCTCCAAGTGCTCGATTTCTTAGATTTCGTAACCGGGCGCACCGCTCAGGACGACGATCCGCTGTTGTCCATGGCAGGGAGCCTTTCCGGCAAGGCTCTTTCGGCGGAGGAAATTGAAAACGAGCTTTACACTGCTGTTTCGCCGAGAGCCATTCGACGAGGCGGTGCGCTTCATGGAAGGTATCTTTGCTGCCACCGAAAGGCGACAGGTACTAATCGAGCGAGTGAGTTCTGAGCGCTTCACGGCAGCCTGGGATCTTCGCAAGCGATTTCAGGATAAGACGAAGATTTCGTTCACTGACCTACTTTCGATGGTCATAATGCGCGAGCGTGGCATCGGGTGGGTCCTGACGGAAGATGAGCACTTCATCCAGGTGGGAACGGGCTTTCGACGAGTGCCGTAGCGGACAATTACTCACGTTGGATGAGAATGATGCTACGCCGGCACCACCTTCAGGTGCGAGCCGTTGCTGTCCTTGAATACTTCCACGCGCGTGCTGAACCACTCCTTCATCTCCTCCAGGTGAGTGATGACGATGATGCAGGCGAAGTCGTCTTCGACCGACTTTAGGGCCTGCCGGAGGCGCTCGCGGCCGGTCGCGTCCTGGCTGCCGAAGCCTTCGTCGATCACCAGCGTCTGCAGGCGCGTGCCGGCGCGGTGGGCGAGCACACGGGAGAGCGCCACGCGCAAGGCGAAGTTGACGCGGAACGCCTCGCCGCCGCTGAAAAGCTCGTAGTTGCGCGTGCCGCCCACCATCGAGTCGCTGATACGCACATCCAGAGTCTCAACAGTCATTTGCTTCTGGTTCTGGCGCTGTGTCTCCAGCGAGACGCTCAAACGGCAGTCGGTCATGGCGTCGAGGAGCTTGTTGGCCTCGTCTTCAATCATGGGGATCGCTTCATCCATGAGCATGGCCTGGACGCCCTTGCGCCCGAAGGCGTCTTGCAGGTCCGCGTAGATTGACTGCTGCTCTTGCGCCTCCTGCAGTGCCGTCATGCGCTGATCACGTTCTTTTTGGCACTCCTCCAGATGTCCCACCGTCTGCTCTGCGGCCGCGACAGCCCCAGCGGCGGCGAGCTGCTCGGCCTGGAGTTTCCCCACCGCCTGTTCTTGTTCGTGAAACTGCTGTTCGATTGCGTCACTGCCGGCCAGGTCTTGCTGAACCGTCGCAACGCGGGCCAGGAGTTCGGCTTCCTGCTGCTCCCAACTGGCCAGACTGCTGCGCAGGTGCTCCAGGCTCTCCTGAGCCGTGGTACAGGTCTGCTGCGCCTCGTCCAGTTGGCGGCGCTTTGCTTCGATCGGTGCGAGCGCCAGAGCAGTCTGTTCGGCCTCCCGATGGAGCGTGGCATCGTAGCCGATGGTGCTGATTCGCGCAGCGACGGTTGCCAGCTTCTGGCGCGGCTCCTGGGCATACTGGCCGAGCTCTAGGCGAGCGACAACCGTTGTGAGCTCTTGTTGCCACTGTTGCGATTGCTCGCGGGCACACTCAGCAGCGCGGATCTTCTCGCGCAACGTGGCCTCGCTCTGTTTCGCCTGTTCCAGGCGCTTCATTTGCCGGTCGAGCTCGACGGCCTCTCGACTGAACTGCTTAAGACTGGCGTCCTGCCGGCCAATACTGGCGAGGTTCTCCTGCTGCTCGGTCTTGCGCTGATCCGCCTCGGCCTTCATCGTCGCGCGCAGTTCCTCCCGTTGCGCCGGTGAGAGCGGTTGCGCGCAGACAGGGCAGGGAGTGTCGCCGTTGCCGAGCGTTTGGTAGCGGCTGCGCAATTGCTTCAGGGTTGCCTCCAGCCCCTCATTTTTGGCCCTTAACCCGGCGATGTCTTCGCGCAGTTCGCTCTGGCGTTGTTGGAGGGCTACCTTGCGCTCCGGCGTACTTTCCAGGGAGGTAAGGTCGGCCAGTACCGCGTCGAGCAAACTATCCGCTTCCAGGCCCCTGGCCGTTTCCTGAATGCAACTCTCCAGCTTGCCGTGCAGTTCCGCCGCCTGCTGGCGCAGCGCATGTTCGGCCAGTTCGATAGTCCGCTGGAGCGACTGCTGTTCCTGCTTGAGCGGCTGCAGTAGCAGCAAGCGTCCCGCCTGGTCCTGGGCAATGGTGCGCTGCTCCTGCCAGGAAGCGTAATCGCGTTCTACGGTCTCGCGCTCCGCCAGCACCCGTTGGGCGCCTTCCAGTCGCACTTCCTGGATAGCGATGAGCCGATTGTGTTCGCTGACCTTCGTCTGAACGTCGCGATGGTTGCGCTGCAACTGATCCAGCTCCTGACGCCAACGCTCCAATTGCTGTTGCGCCGTGCGCAGTTGCTGGAGCAGCGCTGCAGCGGTGGGCAGCGCGTCGTCGGCGGCCGTTCGCCGTCGTTGGGCATCTTCCAGCTTCGTTCGCGCCGCCGGCAGCTCAATGATTTGTCGATCGAGACCATCGAGTTCTGCCTGGATGCCGGTAACTGCCAGTTGCCACTGCTGGCGGCGCTCTTTGGCGGCCAGGCTGAGGCGCTCGTAGACATCCAGATTCAGGACATCGGCCAGTACCTTCTTCCGGTCAGCCGGAGCGCTCACAGTGAAGGCGTCGGCGTGGCCCTGCAGCAGGAAGGCTGAGTTGATGAACGTATTGTAGTTCATGCCGAGCAACTGCTCGATGCTGCGCTCGGTCTCCCGTACGCTGTTGCCGTTCAGGGAACGCCAGTTGCCGTCCGGCTCCGCGATCAAGGCGTCCAGCAGTGTCTGCCGGGTTTTTCCCTTGCTGGTGCGCAGCCGAGAGATGCGGTAGGTCAGGCCGTTGAGTTCCAGGTCGAACACAACCTGCATTTCAGTGGCGCCGTGGTGGAGCAGTTCGTCGTCCGTCTTGGCGCGAGCCTCACCAAACAAGGCCCAGGTCATGGCGTCCAGCAGCGCCGACTTGCCGTGGCCATTGTCACCGGAGAGACAGAGCACATGCATGCCGCGAAAGTCCAACGTCTGACTCTCCGCGCCGTAGGAAAGGAAATTGCGGACCATTAATGAGCGGGGGATCATTCAGTGTTTTCCTCGGCGATGAACACCAGCGCCGTCTCCAGGAGCAACTGGCGGCGGACCTCCGGGAGCTTCTTGGCGATCCAGTAGTGTGCCATGACCTGAGCAATAGATTGACCCTGACTCCAGAGTTCCGCCTCCCGCGCCCGCGCTTCCTCCAGGGGGAGCCGTTGCAGACCGGCGAAGTAGGAAGCGCCGCGGGCGGCCGTAATGAGCTCCGGCATGCGCAACTGTTGCAGTTGCTCCGCCGCGCCGCTGACGCGGACGCGCAGCACCGCCTGGTCAATCGGTTGTGCGGCTAGGGCTGAGAGTACCTGCTCGGTCGGCTGGTCGCCTTTGATGGTCACATCAATCGTCAGGAAGGGTCTGGCCGGCCAGGGGCAGAAGGTCGTGCGCGCTTTTTGGGGCTCGACCTCGACCACCAAGAAGCCCTTCTCCTCGCCCTCCTCACCGAAGTCGATACGCTCCAGGCTACCGGCGTAGAACATGGGGCGGAGGGTGCGCATGCGCTGATGGCGGTGGATGTGGCCGAGGGCGATGTAGGCAAACTCCGGCCGGTCGAGGGAGGAGGGCGTGAGGACGAGATCGCGTCCCAGCAGCAGGTTGCGTTCCGAGCCGAAGCGCGCGCCCTGCACCGAGGCATGCACCAGTGCCACGGCGGGAATAGCTGGATCAAGCGCGGCGGCCTGCTTTTCCAGCCAGCCTTCCACCGTGTCGGCAAGATCCTGTTCGATCTCGTCCGCCGACTTCTCGCGCACATCGTCCCCCTCCAGGAAACGGTTGCGGTGCAGCCACGGTAATGCCACGATCTGCAACGGCCCGGACTTCGTCGGCAGCGTGAAGCACTCCGGCTTGGTGATGACCCTGACCTGGTCCAGCGCCAGCGCGTCGTAGATATCGAGCGATGTCGCCCGACCCAGGGCATTCGGGATGTCGTGGTTGCCCGTCAGGAGCACCGTGGGGATGCCGGCCTGGATCAAGCAGGCCAGCCGCCGGGCAAATTCGCGCTGATAGGTGACGTTGGGATCTTTGGTCTTGTAGGCGTCACCGGCAAAGAGAACGGCGTCCACCTGCTCGCGGATGGCGCGATCAACCACGGCATCCAGAGCACGCAGGAAATCCTGGACGCGGGTGTTCATGCCGGTAGCAGGATCCAGCCGGCCGTAGTTCTCGATACCAAGGTGCAGGTCGGAGAAGTGCAGGAAGCGGATCACAGGCGGGCGAACCGGGCCATCTTGCGGTCGATATCTTCCCCGCGGCTGCGCTCGTCGCCGTAGCCGCGCATCTCCGCCCAGAACGTTTCGTCGTACGCGCGAGTGCGGATGGTGACCGGCATCGGCAGAGCGTGGCCGAGCAACATGGCCTGGCCGCGCGTCTCCAGCGTGGCCAGGATGCCGCGCAGCCGGGAGGCGCCGCTGACGCCGCTCAGGATGGCGTCGACGTCCTTCTCGTCGTCTAGCAGGCAGACGATGCGCGTGCCGATCTGGGAAAGCACTTCCGAGTCGATGGCCGATGGGCGTTGATCCACGACCAGCAGCGTCACGTCGTACTTGCGCATCTCCCGCGCCAGGATGCCGAAGGTGGTGTCGCGAGCGACGGAAGGATCAAGGAACTTGTGCGCTTCTTCGACGGTGATCATCAAGGGACGAGGCTGGGCGGCAGGGTCCTTTGTTGCCATGTAGCGTTCTTTTTGTTCCACATAGTGCTGGCGGATGGAACGAGTGAGGATGTTTGCCACCAGCAAATAGGATAACATGTCGTTGTGCGTGCCGAACTCCAGCACGATGTGCTTGCCGGCGGTGATGGCCTCGAGCATGCTGCGCACGACGCCGTGGCTGGTGGCGCGGGGCGCATCGTCCAGGCTCTCCCAACTGCCGTCGGCCGGTGTACGGTCCTCCCAGTCGATGAACGGCTTGCGCTTGAGCAGCATCAACCGGCGGCGCAGGGCCTGCAGCGAGCCGGCGTGGGCGCCGGTCTGCTCCGACAGTTCATCCAGTTCCGCGGCGTTGATATCCAGGAAGCGCGGCAGCCAGCGGTCGGAGAAATGGCGCTGCAGGAGGTAGATGGTCTCCGGGGCGGTGGCGGGCAGGCTGAGTTCGTGGCTGAGCAGGGCGATGTCTTCCGCCGTGACTTCGCCCGCGCTGATGCGGACTTCCCCGTCGAAGGAAGCGTTACGCGCGGCCGTCGCCTTGGGGTCGAGGGTGTAAATCAGCACCTTGTTGCGAAAGAGCTGCTTCAGTCCTTGCACCGTGCGCGAGCTGGTCGTTTCCGAGGAACCCTCCCAGCCGTACTCGCTGTGCATGTCGAAGATCAGGTTCGAGCAGACATCCTTCTTGATCAGCCCGGCCAGGATCAGCCGCGTTAGGAAGCTCTTGCCCGTACCCGACTTACCGAACACGCCGTTGGAGCGCTCGATGAAGCGATTGAGGTCGAGGCAGAGCGGCACGTCGTTGTCCAGCGGCATGCCGATGCTGAAGTGGTTGGGGTGCTCCTGATCCTCGGCCCCGAAAACGGTCCGAAAGTCGCCGTCGTCGGCGTCCAGCACCGACGAAAAATGGCCGGGGATGGTGCGCACGGGCTGGGGACCTGCGTTACCGGCGCTGGCGTTGCGCGCCAGCATCAGCATGGGGGCGATCTCCACAGTGCCGTAGGTCGCGCTGCCGGCCAGCACCTGGCGCACGAAGGGGTTCGTCGGCGGGTCGGCCAGCAGTCGCTGATCGCTCATGTGCAACTCGATGTCGGTGATGAGCGAGAAGTAGCGGTGCTGCACGCCTTCGATTACCACGAACTTGCCGACACGCATCTCCTCCACAGCGTCGGCGCGCGCCAGTTTGGCGGTGAGACCCTCGCTGAGCGAGCCCTGGACGATGACGCCGATGTGTTTGCCGGTGCTCATGCACCCACCTCCTGCGGGGCGATGCGCTGCAGGATGAGCAGCAAACGCTGGTAGTCGGCTGAGAGCAAGGCGGCCACCGCCCTGCCGGCGCCCAGCAAATAGTCTAAGGCGTCATTGCGGACGGCCGCACTCTCCCGGATGGCTGCCGCGACTAACTCGATGCTGCCCTCGGCGTCGGCCAGCACTGAGGCCAGGTAGTCATGCCGCTCCGTGAACCTGACTAATTCTTCCGGCGGGCACTGCACGACGGAGTAGTGCATGGACGCGGGATAGGGAGGCAGCCAATGGCGGATGTTACCAGAACTGTCGGCGTAGCCGACCACGCGAGCGGTGAACTCCGTTCGCAACACGTCGCGCAACTCCGGGTACTCGTCATAAATCTGGCCGTCCAGCATGGTCGGCGGCAGGCCGCGGGCAACTGCCCGGCGGGACGGGTCGAGCCCGCCGGTCTCGGCATGGGAAACGAGGCCGTAGATCGTCGGGCGGCCGGGTTCCACCACCTTGACCAGGCTGCCGAAGGGCGGCGCCCCGTGCAGTTCGACTGCTTCGGCCGTGAACTCGGTGGTACTGGCGGCCACGACTTCGCCGCTGCGTCGATCGCCGCCCGGCCAGAGGGCGTGCCCGTTGCCGTTCAGCTGCACGAGCGTCGATACCGTCTCCATCGCTACACCGCCTTCATCTGCTTGCTGAGCCGCTTGGCGGAGATTTCCGCCGGCAGTCCGGCGCGGATGAGGCGCCGTTCCAGCATCTGTTCAAAGACCATTCGGTCGTTGCCATCGAGCACTGCCTGCTCGTGGGCCTCGACCAGCGCCGGGGGATAGCCGGGCAGGCGCCCGTGGAAGCGGCCGCGCCGGCATTGGTCGGCCACCAGCGCGTGCGTCAGGTTCAGCTTCGCCTCATCCAATGCTACCCATTCCGGCACTTCCACGCGCCCGATTTCCGGTCCGGCGTTGAGGTAGAAGCAGAGGATGCGGTGTTCGCCATAGCGCTCCTGCACGCGCTGGCGGGGCTGGAAGAGCGCACTGCGATGGTAAGGCGGCAGCCGCCGCTGCCAGAGCAGGTCGGCATCGTGCAAGCCATCGACAGCGTCGCAATCGGCGACACCCTTGGCCAATCGTGACGTGCAGTGGCGGCAATCCATGTCCGGACGATCCGAGCAGAGCGGCACGCGGGCCAGGTTGACGACATCGCGGCTGGCCGGCCGGCTGACGTAGCTGGCCAGGAGATGCCCGCTGGCCCGGATACGGTCGAACTGCGCCAGCATGTCCCGTTCGACTTCCGGCGGCAGGTCGGCGGCGCGCGTTTCCAGGGTCCAATCCAGCAGCGAGCCGTCGGCGAGGCCGATGGCGGTGCGCTCGGCGGGGATGGCTTCCAGCAGGTCGGCCAGTTTGCGCCGCTCCAGCACGGAGCGCAGGATCGCCAGCAGCTCGGCGCGGATGGGGATGCGCCGGCCATTGACCTCGAAGCCGAGGTCTTCGCTGCGGAAGCGCACCTCCGGTGCGTTGCCCAGTTCGGCTCGTGCCCCTTCGCCGTAATGCAGCACTGCCCAGCCGACATTGAGGACGAAGAACTCCGCCATGTGGTGCCGCTCCGGCTCGATTTGCGAGCCGTCGCTGGCCGCCACCGAAAAGCCGGCGTCCAGCACGGCCGGCGGGAAGAAGGCGCCTGGGTCTTCGTGCGGCAGCGCCGCCAGGTAGCCGAGCCGGCTGTTCTGCACGGCAGACTTGATCCCCTGCCAGTCGGCGCAGACCGCCTCGAAGGCTGCCATGGCTGTGGCTGCCCGCGCCTCGCGGTCCGGGCGCGTCTGCGTCAGGTAGCCGACCATGCCATCGAGCTGGCGGCTCAGGTCGTGCAAGGCAAAGGTCATGGCGCTCCCGCGGCTGGGACAAACGTTCAATCGAGTGGAGTCTAGCGGGCCTGCCATGGACTGGTCAACAGCGGGCTGTTCCCGTTGGACAGAAGTCAGGGCGGGGTTGCAGGCTGACCTGGACCTGGCTCGACCCGATTCGTGCTCCGCCGACGGTCAAACGCAGTTGTTTTGCTGGTTGGACCACTCCAACTGGACCGTGTACTGGCCGATGGTCTTCGTTTTCCAGGCGCAAATGTCGCCGATCTCGCCGTTGGTGTCATCATACCAACCCTGGCCCGGGATGGCGTCGGTGATCGCCTCGCACAACTCGTGGGAGCTGGTGGAGGTGAGGGCGTCGAGCGGGGCCAGGCTGCCGGTGCAGCCCGCACAGCCGGGGAAGGGCATCACCGCGTAGAATATCTGGCCGTTGATGTCGTTGTGGTACCCGCAGAAGCTCGTGCATGACGCGCTGCCGCCCTGGATAACCTTGACGCCGGGTGGGAGGTAGACGAAGTAGAGCGTGTTCGGCGTCGCCTGGGGGAACGCGGGGTTGGTGGAGATCTCTTGCTGCAGCATGTGCTGGATGGCATTGTCCGATATCGAATGGCGCAACGCCGGCTTCGTGAGGGTAATCGTGCCGGTGTGGCGGCCGTGGCCAATCGGGTACTGAGGCGTGTTGTACTCTGCCAACTGGTCAATCAGTGCGCTGGTCAGGATGAAGTCGAAGAAGGCGTTGAGGCTCGGCAAGAGGCTGCTCTGCGGGCCCACCCAGGCTGATCCCCAGAAGACGGTGAAGACTTCGACCGCGCTGAGCAAGGGACCGTTGCGGTAGGTAAGGTGGGGCGGCGGACCGGCGGTTGCGCCGTGCGCTGGCGCCGCGATCTCGTCGACTGAGTGGACCGGCACGATGCGGATGGGGTCGCCGTGGGCGTGCGAGACCATCCTCTCCGGGGGCGATGCGGTGACCATGGTGTCCTCCTTGTACACGTCGAATGGGAGCTCTGGCCGCTCCATGACAGCCCTGCGGGCAGGCTTCCCAAATCGCATGGATCCTGGTATACTTTTAAGTAGATCGGCAGTTGTGCCATTCGCTCTCCAGAAAGGAATCTTGTGATGCCTCCTACCCCCAACTTCAGTGTCGACCACGCGGGAATCGCCAATGTCCATGTGTCAACACTCCGAGCGTTGCAGGCGGTCCAGGCCGGGCAGCAGGAGCAGATGCTCATCGAGCGCACTTTGGGACAAGCGTTCCTAGCCAAACTTCAGGGTGAGAACGTGGATCTGCTCGCGACGTATCGGAAGCTCGGCGGCAAGGATGGTTTGACAGAGCAGATGCTGGGCGCGGGCGTTTCGGCGGCATTTAATAAGCTATCGCTCCAGGGCGGCATCAATGCCATCCGGCAGCAGGCCATCTCCGTCCCCGTTCGCGGTGCCGCTACGTCGAAGAAGATCCAGGCGAGTGCCGTTGCCTCACTCCCCGGCCAAGCGTTGCACACTCTCGTTTCTATCGCCGGGCCAGAGTTCGCGACCGAGCACGGTCTGTCACATTAGTCGCATTGGATTGATGCGCGATCGCCTCCGATCGAGGCGGTTTGGACCTTTACTCGCTCCGCGACGACGCGTTAGTGCGGTGTTGAGGGTTTGTTCGCTGAGTTCGGCTATTTGAAGTGGATTCCCATTGATGAGTTTCCCTTTGCCGCATGAGCTTCTGCCGCATCGTTATCCGTTTTTGCTGCTTGATCGCGTCACGCAACATCCGCCAGGGGCCTTGAGGGCCATCAAGTGCGTGACGTATAACGAACCGTATTTCGTCGGGCATTTTCCTTCGTCGCCTATCGTGCCGGGCGTCATCCTCATCGAAATCATGGCGCAGGCGAGCGCGGCACTCTATCGACTCGAGCATCCATCTGAAACCCTACCGATGCCGGGGAAGCTTGCTGCCGTCGACCGGGCTCGGTTCCACGTGCCGGTCTATCCCGGGACGCAACTCATTGTAAACACCAAGCTCGTGCAGGCCATTGGTGCGCTCGCTCGCTTTGAGGCCACAATCAGCATGGATGACACGCTCGTCGCAAGTGCCGTCCTCACCCTGGTCTCACCCGTAGGGAAGCTACCTTCCGATAGCGAGTTCGTCCGCTGCATCACGTAACGTAGAGCCGCGACATGGTGCCGTAGCGAAGAAGGACGTGCATGTCCGATCGAGTTGTCATCACCGGTATCGGCATCCTCTGCGGTTTTGGCGTCGGCAAAGCTATCTTCTGGGATCGTCTGCTCGCTGGCGACTCCGCGCTTCGTCTTGTCGACAAGTGGGCAGCTGAACTTGAGCACCCAGTAATCATCGCTACGATCCCCGAATTCTCCGCAAAGGACGTACTTCCCAAACTCCGACCACCCCATCCCTCTCGGTACTGCCAACTAGCACTGTTCGCTACCTCGCTCGCTCTAAAAGATGCCCGACTCGACTTGCAGATGATGTCGCCCTCCCGAATAGGCACCGTCCTGAACACCGATTACGGCCCAAATGAGATGGTGGAGCAGTACCTCACGGCATTGTTCCTGCGCGGGCCAGCCACCGCTAGCCCCCTGCTCTTCTCTCGCACCGTCGGCAATGTTGCCATCGGTGATGTCGCTCGTTACTTCCAACTCAAAGGTCCGAGTACCATGTTGTTCGGAGAACACAGCCTGTGCTACGCATACGACCTCCTCCAAGATGACAGGGCCGACGTGATCCTATGCGGTGGGCTGGATGAATTGCGGCCATCTATCCTTTGGTCATACGAGCAGTTGGGACTCGTGCTGTCGCACGACGCCTATACCGTAGTAGAAGCGACACGGCCCTACCACCGCGGTTCCGTCGGCATGGCCCTCGGTGAGGCGGCCGCGATACTTGTGCTGGAGCGACTAGACCACGCGCTGGGACGCGGTGCCACAATCTATGCCGAGGTGCTCGGTTACGCGACGGGTGCCGATGCCCTATCAAACTACGCGTTGCCTACGCGGGATAGCGGATCGATACTCCGGACCATGGAACAAGCCGTACGCGCCGCCGACGCCGCCACGTTGCCGATCGAGTTGGTGATAGGGGCGGCGTCGTCACATTGGCCGCATGGCGAGGCCGAACTGCGAGCCTGCGCGGAGCTAGGGCGCGATTCCCCACCCGGGGTGATCGGCATCAAGGGAGCCATAGGCGAGACCTTCGGGTCTTCCGGGTCGATGGGGACGGCGACCGGCGCACTTTTTCTACATACTGGCCAGGTCCCCAGTCGTTATATGGAGCCGGACACGAGATGGCCCAGCGTTAACCGGATGCTGGGAGGCAGACCATACCGATCGGGTGCTCGCTGCCTATGCAATTCCATCCACCTCGGCGGAAACAACTCGAGCGTCTTGTTATCATCGTGGTCGCGAACGGATTGATCAGGTGCCGATCGGTGAGGCGAAGATTGTGCTTGTGACCGGCGGGTCGCGCGGTATCGGTAGGGCGACGAGTTTTAGACTGGCTGAAGAAGGCTACACAGTCATCGTGAATTTTGTGAAAAGCCAGGAGGACGCCGAGGCCGTTTGTCTCGAAATCGCCCGACGAGGCCTGCCGGAGGCGGTGGCGATCCGAGCAGATGTGAGTAATTTGGCCGAGACCAAGGATCTGTTTGTCACCATTAAGAGACGTTTCGGCTGCCTTTCGGTCTTAGTGAATAATGCCGGGGTGGTCGGCGATGAACTCTTTCTCTTGAGCAAGGATGAGCGATGGTGGAGTAACTTCCACACGAACTTCGCTTCGGTTGTCAATTGCTGCAGGCTGGCTCTCCCGCTGATGATACAACAGCGGGGGGGCGCGATCGTGAACATGAGTTCCGTAAGTGGTATCCATGGGTCGCCGGGTCAGACAGCGTATTCTTCGGCGAAGGCGGCGATTGTAGGCTTTTCCAAATCGCTCGCCAAGGAGGTTGCCCACTCTCGCATTTCGGTCAATTGTATCGCACCAGGCTTGATTGATACGGAGATGATCAGGGGTCTGGGCGACGAAGTCGTGCGCAAGCGGGTCGCGACGAATCCAATGCACCGACTAGGAACGCCGGAGGAGGTGGCCGAGGTGGTGGCACTGCTGGTAAGCGGCAAGGTGGGGTATCTGTTCGGGCAAGTACTGGTGATCGATGGCGGTGCCAGCATGTGATAGCGCACGACGACGCTGCGATGGCCGTTCCGGGTAAGTGTCCGCAAGCTGGAGGTGGGTGATGGGGCGAGCGAGCGTGGTCATCACCGGCATGGGAGTGTGGTGCGCCATCGGGCGAGATCTCGCTGAGTTCCGGCAGAGTCTCTATATCGGTCGTGACGGCGCGTCGTTGGTACCGGCGGCGCGATTCAGCACGGAATCGGCCGCCTACCGCACCCGGAAAGCGGCCACGCTGATCGACGGGCCGGTTGAGCCGCTTGCACGCTCTGACGCGACGGTCCTCGCGGATGTCGCCATTCGAGTCGCTGAGGAAGCGTTACAGGATGGGGGGCTGCCGGTCGGTTCCTTTGAGCCGCAAGAGATGGGCCTAGTGCTCGGCACGACAGTCGGCGGGAGCTACGCGTTCATACGATTCGTGCGCGGGAAGCTGGGCCTGCCCGGCGGCGATCGGCGGGCCATCCTCGGACCATGTACTGCCGGTTCGATGACCGGCACGGTCGCAAAGTACTTCAAGATTCAAGGCCCGGTGTCCACGGTCTCAACTGCTTGCGCCGCTGGCGCGAATTCTCTTGGGCGCGCGTTCGACCTCATCCGCCGGGGGAACGTTCGCTTCGCCTTGGCCGGCGGCGTCGACCTCTTCTCCGAATTGACTTTCAGCGGGTTCAACGCGCTGCAAGCGCTTGGACGGAACGGCTGTCGCCCGTTCGATGAGACACGTGACGGCCTTATGCTCGGTGACGCCGGTGCTATACTTCTGCTGGAGACGCGGGAGTCGGCCAATACACGGGGGGCACGTATCTATGCCGAGTTCGCCGGGTACGCCACGGCCAACGAGGCCTACCACGCCACGGGCCCCGATCCCGAGGGCACCGGCGCCATCACGGTTATGCACGGTGCCCTCGCTCAGGCGGGGATTCCCCTCCGGGCCGTCGAGTATATAAACGCCCACGGAACCGGGACGAAAGCGAACGACGACATGGAGTTGAAGGCGATCCGCACGCTGTTCGGCGACCACACACCGAATGTCTACGTCAGCTCGACCAAATCCATGATCGGCCACACGCTCGGTGCCGCTGGAAGTGTTGAGGCCATCGCCACCACGATCGGTATGTATCACCATTTCATGCCTCCTTCCATCAACCTGTCCACGCCCATGACAGGCTCCGAGGACATCAAGTTTGTCATCGGCACCGCCTTGAACAAAGATTTCTCCGTCGCCTTATCTAACTCGTTTGGTTTCGGCGGCAACGTCGCGTCCATCGTAATCAAAAAGAACGATATAGTCTCGGGGCGCTGAAAGGAGCGGAAGGTGCTTACGGTCGAAGACGCGAGGAGAAGGGTAAAGTGCTCTTTAGTCAATGCCTTGCAGCTAGAGATGTCGGCCGATGATATACCGGACAGCATGCGGCTATTCGCGCCGGCAGAGAAGGGTGGTCTGGAACTCGATTCCTTGATGGCTCTGGAGCTGATCGTGGCACTATGTACCGAATTCGATCTCGAGGTGACCGAGGTTGACCCGGCCGTTTTCATGAGCGTGGACACACTGGCACAGTTCGCGTTGTCTCAAGTGCTCACTAAAGAGGGCCTTGGCGAGGCAGGCATGGCCAGCACCGCCTAGCCCGGATTATTCATGAGTGGCGACTTACAAGTGGCATTGCCTCTGGAGTCGTCACTGTTCCGCCCCAGAGTGGCGGAACAGCGCATCTGGCGGACGGAGGCGCGTGTACCTCCGACAGGACAGCTTGTGAGTCATAACTCATGAATAATCCAGGCTAGCCATCCTCAATGGAAGAACTGCCGCCCAATCTCGCCCGCGAACTACGGGCCCGATCGTCCGCTCAGTCCTCTCACATTGCTCTGAGTCACCACGGCGAAGATGTCACATACCGCGAACTATGGCGACGAGTAGATGCGTGCGGGCGGGCGCTTCTGAGTACCGGTCTTGCGAGCGGGGACGTCATCGGGATAATCGGGACGTCTTGCGTCGACTTCGTTGTCGCCTTGGTGGCCACGTGGCAGATCGGGGCGGTGACCTATCCTCTCGCCGGTACCATGGCCACTTCTCGCCGTCTCGGTACAGGGGCCTTGTCGCAAGTGCAAGCACTGCTGATACAGCGCCAACTCATCCACGATCGGCCTCTCCAGGGGATAGCGCAGGGATTCACGATGCCGAGCGCAATCGCCGATACGACTTTCCTGGTGTACCGGATGCCGGGACACCGACCGACCGAACACCCCGTACCGCTGGACAGAACGGCGATCTGGATCGAGAGCTCAGGGACAACCGGCTACTCGAAGGCGATAAAGCTGGGAACCACCGCAACGCTGGCCAATATCCGCGCCAATGTGGACTCGCTGGGCCTCACATCGGGAGACCGGTCGCTGGCGTTCCTGCCGTTAAGCTACAGCTATGGCCTGGTCGGTCAGCTTTTGAGCCATCTGTATGCTGGAGGCAGTGTCGTATTTCCGGACGATCCCACTCTAGTCCATCGGATCCCACGCGCAATTGCCGATGGACATGTCACGACGATGTTTACCGTCCCAAGATTGCTGCGTATGCTACTGAGCGTCGCCGGCATGCGCCCAGGGGCGGTACCCTTGAAATCGCTTCGGTTGCTCACGGTCGGTGGGGAATTCGTGGACACGACCACCTTACGCATGACGATGGACCTGCTGAAAGGCGTGGACATAGCGGTGACTTACGGCCTCGCGGAGGCCGGCCCGCGAGTATCTACCCTTCGGCTACCTGCCGAGCTATCGCATCTTGGTTCAGTCGGAAAGACGATAGGCGGTGTCCAGGTCAAGATCGTGGACGATGCGCGAAGAGAGGTACGGCCCGGGGAGATCGGAGAGATCGTGGTGACGAGTCCGTCCGTGACGCAAGGATATGTGGGCGACGTGCGACCGGATGGGTTAGTCCCCGGACATCTCGTTTATACCGGGGATCTGGGATATATAACCGCCGCGGGATATATCTACCTCTTGGGCAGAAAACACAATTGCCTGGCGATCGGCGGGCGGATTGTGTATGCGAATCAGTTAAAAGAGATCTTGTATAGCTGCGATGGAATCGTACACGCGGACGTGGTAGTGGATAACCTCAGTCATCCGGCTGATACGGCTCGAGTCGTCCTCTCATCACAGCCAGGGAAGGCCCTTGACCTCGCCAGTGTGCGACGGCGATGTGAAACCTCCTTGTCAATATCCCTTGACGGCGTCATCATAGAGCAGGCTACGAGGAATCCGGCCGTGATGTTCAGGAAGTAAACAGCGGGATTCCATGGCAGAGGGGTGGGCGGCACCGTCCGGGGGTTCGGCGCGGTGTCTTTTTCCTCGTTGGCGCGCTGGCCGTGTCGCGGTGCCGCTGCCGAAACGCCGACGACACCGCTGTAGCCCAATACTGCTTACTTTAGGTTTACCAGATGGTTGGGTGCAATGGGGCCGGCGGCGCGGGAGTACGCCGCAATGTTTTGCACGCTCGCTTGCTTCTCTCCTGGAGACACGAACCGCAGCCAGAGGGCACGGATGCGGCTCCACCTGGAGAGCTTGTCTGCTATGCAAAACTTTGCGGCGCACTCCTCCATGACGGCCAGCAGGGACAACGCCGGGCGCGCTGGTACACTCATTATATGCATGCCGGGCAAATAACTTCAATAGGCGTCACTGTTCGCCTCTTTGCCTCCCTTCGTGAACTTGCCGGAGAGCACGAGGTGCAATTGGTATTCCCTGTCGGTTGTCGAGCCGTTGACGTGTGGGACGCCTGTGTGCAGCGCTGGCCGGCGCTGGCGTCGCGCCGCCGGAGTACCGTCCTGGCGGTGAACCGCGAGTTTGCTCGCGGCGACACGGTCATCCATGACGGCGACGAGGTGGCGCTGCTGCCGCCGGTGAGCGGGGGCGCCAGCGCGAGGCCAGGCGACCAGACCGCATGATTGATCTCACTGACCAACCCCTGGATGGAGAGAGGCTCTCCAAGGCCGTGATGCGTCCGAGCGATGGCGGCCTCGTCGTCTTCTCCGGCGTGGTGCGCAATCACTCCGAAGATCAGGTGGTGCGCTACCTCGTCTATGAAGCCTACCGGGAGATGGCGCTACCGAAACTAGAGCAGGTGCAGCGAGAGGCACTCGAACGCTGGCCGATGGTGAATGTCGCCATGGCCCACCGACTGGGGCGCATGGAAATTGGCGAGACCAGTGTCATCGTTGCCGCCAGCGCGCCTCACCGGGCGGAGGCATTTGAGGCCGGCCGCTATGCCATTGATCGCCTCAAGGAGATCGTGCCGATCTGGAAGAAGGAGTTCTTCGAAGAGGGCGAAAGCTGGCCGGCAGGAAGCATCCCGGAGCCGAGCGCCCGGCTGTGAATATGGCGAAAGGATAGCAACATGGTCGAGGAATTGCGCTACGCCATTGAGCGTGCCCAACAGCAACCAGAGGAACAACAACGTCACATTGCGCAAGCCATGGTCGATGAGTTGGAGGATCAAGAGTGGGAGTTCTCGTCGGCATTGCGTGCCGCCCTGGCCGAGGCACACGCCGAGTTTGCTGCTGGCGAGGTGATGGACTATGAGGACTACGCACAGCAGCGCCAGCGACTCAGGTAATGCCCTACCGTGTTCTGCTTCCGAAGCGGGTACAGAAACAGCTCGATGTACTCCCCTCAACGGTCTTTGATCGGGTGGATGAGCACATTGCGTCGCTGCGCTATGAACCGCGGCCTGCGGGCGTTGTGAAGCTGAAAGGCTTGCCCAGCTCGTACCGAGTACGCGTTGGAGACTATCGTGTCACCTACGAGGTGGACGACATTACCCACGACGTCCGAATCATCACAGTGGAAAACCGCAAAGACGTCTATCGTTAGTAACTCTCATCCCAGAATTGAGCCTTCTCCTTGTAATCGAGGCGGAAGCGTGTCACAACGCAGCAGGTCTTCCCACGTCTCCCGCCGCACGATCAGGTCGGCCCGCCCGTCGCCAACCAGCACCATTGCCGGGCGCGTAAAGCGGTTGTAGTTGCTGGCCATGGCGTAGTTGTAGGCTCCCGTGCTGAGCACCGCCAGCACATCGCCGGGATGCACGTCCGGCAGGTCGACCGACGGTAATAACGTGTCGGTCTCGCAGTGTTTGCCGGAGACGCGCACCGTCTGGGTTGGTCCAGCGCCGGCACGGTTGGCGACCAGCGCTTGATAGCGAGCCTCGTACATCAAGGGGCGCGGATTGTCGGAGAGGCCGCCGTCGATCGCCACATAGGTGCGCGTGCCCGGCGCGTCGCTAATCGGTACGTGCTTGATCGGTCCGACGGTGTAGAGCGTGAGGCCGGCTTCGCCGACGATGGAGCGGCCCGGCTCCATGCCAAGGTGGGGCTGACCGAGTTTATAGCGCTCGAGGGCACGACGAAAGGCGCTCGTGACGGTTTCGGCGAAGGTGTCAATCGAGGGCGGTTGCTGCTCGGGCAGGTAGCGGATGCCCAGGCCACCGCCGAGCACGATTTCATCTGTGTTCAAGCCGTGCGCGTCGCGGACGCTGGCGACGAAGCGGCAGACTGCGTCCGCCGCGGCTTCATGCGCTTCGGTGTCCAGCAACTGCGACCCGACATGCGCGTGAAAACCGCGCAGACGTAGCCCCGGTTGGGCCAGAATAGCAGCGACGCCGGCAGTTGCCGAGCCGTCACCGACATTCATGCCGAACTTGGTATCGTCCTGCCCGGTGCTGATCTTGCCGTGGGTATGTGGATCGACGCCGGGGGCGAGACGCAGCAGCACATCCACCGGTTGGGGGCGGCCTGCGGCGAGCCGGGCCAGTTGCGCCACTTCCTCCAGGCTATCAACGACGATGCGAGCGATGCCGCTCTCCAGCGCCAGCCGCAGCTCGTCGTCAGACTTATAGTTGCCGTGCAAGTTGATGCGCTGCGGCGGGAACCCGGCCCGCAGGGCGGTAAACAACTCGCCACCGGAGGCTACATCCAGGTGCATCCCCTCTTCATCCACGATGCGGATGACAGCGAGCGTGAGCAGCGCCTTACCGGCGTAGGCGATGGAAGAGTTAGGGTACCAGTGCTGAAAAGCCTGACGAAATGCCCGACAGCGCTCGCGGATGGCGGCTTCATCCAGCACGTAGAGGGGCGTACCAAACTTCCCGGCTAGCGCCACTGTATCGCAGCCGCCAACCTCCAGATGCCCGCCCTCGTTGATCCGTTGTGTGCCTTGCAGTACCGCCATACGCCCCCACTATTCGAACTCGTCGTGCCGTCGCGTTGCCCAAGGAACATGGTGCCGGATGGAGCACGAACGCGTCAACTCCGGCGGCTCCCCAGGTGATGGATGATCGTCGATCCCACATTTGTGGTAGTCTGCCGGGAGGAGTTCCCCGAGTCGGACGAGGAGATTGCCTCGGCGGAGCAACTCAGTCGGGTGGTACTGGCTGAGGAACCCTGGGAATGAGACGCGGGGAAGTCTGGTGGGCGGAACTTGGCCCGCCTGCCAGCAGAAGACCGGTCGTGCTGCTGTCTCGTGACGACGCCTACGCGATTCGCAGTCGTCTCACGGTTGCGCCGGTCACCACGCGGCAGCGCGGCATTCCCTCGGAAGTTGCGCTTGGCCCCGAAGAAGGTCTTCCCCGCCCGTGCGTGGCAAACCTGGACAGCATTACCACGATCCCGAAGGCCAATTTGCGTGAGCGCGTCGCCTACTTGCCGCTTGTGAAGCGACTGGCGATTGACGACGCGCTCATTTTCGCGCTCGGTCTAGCCGAATAGCGCTGCCTCGTTTCGCCGGAGCGGTTTGAAGCCTGATCGATCTGGGCGCTATTTCAGCTTGCGCAACTCTGCCAATTCTGGATCAATTCCCTGCCAGTTGCCGATGACCGGCTCGATAAAGCTGTAGGCCAGCTTGCCGTCTTTGTCAACGATGAAGGTGGCACGCTCGTTGGGGGCGCCGCCGGTGGGGCGATGGATACCGTAAGCCTGGACAACCTGGTGGCGGAAGTCACTCAGGATCGGGTAGCCGTCGACACCGCAATTGGCGGCGAAGGCCTTCTGCGACGGCCCCTGATCGGTGCTGATCGCCAGTACCTGGGCCCCCAGAGCCGTGAACTCGCCCAACCGGTGCTGATGCTCGCTCAACTGGCGCTCGCAGGTACCGGTGAATGCCTTGGGAAAGAATGCCAGCACGACCGGCTTGCCCTGGAAGCTGGAGAGCTTCACTTCCTGGCCCGCCGTGTCCGTCAACGTGAAGTCCGGCGCTTGTTGTCCAACCTGAACCATGGTGACTTGGGACCTTTCAGAACTATTGCTGCGACCCAGCGGGTGCTGCCTTGGAACGTACCATGCTGACCGGTCTGCTGGACACGTGAACTGATCGTTCTGTGGACACAAGCCTTGGATGCGGTCGGCGAAGCGATCGGCGAACGGCGCCGCCTACTCGTTCTCGCGTGGGTGCCCCATCGAGACGCTCATGAGCACGACATAATCATTGCCAACCGCCACCTTGACCCGGCCACGACGGTCGATCTCCCATTGCCACTGACGCAGTCTGGCTCCCCCGAAGACGCGCCAGGCAAGGTCGCCTTTGAGTGGCGTGTAACGGCCGCCGATGGGGTCGGTAGGCGTGTTGGCAATGTGGTCCCAACAGCGAGTCGCGGCCTCGAGCCGACCTTGCAGCAGCCGGTTCCAGTCCTCAAGCACCTGGCGGTTCGCGGCCCGGACTCGATAGGGCGTCCTGGGTGATGGCCGAGCAACAGTCTCGCCCTGTCGCTCCATCTAGCGAGCTGGCCGTGCGACATCAATGGGGTCTTCCGGCAAGCCCCGGCCCATGTCGCGTCGGCGTTGTGCATCCCATGCCGCCAGCCCCGTCGCCTCCCAGGCGTACAGCGTTTCGTCGAGCCGGCTGAGCCGGCCGCTGTGCAAGGCGGCGGAGCCTACCTCGCGCAGTTCGCGAAGGCACGTCGCCTGATCCTCTGCCGGGAGAAACGTCAGCCAGGGAAGTACCGTGCGAATCGCGGCGCCGTCGCCGCTCGACAAGGCAAAGTAGGCTTGCAGCACCGTGCTCAGCGCTTCGCTCTGCCTTCTGGTCATGAGTACCAGGTCCTCACCGTCGCGTCGGTGCAGGAGAACCTCGCCCTCAGCCAGGTCGGGCAAGACACGTCCAGAATGCTGAAGGAACTCGGAAAGCGTGCGTTCGCTCACTGCCATCATCAATTCCTCGCCAACTGTGCGACACGAACCAGGATCAAGTCACTATACCTCATAACTACTGTTGACTTGTGGAACGCGTCCGACTATCACTTTGCTGCACGCCCAGTCTATTGAGCCTCGATGGTCATCCGCCTGCACAGTAGCGCTGGCGACCCACCCGCCTTACTTGACCGTCAGTTGGACGTGAACGCTCTCTTTCAAGCCGTTGCTCCCCGTGCCGGTGCTGTCGTACCAGGCGGTGCCGAGCGGATCCGTCACCGTCTCCATGTGCTCATGCGACAGCAGGTTGATCTCGCTATCGGCATCAAGGTCGTTATTGGGCGAGGAAGGCGCGCCGCAGGCCGAGAGGTTGGTGCCGGCGTAGGGCATGTTGGCGTAGAGCACGCTCGCCGTCGTGACGCCGTTTGAGGCGGCGAAGTTGGAGTGATAGGCGCAGAACTGGGTGAAGGAACAGGAGGCGCCGTAGCAGCTATTCTCGCCCTTCGCGGTGAAGACGAAGAACTCGACATCGGAACTGTACCAGGGCCAGTTGTTGGTGTTGACGGCGTTGAGGACCTCGTTCTGGAGATCGGCGTCCGTGAGCGTGCCCGACGGATAGGGCGAGGTGTCCACCCATTAGGCGGCGTAGGCAGAGGCGTTGACGATAGTGCCGCCGGCGTCATATTCGTGCCCAGCGTATTGGCGCTGGCGAGAGCGGCTGGGGCGATCTTGTCGTTCATTTTACGCCGTAATCCAGGAGCGAATTGGCTCGATGGGAGTAAAGTACTGATGGGTAGGGCCTCGCCCAGCAACGCTATGAGCGCTGCCGGTTCGAGGCCGAGCTGTCGGGCCAGCCTTTCTGCACCTGTCCGGTACCCCAGAAGCGAGGGCGTGGGCGCGATCTTCAGTTGCAGCACGGTAACGCTCGAACAGCGCAGCAGCGTGCGCAGGTCGTGCGTCAGGTAGGCATCCAGCCAACCGGCGAGATACGCGGGATCGTTGCGCACCGCAAGGTAGCGGAGGGACAGCAGGGGGAGGAGCAATCTCCCGATGATCGCACGCATCGCGACGTGACCTTTCACCTGGCCAAAAAGACTGGCATAGAGCTGGGTCTGCAGGCAGCGTGCGGGTGCTGAACAATTCGGATGGTGTCTGGCGCCATCGTTGTCTCCTCCGTCTGCATCGACCATGGTGAGTTTGCCTCTGCCGGCTGGCCGCCGCCAGACACGATACACACGACCACCCACACAACCCTGCCCTTTCGGTTCACGGCAGCAATCAGGCGCCATCGTGCGGGAATCGTGAGTGGCGTTCCCGTCCCAGAGGACGAAGACGGCAGCCCGCCAGCCGTTGCAGTTCGGAGAGGGTGCGACCGCTGAACGAGCGGTCGCACCCTCTCCCAGTCGTCGTTCGGCGGTACCTGCGCCGCTTACTGGAAGTAGCCGACGACATCGACGACGCCATCGACCGTGCCAGTGGCGTTGAAGATAGTGATCTGACCGCTGGCGTTGCCGGTGGCGATCACCAGGTTGGGGATCGTCACCCCAGCCGTCCAGTTCAGGTCGGAGGCGTTGGGCGGGCTGCCACTCGGGTAGACCGTGAAATAGCTCGGCGCGCTGGTGTCGGTCACCGTCACGTTGAGCACCACTGCCGAGACGCCAGCGGAAGGCACGCCACCCAGCCCGGTGATGGGGACCGTACGGTTGACCCTCGGACCGAAGGGCGTGGCGTAGGGGCCAATGCCCACGCGGGTGTCCAGCATGCGGGAGGGAGCGAGGGCGTGGTAGGTCCCGGCCGGGGCGATGTTGCCGCCGAGGCCATACCAGCCCTCCACGTCCACCACGACATCGGTGCTGCCAGCGGCGTTGAACAGGCAGACCGCTGCCATCACGGGAGGTTGCGTACTCACCGTTAAGCCACACTGTGATAGGGCTGGCCGGGTCGACGGCAGCGCCGGAGTAATCGCCCCAGCGGTGGCCAAAGTAGGCCGTCGCGCCCGTCTGCACGGCCGTTGCCGCCAGCAGCGAGCCGGTAGTGCCGGCAGTCTGGCCGCTCACCACCACCGACGCGGGAGTCGTCGCGCTGGACATGGAGTAGACGACGGCCAGATTGCCGGTCTGGTCCATAGCGACGCCAGGATAAAAGGTCGAGATACCGCTCGCCCCCGCGTCGAAGTCCTGCAGGAGAGTCACACCTGTGGAAGATGTTGCCACCTGGAGCAGTCGGGCACAGGTGCGCGCGGTCGTGTCCCCGCTGGGAATACAGCCGTCGTTGGCGCTCGTCCACAGCGTGTTATTTTGCCAGACGGTGCCGAGCAAGCGGCTATCAATCTGCGTGGTGATCACTCCGCCCGGGTCCATAGGTGCCGGGACCGTCGTTGCCAGGGGCGTGATGGGGAGGTGTGTCTCGGTGACCGCGACATTGTTGAGTGACGGCGTGCCGGTTACGGCCATGACATTGAGTTGATTGCCGGAAGGAAAACTCTGTACCATGTACTCCGTCGCCGTCGCGCTGCGTGACACAGCCGGAACGATTCGATAGTGAGAGAGATCCGGGCCGATGTCGGTGACATGCACGGTAGCGGCGCCACTGACCAGATCGGATTTCTGTACCACGTCCGTTTCCGCGCCATCGAAGCTCATTCCATCTGGCCTAAAGTCATTCCAGGAGAGCGTGACCTTGTCGTCGTTCATCCCCAGGAACGGCTGATCGGCAATGCCGGAACCAGACTTCAGGGTATACGTACTCCAGAGGCCGCTCGGGTCGATGGTCTGGGAAACCGCGACGTACACCTGGCTTGAGTAGAGCTGAGTAAGGGGATCGTAATTGAAGGATAGTCCAGAAGCAAACCAGCGGTTGGTCGTCGGGTCATAGAGCACGCGCGGGTCGCTGAAGGAGTAGCCGAGCGGGGTGCTGAAGAAAGTGTTCAGATCCATCGAGCTGGACAACGCCCCGGCCTTGCTCCAGATTGACTCCGTGGCGTTCACCATCTCCACGACGTTGGACGGGCCGGCGGCGATCTGAACGTCTGGTGGTTCCAAGGGCCTGATCGAAGCCAAAGAGCCCGACCTGTCGTGATTCGTTCATACCGGCGAACTTTGTCAGCACCGACTCGGCGGCCGTTTGGCGTCCTTGCGGCGTCGCGTTGACAATGCCATGCGTCCGAGCCGTGCCCGTCCCGCCGGAGCCGGAGAAGAAGGGCCTCGGGAGTGGTGGATGGTCCGCCGGCGCCGAGGCTGGCAGGTGACGCGGATCAACGATGCGCGGGGGACCGATGGTGAAGCTGTGCAAGGCAGGTGTCGGCTGGGAGACGCCCAACACTGCGGGGGCCCGCTCAGCCCCGGCAGTGCCTGCGCTACTTGCCAGACTGGCGAACACTCCCATCAGCAGCAGAGCAGCGCTGAGCAATGTCCGCAACAATCGTCGGAAAATGGCGGTCACAATATGCTTTCCTTTCCTGATTCGTCCTTTGGGACGGGGGAGCTATTTCGCGTCGGTCGCACCGACTTGTTGGAGGAAGCCGAGGCGATCCCACACGAAAATTTCTGGGTGCCAACGCAGCGGAGCCGGGATCAGCGTGGTGGAAGGCATCGCCAGTTCTCCTTCTCACCACGGGACCGGCCGGCGTGCTGTCGACTCTTTGTCCCTGTGTGTTTTCCAGCATAGGCCCGTATGCCGACCACTCCCACACACAATGCACACAGTTACCCGCAGAACTACCCACACAAGCGCCACTGATGAACGACAGTACCCCCGACGGGATCTGGTCCACGATGATGGTTGGCGAACTCGCAGCGGCGGTGGAACCAGACGCTGAAGCGTCCGGCTAGGCGGGACGAAGCCTGCAGCGGCAGGCTGTCCATCCCGATCACTCTGCCCGTGCGCGTGCCTGGAGGTTCGCCTGCCGTCCCCTCCGCGCAAGCGCGACCATTGCTGTTGAAAATGGCTGCCTTGTTGGGTACTTTAGCAAGCACCCTGAGACGCTATTTTCAGATCCGTAGTGGTAAGATTTGGTCACAAGTGACTCGGGCGCCATTTCGGCGAAGCCGATCGTCTCAGCGTGACAGAAACCTCCACCGACGCGGCGGAGGAGAGGAAGCAGTCGCCATGCGGCACGTAGCCTCGATACGGCGGACGATTCGGTCAGCCGACAACCACGTGGGCGCATGCGAAGAAGGTGAGCCGTGAAATATGCGCGTACCTTCGCCACATCCGACGGCGAATCGCACTTCGAGGATGTCGAGGTTCCGCCGGAGCTCGTGCAGGTCGTGCCTGGGCGACCAGCCTTCGAGACGAGTACACCTTTCTCAACCAGGGATACCATACTGATGCACGTTGGGGCCGATTGGGACGGTTCCTGGCATCCTACCCCGAAGCGCTGGTTCATGGTCACGCTGGCGGGGGAGATTGAGATCACCACGAGCGACAGCGAAACACGAAGTTTTGGGCCGGGCTGTATATGGTTGCTTGATGATACAACCGGCAAGGGGCACAATACTCGCGTGCTTGGCGGCAGCGACTGGTCGGGACTTGGGGTGACGCTTGCCCAGCAGTAACCCGCTGGACGGTGTGCCGGTGCTGCCTGCCTGCCTTGCCTTCGTCATCCGCACGTGCGGACATCGAGACAATAGTTGGGAGCTCGGCAATGGTGAGTGAAGCAGACAAAGCCATCGTCCTCCGGTTCGACGTGCTAGATGAGATAGTATCCCCGGATTTCATTCTGCACAGTTCGCTGTTGGGCGAGGTCCGCGGCGACGGGGCCTATAAGCAGAGCGTCATGGGCTTGGTGAGCGCGTGCCCGAACTTCCACGCGACTGTGGAGGACCTGATCGGCGGGGAACGGGATACCGTCGTGACGCGCGTGACGTATCGCGGGACCGACACCAGTGGCTTCGTTAAGGGCCATGCGGCCACCGGCAAGCCGTTTGAGTTTGGTGGGATCTACATCTGGCGCCTGGTGAACGGCAAGCTGGCCGAGTTGTGGCAAGAGTCTGATCGGGTGCGCCTGATGCAGCAACTTGGGCTTCTGGCTAGCTGACGTAGTGTACGGCCTGCCGAGGGTTTCAACGTCATCACCATGTGGTAGTCAATGCGGAGTTGGTCTCGGAAAGGAGACTGAGATGGTCAAAGCAACGGTACTCTATGGTCGTCCGACAGATCTGGAGGCATTCGAGCGCCACTATGCGGGTACCCATCTGGCGCTGGCCGCCAGGATCCCCCACGTCATCAAAGCTGAGGTTGCACGGGTGGTCGGTACACCCGATGGTAGTACGCCGCCCTACTACCGAATCGCCGAACTCTGGTTCGAGAGCATGGAGCAGCTACAGGGTGGTCTCGGTAGCCCGGAAGGGCAGGCGGCAGTGGCTGACCTGCCCAACTTCGCCACCGGCGGTGTTACCATCCTGATCTCTGAAACTGCCTAGAGCGCCGGTCTACTGAACCCGACGGTGCGAGAGGCAGCCGTGTGCGGCCTTCATTGCGTGCGTCACCGGCATGTGTTAGGCCGGTTCACCCTACGCTAAAGCGTAAGGCTACGTTAACAAAGCACCGTAAACGGCGCTACGAGGCCGGGTCGGCAGCGCGATGTCGTATGGCGATGATCCCCGGTGTCGGTTCCAAGGGCGCTTGAGCGTCCTTTGTTAACGTAGCCCTACGCTTTAGCGTAGGGTGGGATGGCGGCTGCGATCAGTGAACCGGCGCTCTAGCGCCGCTCCCCGTGCTGATGCGCGACCATCCCGTGCATTTGACTGAAGAGGCCCGATGGGTCGACGAGGATGCTGTCGGCGGTCAGGTGGCAGGCGAGACGTGGATCCGCCAGGATCAACTCGGGCGTTGCGTAGCGCTCGACGCCCTTGAAGCTGCAGGCGAAGTACACGACTACATGCGCAGCGACACAGCGTATCTCACGACCTCACACCTTCCACGATGCTGAACCGAGAATTGGTCGGGATCACTCGGCTTGCCACGAAGCCGGACGACGCCAACAGCGCGCGGAGTTCGCGCTCTGTGCGCTCGCGACCGCCGGTCAGCACCAGCATCGCTATATCCTGACCTACGGCCGAGGATGGCGACGTGATCCGCACGGGCATGATTTGCTCAATTACCAGAAGGGTATCCCCGTCGCGCATCGCCTCTCGACAGGTGCGGAGGATGTGCTGGCACCGATCGTCGTCCCAATCGTGGAGTACCTGCGCCAGCAAGTATATGTCCCCTCCGGGCGGGACGAAACGGAAAAAGTCACCGGCGACGACTTCGCAGCGCTCGGCAAGTCCAGCCGCCTCAATTTCGCGTGCGGCTCGGGCGACGACGGAGGCGCTATCGAGTACGACGCCCGTGAGGTGAGGATTGGCGCGGAGCAATGCAGCGATCAGGATGCCGTATCCGCCTCCTACGTCGACAATGCGGCGCGCCGACCCAAAGTTGTACGCCGAGACAACAGCGGCCGCGACATCTCGTGCGTTTCGAGCCATGAAGCCGGCAAACCGATCCCCTACCTCGTGTCGCGCGGCCAAGTACGCAAAGAAGTCAGTGCCATACGTTGCCTCAAAGGCGGGAGCTTCCGTGGTAGCACTCTGGAGCAGGTTGCCCCACGCCTGGTAAAACAGCTCACCACATAACAGCGCTTGATCTCGCAAGGAGCCGGGCACGTCGCTGCGAAGCGGCTGACCCATTGGCGTCAGCGCAAAGCGGCCGTCCTCGTCTTCCGTCACGATACCTTCGTTAACAAGGCCACGCAGTATTCGATGCAACGGCCGCTCTGCCGCTCCGACGAGAGGCGCCAGATCGCTTGGGTGCCTGGGCTCTTGGTGGATGTGGTGAGCAATGCCGAGTCGCGCCGCCACAGCGACGAGTTGCGTACTGGCAAAACCATACAGCTTCTGGGTGAGCGCCATTCGGGACGCCGCAACTTGAGTGGCTTCTTGAGAGACCATATGTCACCTTATAGTCGCATGTTGCCTCGGTGTATACCGCCTGCCACGTAAGAGGTTAGCACGAAGCCCAAGTCCTCGCCACGGACAAACCTACTCGCCCCCACTCATCGGGGCACCTACATTAGTGAAAAGTAGTGGCCTGGTCAGCGGCTGCGCGATCAGCGCACCTTGGCTTCGCTGGACCGCCTGTCGTCTGCCAGAGCGTCGGCGAAAGCTGCTTCCAGCGGCATGGTCATGCCCTGCGTCCCGGCGGCGTCCGCTTGCACCGCCGGCAGTTGCTGGCGGGCGGTCGCCATCCAACGTTTGAAACGACCGATCTCGCTGGGCTGAATGGCGGATTCACTGGCAGTCGCGTAGGCGGTGGAGGTGCCTCCCAGGCGCACCGCCCGTTCCACTTGCCCCTCGGCGGCCGCCAGACTGGCAATATCGGCGAGCGCGTAGTGGTACCAAACGGCGTGCTTATGTTGCCAATGTACCTGGACGCTTTCCCGGAAGTGCTCGTGGGCGCGCCGGTAGTCGCCCCTGTCCAACGCCAGCGAGCCGAGGTGGTGGAGGGCGCGGCCAATGGCCATGTGAACACTGCTGGCCCTGGCTGTCTGGAGCCCTTCGGTGTAGCGCAGTTCTGCTCGGTCATACTCACCGACCATGTGCGCGGCCTCGCCCAAACGGATCAGCACGTCCGCCATTTGTGCCTGATCGCCGAGCTGTTGCCAGATGGCGAGACTCTGTTCTTGCAACGCCTGCGCCTTGGCGTAGTCACCCAGTTGCACGTAGTGTGCGCCGAGAAGTGTCAATGCACTTGCGATGGGCCGAGGGTCGCCCAGTTGGCGGGTGATCGCCAGGCGCTCCTCTCCCAATCGGACGGCGATGGCGAACTCCCCGACACGAGCGGCAAAGAAAACGGCGCAAAAGAGCATTTCGGCCCGCCCCTTGGTCGGCCCTGCCAAACCCGGTAGCGCCATGATGGCGCCAGACTGACGGCGACCCTCGCTGTCGTTTCCGGACACGGCCCAGAGGTAAGCAATGGGCCAGGCCAAGGCTGGTACCTGCGCGACGTCCTGGCGCTCGATGAGCCAGCCCAACGCGCCACGCAGGTTATCGTGCTCCGGCGTCAGGTACTCTCGCCAGTCCTCGCGCGCCGGTGGCGCTCCAGGCGGGACGGCTTCCGCCGCCAACGCCACGAAATAGGCAGCGTGCCGGCTAAGCACCGCCTCCGCCTCACCGCTGATGACGAGCTTCTCCCGCCCGTACTGGCGTAGCGTTTCCAGCAGACCGTAGCGTTGGCTGCCGTCCGGCTGCTCTTCCGCCAGCACCAGCGACTTCCCTACCAGTTGCCCCAGCAGGTCCAGCACGTCTGCATCCTCAACGCCATCACCGGAGGCCACCGCCTCTGCCGCTTCCAGGGTGAAGCCGCCGCTGAACACCGAGAGTCGCTGGAAGAGGCGGCGCTCCGGCTCGCTGAGCAGGTCGTAACTCCAGTCCACGAGCGCCTGCAAGGTCTGCTGGCGCGGCAAGGCGGCGCGGCTGCCGCCGGTGAGCAGACGGAAGCGCTGATCCATGCGCGCCAGCAGTTGCTCGATGGTCATGGCGCGGAGGCGAGCCGCCGCCAGTTCCAAGGCCAGCGGGATGCCGTCCAGCCGCCGGCAGATCTGCACCACGGCCGGCGCGTTCTGCTGGGTCAACTGGACGCGAGCATTGACGGCGCCGGCACGTTCCAGAAACAGGCGGACTGCCTCGTTGTGGCGCAGGTCGTCCAGCAGCGGCCGTTCCGTTGCGTCCGGCAGGAGTAACGACGAGATGCGCCAGGAGGTCTCGCCGCCTATGCCCAACGCTTCCCGACTGGTGGCGAGCACCTGCACCTGGGGGCAGCTTCGCAGGAGCGCGTCGGCGAAACCGGCGCAGGCGTCGAGGAGGTGCTCGCAGTTGTCTAACACCAGAAGCAGACGCCTGGTCCGCAACGCGTCCAGAATCGTGGCTACAAGCTGCCTTCCCGGTTCCTCGCGCACCCCGATGGCCGTCGCAACCGCCTGTGGGACCAGAGCGGGATCGCCCAGTGACGCCAGTTCCACGAGCCACACGCCGTCGGGATAGTGCTCCAGTACGTCTGCCGCCACCTGGATGGCATGGCGCGTCTTGCCGGTCCCGCCGGGTCCGGTCAGGGTCACCAGGGGGTGGTGCCCAAGGAGTTGCACGATCTCGGCCAGCTCTTTCTCTCGGCCCACGAAACTGGTCAACTGCCGGGGCAGGTTATTGGGGTGCGCTTCGAGCGTGCGCAGGGGAGGAAAGTCGACCGCTAGATCAGGGCCGACGACCTGGTAGACGTGCTCAGCACGTTGCAGGTCCTTGAAGCGGTGCTCCCCGAGGTCGCGGAGACTCACGCCTTCCGGCAACCCGTCTCGCACCAACTCCTGGGTTGCTGCCGACAGCAAGATTTGCCCGCCGTGACCCACCGCCATCAGGCGAGCGGCGCGGTTAAGGGCTGGGCCATAGTAGTCGTTGTCGCGCCGTTCGGCTTCGCCGGTGTGCAGTCCCATGCGCACCCGTATCGGTCCGGCATCGCCCCACCGTGTGGCGACCAGGCCCCGCTGGGCATCCAGCGTCGCCCTGAGGCCATCGGAGGCGGCACGAAACGCTGCATGCAGGCCGTCGCCGGTCGTCTTCACGACGTACCCGCTGTTCGTTTCGACCGCAGCACGCAGGATATGATCATGCCTGGCCAGAGTCACATGCATCAACTCGGGCTGCTGCTCCCAGCGACGGGTGCTCCCTTCGATGTCGGTGAAGAGGAAGGTGATGGTTCCCGTGGGAAGATCAGGCATCGCTGCCACGGAATGCTGAGCGCCGGGTAATCGCGCCACCATGGCACTCCCTTCATGCTTGCCCATGATAGCAACTCATCGTGGATACGCTGTCGTCACCCCACCGTCCACGGTGATGACGCAGCCCGTCGTCTTGGCGGAGCGGTCAGAGCAGAGGAAGAGCACAGCCTCCGCGACATCCTCGGGGTAGACATTGACCTTGAGGATGGCGCGAGAGCGGTAGAACTCCTCCAGATTCTCCAGGCTGACGCCGTGGGAGCGGGAACGCTCTTCGCGCCACTGCGCGTTCCAGATGCCGGAGTTGCGGAAGACAGCGTCGGGTGCCACAGCATTGACGCGAATGCCGGCTGCGCCGCCCTCCTCGGCCAGGCAGCGGGTCATCTGCAGCTCGGCAGCTTTGGCCGTGGCGTAGGCCAGCACGTTCTTGGCGGCCGAGATGCCGTTCTTGGACGACATGATCACCAGGTTGCCGCCCAGTCCCTGGGCCCGGAAGAGGGTAAAGGCGGCGCGGGCGGTGAGGAAGTAGCCAGTGGTGAGCACCTCGTGCAGCTGGCGCCACTCGGCGAGCGACGTCTCCTCGATACTGTGCGAGGCAGCGAGGCCTGCATTGGGCACGACGATGTCCACACCGCCGTAGGCCAATATTGCCTCTTCAAAGGCCGCCTGTACCTTGTCCTCTGAGGTGACGTCGCAGCGAAGCCCGAGGGCACGCCCGGCGCCGAACTGCAGTTCGATTTCCTCCGCAGCGGCGGTAGCGCCGTCGGTATTGAGGTCGAGTAAGATGACGTGCGCGCCTTCGGCGGCCAGTCGCAACGCCGTGCCGCGTCCGATGCCGGACGCGCCGCCGGTGATGATGGCGACCCGCCGGGCCAGTTCCCGCTCGGGCGGGCGCAGCGAGAGCTTGTAGAGTTCCAGGGGCCAGTACTCGATGGCGAAGGCCTCCGCCGGCGATAGCGACACATATCGGTTGAGCGCCTGGGCGCCGCGCATGGCGGCGATGGCGCTCCGGTAGAGGGCCGCCGTGTTGCGCGCCGCCGCCGCGTCGACACCGGCGGCTACCATGCCGATACCGGGCAGCAGGACGACGCGGGGCCGTGGATCAAGCCGGGTCTGGTTCGGCGAGGCGTGTTGCTGGAAATAGGTGTGGTAGCGCTCGACGTACTCGTCTAGCGCCTGATGGAGGAGAGTGGGGAGTTGGTCTACCGGCGCCGTCGCGCTGCCGGTCACAAACAGTGGCTGCACCCTGGTGTACATCACGTGATCGGGGCAGGCGGCGCCAACGCTCGCCAGTTCCTCTGCCCGCGCACTGCCGACAAACTGCAGCACGTCGTCGCTTTGATCAACGTGCAAGATCAGGCGCTGCTCAGCGCTCAGTAGTCCGCGTAGCACCGGCAATATGCCCAGGAGGCGGCTCCGGCGCTCTTCCGGCGGTAGTGGCACGGTCAGCGCCGGCCCGAAAGGCCGCTTACCCTGTCCGCGTTCGCCTATGAACTCCTCCAGTTCGCTGATCACGCCAATGGTCTGGTCATAGCATTGGCGCGCGGTTTCGCCCCACGTCACCAGGCCGTGCTTTTCCAGAAAGATCATCTCGGCGGCGGCGTTCGTGGACAACACCTCGGCCACGAGTTTGCCCAGGCCGAAGCCGGGACGCACATACGGCGCCCAGACCATTCGTCGGCCGAAGCGCTGCTCGGCCAGTTTGCGGCCACCCTCCGTTGCGCAAAGGCTGAGCGCGGCCTCGGCATGGGTGTGGTCGACATGCTTGGCAGGGATGACCGCATGGAGCAACGTTTCAATTGATGGCCGGGGCGCCTGGGGGTCGAGGAGGCAATGGCTGAGATAGGTCACCATCTCATCGTCGGTCATGCTCGTGCGCTGCGTTAAGGCGGAGACATCCTCCAGACGCAGTGACGCAAAGTCGCTGGGCCGGATGTCGGCGAGGTCCGAGCCGCTCCCTTTCACCAGCAGCGCTGCTGTCGGCCGCCCCCGGAAGTCGGACAGCGTCAGTTTGCAGGAGGTATTGCCGCCGCCGTAGTTCACGATTCGCCGATCCTGGCCAAGCAGCCGCGAGCGATAGGTGAGCAGCCCCGGTTCATCCAGCCCGGCTGCATCATCCTCGCGCCAGTGATTTTCCATTGGTTCGTTCTTTCTGCTACGCTATTGTCCTTGACAGGTGCCGCCAACGTTGTATGATAGAGAGCACCGGTTCGACAAGGAAAGGTGCATCAGGCAACACACTGTCCTCCCGATGGAGCTTCACCGTCAGTTATTCATACCGCGACGCGCATCGGATGGTCGGTTTAGCCAGCGAGCAGTTGGCGTGAGCCGTCCGCCCCGTGCGTCAGCGTCGCTAAGTGGAAGGTCGCTACGATGACCGTCATGCATGTCGCAGAGTTAGCAGTGCTTGTCTCGCTGGCGGTACCGGTGTTGACGTTGCGTCGGACCTGGCAACCGGCCCTCCAACGCCTGCCCGCGCGCGTTGATGGTCGCCGTGCCGGCAGGATGTTCCTGCTGGGTGCGTTCCTCATGACGATGGCGTCGGCGCCGGGGCTGGTGGGGGCGCCGAACGTGCAGGCGCAAGGCGCCTCGGCCACAGCCACGCCTGCGGCGAAATCGAGCGCGACCACGACAGCAGCCGCGGCAAAGGCTGGCGCCGTTACGGCGAAACAGGCGGCCGAGCCCGGTATCTCGGCCAATTTTGGTCCAACGGAACCCTACTACAGCGATGTTCTGGCCGGCTGGATGAGTCAGCAGTATCCTGACGCCACGCAGACGATTGATATCCCGGTGCTGAAGTACAACGATGCCAGCGGCGGCACTTACTGCGCGGCGCCGAAGACACAGGTTGGCTCTACCGGCGTCAACCTGGGTACCGCTCAGGTCTGCGTTCCGGCCAGTCCAACGACGACCAGCGTCTCCAGCACGTTGTTGGAAAGCACGCCGGAAGCCGGCAACGTCCACTATTGCACGGCCGATATCAGCGCCACATCAGCCAAGCAGGGCTACTGCGCCGCCAGCGTTGGTGGCAAATCCAACGTGCTGCTTTGGAACAACGAGGACGGCTCCTTGACCTGGAACATCAACGTCGCGCAGACTGGTCGCTACGACTTGCTGGTCGATTACTACGCCATCCCTGGCAAGGATGCCTCCATCGGGCGTGAGGTGCTGATTGATGGCAAGTATCAGTACCTGGAAGCCCATCGCATCGCCTTCAGTCGGGTCTGGACCAATGCCGGGCCAGTCACGCAGGACAACCAGGGCAACGACATTCGACCGCCGGTGAAGGAGTCTCGCTCCTGGCGCTCAGTGCGGGCGAACGACTCGCTCGGTATGACGCGCGATCCGCTGGAGTTTTACCTGACGGCCGGCCAGCACACATTGGAGTTGAACTCTGTACGCGAGCCGATGGCGCTTGCTTCCTTGCAGCTCGTGCCGCCGCTCCAGCAGCCGACCTATCAGCAGGCCCTTGCCCAGTGGCAAGCGCAAGGTCTGAAGCCGGCAAACAACGTCACGTTGACCGTTCAGGCGGAGGATGCCACTGCCCGTAACGACCCGACGATCCGCGATGAGACCTCAAACGATCCGTACAGCGAGCCGTACTCCTTCGGTCATATTCGACTGAATACCTACGGCGGCAACAACTGGCATCAGGGCAGTCAGTGGGTTGAGTGGACGTTCGCTGTGCCCCAGGATGGTCTCTATGCGATGACCTTCCGGGTGAACCAGGGCGGCCAGGGGCACATGAACGTCTACCGGGATATCCAGCTTGACAACCAGTTCCAGTATCAGGAATTGAAACAGTTTCCGATCGGCTTCTCGCTCTTCTGGGAAAATATCTGCGTCTGCGACGCGCAGGGACAGCCCTACATGTTGCACCTCACGAAGGGCACGCATGTGCTCAAGATGACTGATCGGGTGGGGCCGGTTCGCCAGACAGTGCAAGATTTGCAAACCGTCGTGCAGGAGATCGGCTATTGGCAGCGCCGGATCGAGTTGATCACCGGCCAGCATCCCGACCCGAACCTGGAATACGATCTCCCTGCCAAGATGACCGACTTGCTGCCGTCCTTCACCGCGATGGCGAACAAGCTGGATGCCAACGTCAAGCTGCTCTCTGATCTGAATGACGGGCACATACCGGATACCGCCAACTC
>DHIZ01000220.1:40397-45193 GCA_002404055.1 Chloroflexi bacterium UBA4733
CAACTTGCCGCCTGGCTGCTGAATGTGCAGCAGCAGCCGGTCTGGATGGACCGCTTTTATGTGGCGCCACCGCAATACGCTGCGCCGACTGCGGAGGCGCCGCTCTGGGAGCAGGCGATCTTCACCGTTCGGGAGTTCTTTGGCTCCTTCATCTTCAACTACACCGGGGTTGGTAGCATCTACAATGCCCAGAACAGCAACGGGCACCCCATCATCGACGTGTGGACGGCACGTGGCCAGCAGTGGGGCCTCATCCTGAAGGAGTTGATTGAGACGGACTTCACGCCGAAAACAGGGATCTACGTCAACATGCACGTCTTCCCGCCGGGCACGCTCGGTGGTGCCAACTCGGTGCTCTTGCTTTCTCTGACATCCGGCGCGGCCCCGGATGTGGCAACGGGCCTGGATGCCAACACCCCCGTCAATTTCGCCATCCGCAATGCCATCTATCCGCTGGATACGTTCCCGGACTTCGCACAGGTAGCGCAGCAGTTCCTGCCGGGCGCGATCGTCCAGTTCAAGTACCCGCCGACGGGTCCGACGAGTCACGTCTATGCGCTGCCGGAAACCCAGAACTTCCAGATGCTGTTCGTGCGTACCGACATCTTGAATGCCCTGAAACTGAAAATCCCGCAGACCTGGCAGGACATCTACGACATGATGCCGACGCTGCAACAGAACGGCATGGAGTTCTACTACAGCACCAGCACCGACATCCTCACCGGCGGCTTCAGTCCGTTCCTGTTCCAGCACGGCGGCGCCTTCTACACGAAAGATGGTCTGCGCTCGGCGCTGGATACGCCGCAGGCCCTTTCCGCTTTCAAGCAGTGGACGGAGTTGTACACCAACTACAACGTGCCGATCCAGGCCAACTTCTACAACCGTTTCCGCACCGGCGAGATGCCCGTGGGCGTGGCCGACTACAACACCTATATCTCCCTCTCCGTGGCAGCGCCGGAGCTGATCGGGCGCTGGAAAATGGTCCCGATGCCGGGGATCGACCAGGGCGGCGTCATCAACCGGTCGGCCGGCGGAGGGGCCCAAACGGTGATGATGTTCCAGGAGACGCAACATAAGCAAGAGGCCTGGCAGTACATCAAATGGTGGCTGTCGGCGCCGGTGCAGCAGCGCTACGCGAACGAAATCCAGGCGCTGTTGGGGGTGTCGGCCCGCTGGAACACCAGCAACGTCGATGCGATGCGCAGCTTGCCCTGGCCGCAGTCCGACATCCAGTCGATCCTCGGTCAATGGGACTGGTTCCAGGAGAACCCGGTCGTGCTGGGCGGTTATTATACGCCGATCTACCTGACCAACGCCTGGAATGCGGTGGTGCTGTCCGGCGCCAACCCGCGCGATGCGATGGATATCGCGGTGCTGGCGATCAACCAGGAGTTGGCACGTCAGCAGGCCGAGTTCAACGTCAAGGTGCCCGGGCAAGGGCAGCAACTTACCCAGGCAGCCGGAGCGCCAGCCGGTCGCTAGCGCGCAGCGGAGCCGTTGTGTATGATATGCTACGGCTGCGGTACGAGGAAGGAGATGGATAGGCCATGGCACGAGTGATAGTTGCCGAGCGAACAACGGTCCGCCGCACGGGATTCGCCGCCTTCTGGCGCAAATGGGGCGTGTACTACGCGATGATGGCCCCCTGGCTCATCATCTTCTTCCTCTTCACGGTGATACCGGTGCTGGCGGCGTTCGGCTTGAGCTTCACCTATTTCGACATGCTGGAGCCGCCGCGCTTCCTCGGCCTCTCCAATTACCAGATCCTGTTTGTCGACGACAACATCTTTTACACGACGCTCCGCAACACGCTTTATTTCGCCTTCATTTCGGGTCCGCTCGGCTTCTTTCTCTCCTTCTTCTTTGCCTGGCTGATCCATCAGGTGCGGGGCCGCGCCATTTTTTCTACCGCGCTCTATGCGCCGGCCATGACCAGCAGCATCGTGCTGGCAACGTTCTTCAAAGGGAATTTGTTCACGGGCGACCAGTACGGCATCTTGAACCACCTTTTGATCGGCCTGGGAGTCATCCAGCAGCCGATCATCTGGTTGCAGAATCAGGCGACGCTGATGCCGGTCGTGATCGTGGTGTCGCTCTGGGCGAGCATCAACACGGGCTTCCTGATCTGGCTGGCGGCACTGGGGAGTGTACCGGCGGACCTGTACGAGGCCGGACGCATCGACGGCATCCGTACCCGCTTCCAGGAAATGTGGTACGTCACCTTGCCCTCGTTGAAGCCACAGATATTGCTCACCTCTGTTCTTGCCATTGTCGCGGCCTTCGGCCAGTCCGATATTCAGATTCAGCTCGCCGGCCTGCCAAGTCCGCTGTATGCGGTGGACACCATCGTGATGCACATGCTGGACTACGCCTTCATTCGCTTCGAAATGGGCTATGCGTCGGCCATTGCCGTGATCCTGTTCATCACCTCCTTTGGCTGTTCCCGCCTGTTGTTCCGGGTGTTTGCTTCCGATGATTGATGCGGTGAGCGGGCGCTTGATCTGCCCGTTTATGTCCGGTGGCAGCGGGAACAATTGGACCGCGAGCCTGGTCGAGATGCGTGCAAGAGGAGTGCCACAATGGCGATAGCTTTCCCCCTCCGCCGCCGGAGGCGCGTCACCATCGGTAGCACCCGCGTCCAGAAGGAGCCGATCGGCATCTACGTGGTGCTGATTCCGCTCTCCCTTCTCGCCTTGCTGCCGATCGTCTTCATGACGTCGCAAGCGCTCAAGCCGATCGACGAGCTATTGAAGTTCCCGCCGGACTTGATTGTTCAGCATCCCACCCTGATCAACTTTCAGAATTTGTTGATTGCCACCTCCGCGACATCAGTGCCGTTCACCCGCTACATCTTCAATAGCGCCTGGGTGACGGTGGTGCAGGTGATCGTCGGTGTGACGATCGGCAGCATGGCCGCCTACCCGCTGGCGAAGATCCAGGTACCGGGCGCCAAGGTCATTATGGCGCTGATTATTGCTGCCCTCGCCTTTCCAGCGGCTGTGCTGGCCATTCCCAGTTATCTGGTGGTGTCTTCGTTGCACATGGTCGATACCTACTGGGCACTGATCATTCCTGCCCTGGGCGCATCCTTCAACGTCTTCGTAATGGTCCAGTTCATGTCGCAGATTCCGACGCCGTTGTTGGAGGCCGCCAAGATGGATGGGGCCAACGAGTGGACGACCTTCTGGCGGCTCGTCGTCCCGATGGTCAGGCCCGCCATCGCCACCATCGCTTTCCTCACCTTCACCGCCGCCTGGAACGCCTCAGGGCCGGCGCTGATCTACGTGCGGACCGAGTCGATGCGCACCTTGCCGTTGGCGATCGCCACGCTCGGCGACTCCGCCAATATCGCCACGATCGGCCTCGTTCAGGCTGCCGGGTTGCTTCAGTTTATTCCGAGCCTGATCGTTTTCCTCATCTCCCGGTCCGGTATGCTCCAGGCCCTGGCGCATACGGGGATCAAGGGATGATGATCCGACGAGAGGAGACAGCGTGATGCTGCAACGGTGGATGGAGCGGGCCGTCGTGGGCGGGATGCTGGCGGCGCTGCTCAGCCTGGCGCTGCCGTTGGCAGCGTCGGCGGATTTGGGGCGGGGCTATACCATTGACCCAACGCCGGGTCTTGGGCGTGATCCTGCGCCGGTTTCCTATGTGTACGACCACGAGGTCACGCTGCTGACGGCCTTGCAGAACACGGCGGCGCTGTCGATGAAGAACCCGTCGGACATGTACCTTGACCCGACGAATCAGCACTTGTGGATCGCTGATACCGACAACAATCGGCTGATCGAGCTGGATCAGAACGACCAATTCTTGCGTGTGGTCGGGCAGACGGACGCCAAAGCGCCGAAAACGACGGCGTCCCTCAACGGACCGCAAGGGCTGTACGTGGCCCCCGACGGCACGATCTACGTTGCCGACTCTGGGAATAGCCGAATTGCTGTTTTTGATAAGACCGGCAAGTTTCTCCGCGCCTATGGGAAGCCGGCTACGGAACTGCTGCAGACGGACGCCAGCTACAAGCCAACCAAGGTGATCGTGGATCCAAGCGGGCGCATCTTTGTTGTGAACGGCGGTGGGGACTTCCGGGGCGTCATCCAGATGGACGCTACCGGGACATTCCGGGGCTTCTTCGGGGCTAACCACAACTTGTTCAGTTTGACCTCCATGTTTACGCGCCTCTTCGCCACTGCGGAGCAGAAGGCGCAGATTGCGAAGACGTTGCCGAGCTCCGACACGAACATGTATTTGAGCGGTGACGGGTACATCTACACGGTATCGGCCACGGCACAGATGGGGCAGATCAAGAAGCTCAACTCGCTGGGTGAGGACGTCTACAAAGTTACCAACCACAGCCACCTGTTTGGCCTTTCCAACGACTCCACGCAGGCTTTCTTCGGTGAGAAGCCCCTTGGCAACGGGCAGTTCCCGCAGTTTGTGTCCATTACGGTGGATAACACCGGTATCATCACTGCCCTGGACGCTGGATCTGGAAAGATTTATCAGTACGACCAGTCTGGAAACTTGCTCGATGTCTTCGGTGGCAAGCAGAATAGCCAGAATGGCTACTTCGACTATCCGGCGGCGGTGACGATTCGGCCCAACGGCAATATCTATGTGTTGGATTCCAGCCGCAAAGATATCCAGATATTCCGGCCCACGCAGTTCGCTACGATGATTCACCAGGCCAGTGTGCTCTTTTATGACGGCAAGTACAACGCCTCCGCCCAGATCTGGCAGCAGTTGCTCCGGATGGATGCACACTATAATCTGGCGCACGACCTGCTCGGGCAGTG
>DHIZ01000220.1:45274-70938 GCA_002404055.1 Chloroflexi bacterium UBA4733
ATTGGACGTTTAGTAGAGGCGGCGATAAAGATGGGGTAACGACGCTTCGGCGCCAGGAAACATTCAGGGTCGGACGTCAGCGCACACGGGTACACCCGGTGACCGGTGCGCTTGCCAAGGTTCTGAAACACAGCGTGCTCGTGCTGCGCCGACCGAGCGAAGCGATGTGGGAACTCAAGTACGATGGTCGCTGGATCGCCGTGCCCATCCTCCTCGCGTTAGCGGTGATTGTCCGGTTGATCACGATTGAGGTGACCGCCTACGAGTTCACCACAATCGAGCCGGCTGACACGAATCTCATACTGGAGCTGGCCAAGGTGATCGTGCCCTGGGTGACCTGGGTCGTCGCCGGCTACGGCATCGCCAGCATCTTCTACGGTGAAGGCACCTTCAAAAACGTTGCGGTTGCCAGCGCCTTCGCTTTGGTACCGTACATCCTGCTGGAAGCAGAGTACTCCTGGCTGTTCTCCCACGTGCTCTCATTGGATGAGAAGGTCATCTATTACTTCGGGCAGACGTTGATCACACTCTGGATGCTGCTGCTCTTTTTTATGCAGTTGAAGATGATCCACGACTTCTCCCTGGGGAAGTCGATTCTGGTGGGTGCGGTGTCGCTGGGAGGCATGATTGTGTTGTGGGTGCTCATTGCCCTCACCTACCTGCTCACCCTGCAGATGATCCAGTTCTTCGTGGAGGTCGGCTATGAGTTCGTCACACGCGGACCGTGAGGCCGTAGGGGCAGGCACGGGGCCAGGGCAGGCACGGGGGCCTGCCCCTACGGGAGCCCGGAAGAGTGTCGGCGTTTTTCATAGGTCGCCGGGACCTGAGCGGATAAGGAGGAGTCGCATGGGCAGCCATCGATTGCGTCGGCTGGCCGTTGTTGCCGCGTTCACGGTGATGGCGGCGGGACCGCTGTCGGCGCAAGCAGGACGCTTGCCGGCGATTGTTGCGCAGACCGGCATCGGAGCCACGTCACCAACGCCGACACCGGGGGCCGCGAAGGTTACGACCACGACCACCACTGCTGCGACAACGACCAAGGCGGCGGCGCCAGCGAAGCCGGCACTCGCGCCGCAAGGCCACACGACGGCGACCTCCATTCCCGAGGGGTACGCCAAGATGGCGGAGGATTCGGCGCTGGCGCTGTACGTTGAGAAGTGCAGCGGTCATATTGCCGTGCAGGATAAGCAGAGCGGCATCGTCTGGCTGAGCAATCCGGTGCAGGCCAATGCACCGGCGCCGGCCGCGGATTGCGCGGCGCCGGCGAGTAGCGCCGCCGCCAGCACCGGCGCGGCATCGACACAGGAGACCGACCCCGTCTACACCATGCAGTACACCGATTACCAGCGTCAGGTGACGAAAGTCCTGAACTCGAATTGGGACTCGACGCCACCCGTGATCAGTAAGCTGTCCGATGGCGGCGTGCGCGTGACCTTCACGCCGAAGGATCAGTTGAAGGCAGGGCCGATCACCTTCGCCATAGACTACCACCTGAATAACGGCTACTTTCAGGTCACGATTCCTCAGGACCAGATCAAAGAGACCATTGATGACAAGAACCAGACCGGCTTTTACCTGGTGACATTGGAGCCGTTGCCCTTTTTCGGCGCGGGCGCCGACGATGAACAGGGCTACATGGTGATTCCCGACGGCTCTGGAGCGCTGGTGCAGTTCAAGAAGATTCACCCGGACTATCTTCAGCCGTTCAACGAGACCGTCTACGGCCAGGACCTCTATTCGCCCTTTGGCGGCGGCCTCGGCTTCGGAGCCAGCCAGGAAAATACGATGATGCCTGCCTATGGCATTGCCAAGCAGGCCGATCAGAACGGGAAGCCGATCAATGGCGCCTTTCTGGCCCTGGCAACGCAGGGGCAGTACGACGTCAACGTAGAGTCGGATCCCAGCGGGTATATCACGCGCTACAACCACTCCTCTTTTCAGTTTCTCTACCGTCGCACTGCCAGTATCCCGCGCAGCCGTGGCGTCTACGTCCAGCGCGTTGCCACTGATCTGGTGACCGGCGATCGCAGCGTGCGCTTCTACCTGTTGAGCGGTAAGAACGCCACCTACTCCGGCATGGCGGCCATGTACCGGCAGTACATCCAAAATGATCTGCATGTGCAGCCGTTGAGTCAGGCTGATACGCCATTGAATCTTGACCTTTTGATGGGGGTTCAGCGGAAGGGTTTGATCAGCTACAACCTGGTCCCCGCCACAACGTTCGATCAGGCGCAGCAGATTATCAGTGCATTGCGCCAACGAGGCGTCAACAACCTGAAGCTCACCTTGCGCGGTTGGAACCGGGGGGGCATCTACCAGGCGGCGCCGAACCGTATGCCGGCGGACAACGGTCTGGGGGGAAATTCCGGCCTGCAGAGCTTGACCGCCTTTGCCCGACCGCTCGGAGTCGGTATCTACCTGCAGGACGACTTTGAGGACGCCTACAGCGGCGAGAAGGGCTTCTTCGCCCATAATGACGCCATGCGCGGCGCTAACAAACTACCCGCCTTCAGCAGCGGCGCAAGCAAGGGGCAGTATGAATACCTGCTCAACCCGATCGTCGAGTTCAATCAGTACGTCCAGCGCGATATCCCCAAGGAGAAGGCGTTCGGCGCGACGGGCGACGACCTCCTGTGGTTCGGCCAGAACATCACCTATGACACGAACGAGCAGCACCCGCTCACGCGCGAGACCTACATGCTGGCGAACATGAAGATCGTGGACTACATCAAGCAGCAGTTGGGCGGTATAGCCGTAGAGGGGGGCAACACCTACATCCTGGGCCACGTCCAGGACGCCCGGCGGGTCAGCGTGGATAGCAGCCACTGGCAGTTCGAAGACGGCCCGGTGCCGTTCTACCAGATGGCCGTCCACGGGTTCCTTACCTACACCGGCGCCTACGCCAACCTGCGCAGTGACCCCCAGTTTGAGTACCTGCGGGAGATCGAATACGGCGCAGTACCCACCTTTGATCTCACGTACATGCCGACCAGCGGCCTCAATCGGGCGATTCTCACCTATAATGACTGGAGCAGCACCTGGACCGACTGGACCGACGAACTGGTGCGCGAGTACCAGGAGGTCAATGTCCAGTTGGGTGGCACCTTCAATCAGCCCATGGTCGATCATCAGGAACTGGCGCCGCAGGTCTTCCAGACGACCTACGGCAACGGGACGAAGGTCATTGTCAACTACAGCAACCAGCGCTACGGCGCCGGCTCGGTGGCCGTTGATGCGCTGAGCTATGCTGTTATTCACTAATGCGCAGAGAGGATTCTAGAGATGATTCGTGCTCCAGCAGGCGTGACGGTGGATTCGGCCTCGTCGCCGCGTCACTACCGCCGTTCGCGTTTCCATATTTCCCTGGCCACGCAGCGCTCTCTCCAGGGTTACATGTTCATCCTGCCCTGGCTTCTCGGCTTCTGCTTCTTCTTGCTGTGGCCCTTGATCCGTTCCTTCATCCTGTCGTTCCACGAGTTGGAAGCCGTCAACATCAACAACGTCAAGTGGGTCGGCATTGATAACTACCGGCAAGCGTTCTTTGTTGATCCGCAGTTTTTCCCGATCCTCACCGACCAGATCAACCAGACGTTTGTCAACACGCCGGCCATATTGATCTTCTCGCTCTTCGTCGCCATGCTGGCGAACCAGAAGTTGCGCGGCATCATCGCCTTCCGCGGCGTCTTCTTTCTGCCCGTGGTGATCGGCTCGGCCCAGGTCATTCAAGATCTCTTTAGTCAGGGTGTTGGCGCCGACACCTTCGGCGGCAACGCCGACGTGGCCGGCTTCCTTATCCAGTTCCTGGGGCCGACGTGGGCAGGCAACGTTATTCTGGTGTTGGGTAGGATGAGCCTGGTGCTCTGGGCGTCCGGCGTGCAAATTCTCATCTTTATGGCCGGCCTGAAGTCGATCGGCTCGACCTACTATGAGGCTGCGCGCATTGACGGGGCGACCGACTGGGAGTTGTTCTGGAAGATCACGGTGCCGTTGATCTCGCCCTTCGTGTTGCTGAACATTATCTACACGGTGGTAGACACCTTCACCAACAGCTTCTCCGTCAAGGGTGTCGTCAGTCAGGTGACAGGCCAGGTTTCCCAGAGTCAGGGAACGACAGTACTGAAGTACATCCAGCAGACCGCCTTCTCCGGGCAGTTCCGTCTGGGCTACGCTGCAGCGCTGGGCTGGATTTACTTCCTCATCATGTTTATCGTGCTAATGGTTGTCATCTTCTTGATGCGTAACAAAGTCTACTACGCAGGCGATCGGTAGGGGAGGGATAGCAATGGCCACCGTAGCCCAAACTCAGGCACAGGCCCTGCGCCGCGCTCGAGCGCGGCAGCGCTTCACCACCTACGCAATTCTGAAGCTGCTCAAGACCATTGTCTTTCGAACGGTCACGTATCTCATTTTGGCCGACATTGGCTTCGTCTTCCTTTTCCCTGTCTTCTACATGATCGCGACATCCTTCAAGAGCATTCAGGATCTGACTGACCCGACTATCGTCTGGATCGCTACCGGCTTTGATTGGCAGAACTACACGCTGGCCTGGCAGGCCGTGGACTTCGTCCACTCTTTCTCCAACAGCGCGCAGATTGCCATCCTGGCGGCGATCGGGCAGGTGATCTCCTGCGCCTTTGTTGGCTACGGCTTCGGGCGTATGCAGTTTCCCGGCCGGGAGATCTTGTTCTTGCTGGTGATCTTCACTTTCCTGGTTCCCCCGGAGACAATTATCGTCCCGTTGTTTATTCTCTATAAGACGATGCCCCGGCTGGCGGTTGAGTTGAACCTGGCAGGCTTCCCCCACATCCTCGTCGCCAACGGCTCCTTCGGACCCGGCAACATTCTCGACCACGGCTGGATCGATACGTACTGGCCTTTCATCTTCCCATCGTTTTTCGGGGAGGGCTTGAAGGGAGCGGTGTTCATCCTGATCTTCCGCCAGACCTTCCGGCAGCAGCCACGCGAATTGGAGGAGGCGGCCCGCGTTGACGGCGCCGGGCCGATCCAAACCTTCTTCCGCATCAACCTGCCGCTGGCGAGTGCGGCGGTTCTGGTCACGTTCCTCTTCTCGATTGTCTGGCACTGGAACGACTTCCTGGAGCCCCTGATTTACCTCAACCGCCAGCAACTGTTCACGCTGCCGATGCGCCTCTCGGTGCTCGGCCAGACCCTGAACGATGTAACCGGCGGCGCCGGCAGTGACTTCTACAACGAGGCGCTGGCGATGGCGGCCGTTCTCCTGGTGATTCTGCCGGTACTGATCCTCTACATCTTCACGCAGCGCTTCTTCACCGAGAGTATCGACCGGACCGGGGTCGTGGGCTAGCGGTAGACCGGCGGTGGCCCTGCCGCAGGCAGGGCCACCGCATTGCATCGGGTATACTGCTTGCTATCCAGAAATTGAGGTCCGGACAGCATGAGTGTTTCCGCCGCAGCGCAGGTTTTGCAGTTTGATGCGCCGAAAACGCCTGCCCACCCGGAAGTAGCGGCGCTCCTGAACCGGCTGTATGCGACGGTCGGTAGCTACAGCGCTGCCGGCGACTGGTCGCTGATCAGCGATGCCTACGATCTGGCCGACATGGCGCATGGCGCAACGTGCCGGAAGTCGGGCGAACCCTACATTGTCCATCCGCTAGCCGTTGCCAACCGGCTGGCGACGATGCAACTCGACGCCGCGACGATTGCTGCCGCCATCCTGCACGACGTGGTCGAGGATACCGATGTCAGCGTCGATGACCTGCGCGAGCGCTTCGGTGAGACGGTGGCCCGGTTGGTCGACGGGGTGACCAAGTTCTCGGTGGTCGAGAAAGGGCACCGCGAACGCGATTTGGCCGCCGTGGCAGCGCTCGCTGAACGCGAAGACATGGACCGGCGCAAGCGCACCGAGCGCGAGCGGACGCGCCGTGCCCAACAGGAGACCCTGCGCAAACTCTTCCTCACGATGGCCGAAGATCCGCGCGTTGTCCTGATCAAGCTGGCCGACCGCATCCACAATATGGAGACAATCGCGGCGCTGGAGCCGGCGCGCCAGGAGCGCCTGGCCGAAGAGACCATGGATATCTACGCGCCACTGGCCGGGCGGTTGGGCGTCTTCACCATCAAGTCTGAACTGGAGGACCTCGCCTTCGCCGTGCTGGAACCGGAGCACTATGCCTGGGTCGCGGGGCTGCTTGGCGCGGAGCACAACGCGCACGCCGCCTACGCTGAGCGGGTGGCGGCAGTGCTGGCGGAGCAACTGGAAAAGAACGGGTTGACGGCCACCGTTTCGGCGCGGGCGAAGCACCTCTGGAGCATCTACAACAAGCTGGTGAGTCACGGCGACGACATCACGCAGTTGTACGACTTGATAGCAGTGCGCGTGATCGTGGAGACGATTCCCGACTGCTACCAGGCCCTCGGCGTGGTTCATTCCCTGTGGAAGCCACTGCCGAACCGCTTCAAGGACTACATCGGCGTTCCGAAGTCGAACGGCTACCAGAGCCTGCACACCACCGTATTCTGCGAGGAAGGCCGGCCCACCGAGATCCAGATCCGTACCCAGGATATGCATCGTGTAGCCGAGTACGGGGTCGCTACCCACTGGTTCTACAAAGAGCGCGGCGGCTCGGTGCCGGTGCCCTTGCAAATGATCCGCTGGGTGCGCCAGTTGATGGAGTGGCAAAAGGAGCTGCCCAACGCGCAAGAGCTGGTGGACGCCGTTCGGATCGACATCTTCGAGGATCAGGTCTTTGCTTTCACGCCGCAAGGTGACATAAAGGATATGCCGGCCGGCTCGACCCCCGTCGACTTCGCCTATCGCGTCCACACCAGCGTCGGGCATCACTGCATCGGCGCCCGTGTGAATAGTCGCCTGGTGCCTCTCGACCACAAGCTACAGAACGGCGATGTGGTGGAGATTCTCACCACGAAAGGCGAGCGCGGGCCGAGCCGCGATTGGCTCTCCTTCGTGCGCAGTAGCACCGCTCAGCAACGCATCCGCCAGTGGTTCAAGCGGATGGAGCGCCAGGAGAACATCATTCGTGGCCGTGAATCGCTGGACAAAGAGCTCAAGCGACTGGCGGTCCGGAGCCTCGACGGCATCAACAGTGAACGCTTGCGTGAGGCGGCGCGCCAGATGCACTACGAGGAACTGGACGATCTCTTTGCCGCCATCGGCTTTGGCGAAGCCACGGCACAGTCTGTCATTACCCGTTTGGGCCTGCGCGCCGCCGACGAGATGACCCTACCGGCCCAGTTGCCGCTCTCCGTGCCAACCGCCCGCGAAGGCGCGGGACTGCGCGTCATGGGTGTCGGTGACCTGCTCACTCGGCTGGCCGTCTGTTGCCGGCCGGTGCCGGGCGACCCCATCGTTGGTTTTATCACGCGGGGACGCGGCGTGACCGTGCATCGCGCCGATTGCCAGAACGTGGTGCGCGAGGATGAGCACGAGCGCCTGGTGCGCGTGGATTGGGGGCCGGTAAGCCAGACGACCTATCCCGTCTCCATCCGCATTGATGCGGCTGACCGCGAGGGTCTCCTGCGCGACGTTGCTACAGTCGTGGCCGAGGAGAACGTCAACTTCACGGCCGCTAACGTCGCCACGAACGCCGATCGCACAGCGACAATCACGGCGACCGTGGAGCTGTCGAGCATCGACCAACTGAGTCGCATCCTTGGCAAGTTGGAACGGGTCAGGGACGTGATTGGCGTTGCACGGTTGGGAACTGGTGGCTAGGCGTTGGGTCGGTGCGTTGGAGGATCTGGGGAACGTCGTTGGCGAGCCTCCGGCACGCCAACAAGGTCATACATCGTCGGACGAATCGAGAGAGGCTGGCTGAAGCAGGCTGGCTGCACGCTGGCAAGCCTCCTCCTTCTGGTCGGCTGTGGATCAGGTACCACCGTCGTTTCGCTCACGGCGTCTCACGCCCTGATCAGTACGCCGTCCACTGTGCGGGAAGTCACAAAGGCGACGTCAATTTCCGCTGTGGTGACACTGCAGCGTTCGACGGCATCAGCCGAGCCACCAGGCGGTTTAAGGCCGGCAAGCACTGCCGCAACGGTCGCTTCGCCCGCTGCTGTGGCTGCTGGCGTGACGGCCACTCCGCTATCACCGGTGCTCGCCCCCACGCCCACACCGCCCGTGGCGGTCGCTCTGGCCTACCTGCAAGCATTGCAAACGCAGCAATGGAAAGAGATGTGGCGCCTGTTGCACCCCCAGGCACAGCGGCAGTGGCCCAACGAGCAAGCCTTTGCCGCGTTTCTCAGCCACAAGTTCGCGCCCGGCGGCACTTCGACCATTGCAACCGTCAGCGTCGGCGCGCCTCAGCAACTCGCCAACTGGAACGACGTACGCTTTACCAACGTGCCATTGGCAGCGGTACAAGCGCAGGCGACCCTGGTGTTGAGGAAGAACGCGCCGTATGCGGTACCACCAACTGACCTGAGCGATAGCCAACCGATGGTGCTGGCGCAGGATGGCGGTCAGTGGCGCATCGTGGATGGCGGTCCGGCTGACCTGCAGGGCCCGGTGCTGGCGCCAAGCCAGCCCGCGCTGCGCCGTCTGCGTGTCCCGATCCTCATGTATCATCACGTGGCGCCCGCGCCGCAGCGCACGCCGCAGATGGGCGACTACGACTACCGCCTGGCCGTAGACCTCACAGTGACGCCGCAAGCCTTCGCCGCCCAACTGGACTGGCTGGTAGCACACAGCTACCAGACGATCACGTTGCAGCAGTTGATGGCCGCGCTGTACGATGGCTGGTCACTTCCGCCGCAGCCGGTTATCCTCAGTTTCGATGACGGCTACCAGGACAACGCGCAGTATGCGGCGCCGGCGCTGCTGCAACGGCACATGGTCGGCATCTTCAACGTCGTCACCGGCCTGGTCGGTAACACCAACGGACCATTGCGGTACATGTCGTGGCAGCAGATTACCTCACTGGCGGCTGCCGGTATGGAGATCGAGTCACACACCGTCTTCCACCGCGACCTGGGCACGCTCTCGGATTTGGAGGTGCAGACGGAGTTGGTTGATTCGCGGCAGATGATCGCCCAGCACCTCGGTCAGGCGCCCCAGTTCATCTGTTACCCATCCGGCGAACCGTTCCGTAGTGGGGCCGTGGCGGCCCAGCAGCGGGTGTTGCGTCTCGTCGCGCTGGATGGCTACGTGGGTGGCCTGCTCGATCCGCGCGTTGCCGGCGCCATCCAGTCCAGCACTGCGCCGGAGCAACTGACGCGCATCCGTGTTGCCGCGCAAGAGTCGCTGAGCCAGTTTGCCGCCAGCATCGGGGGACAGCCCGGGCCGTAGGGCATACCCGGCGACTAAAGTCGCGGCTACCATGAGCAAAGCCCGCCTGCGCGGGCTGGAAACGAGTCCGCGTAGGCGGACTTCGCCCCGTATAGCCGCGACTTCAGTCGCCGGGTATCCTTTGCGCGCAGCGAAAGGAATCGTCTCTTGAGCAATCTCGTTTTCCAACCGGGGCAACGTCTCGTCTTTATCGGGGACAGCATCACCGACGCCGGGCGGCGGAAAGAGGCCATACCGTATGGCGCCGGCTATGTTCACCTGGCGCGGGCTTTCTTGATAGCCCGCTACCCGGAACTGGGTCTGGAGATTATCAATCAGGGGATCGGCGGCAACACCATCCTCGATCTGGACCGGCGCTGGGAAGAAGATGTCGTGCAGGTACAGCCGAACTGGCTCTCCATCAAGATCGGCATCAACGACGTCTGGCGTCAGGTGGCGCAGCGTCCCGATCAGGCCGTGCTCCTGGATGAGTACACGTCAACCTACAATCGCCTGTTGCGGCGCACGCGGGAGGCGACACAGGCCCGCCTGATACTCATGGAACCCTACGTCATCGAGAGCGATCGCGCGGACCCCTTCCGCGCCATCATCGAAACCTACCTGCCGGTCGTCCACCGCCTGGCCCGCGAGTACGACGCCATCCTCATCAAAACGCAAGCTGCCTTCGATGAGGCGCTGGCTGCGCAGCCATCCAGCTACTGGGCGGCCGACCGCGTTCATCCAAATGCCCCCGGTCACGCCGTGATCGCCCGTGCCTTCCTGCGCGGCGTGGGCTACGGGGACGTCTAGGCTCGCTGCGCGAGGAACTCCACGGCCAACCGGTTGAACTGCTTGGGGCACTCCAGCATTGGAACGTGACCGGCGTCCGGGAAGACGTAGGTCTGGGCATTCGGCAGGTGGCGCTTGACGAGGTCCAGGTGGCGAACCGGAACTACATGGTCGTGCGTTCCCCACATCACCAGAGTTGGAATGGCCAGGCGGCGCAAGCCATCCAGCATGACGATCTCCTGGCGCAGGCCGAAGATGTTGGTGCCGCTGCGCAGCGAACGCAGGAGATAGGTTCGCGACTGCGGACCTCGGTCAACTACCTTGTCTTCCAGCCAGGCCGCTGGGGCGAGCGTCGGATCGTGAAAGAGGCCGCGTGCGGCGACTTTGCCGGCGTTGGGGTTCGGCCGAAGGGCCCATTCGCCTAAACCCGGCAGTGATAGCAGGCGGAAGTGGACGGAAATGTCGCGCGCCAGTCCGGCTGGGTCGATCATGAGCAGACGTTCGACGCGTTTCGGTCGGGCGATCGCGTAGTGGCCACAGATAAGGCCGCCCATGGAGTTGCCGACCAGCGAGACTCGTTCGATCGTCAAGGCGTTCAGAAAGTCGTCGAGGAAGGGAAGGATATCGGCCATACCCAGACCGTGCGGCGGAATATCGCTGTCACCGAAGCCGGGCAAGTCGATGGCCGTGACGGCAAAGTGCTCCGCCAGCGCGCCGATGTTCAGATGCCAGTCGACCACAGAGGCGGCGATACCGTGGACAAGCAGCACCGGCTGGCCGGATCCCGCCTGGAGGTAGTGAACGCGCCGGCCCTTGATCTGCACGTTGGACGACTGCACTTCGGCGCCGCTGGCGGTTGTGCCGACTGTGCGAGATGCCATGCTACACCACCTTTGTCAATGGATGTGACCATTGGAAAGTGGGCAACTGTGCGGCCCCGGGCCCATGGGCTGGCCGCACAGGGGGCACTGGGGACGGCCGGCCGCCGCCAGCGCCGCGATCTGCTGGCAGAGTTTGCCGGCCATCTGGTAGTGCATGCGCAGGGAGAGGGTCGCTACCGGCTGGTTCTGGTCCATCTGCTCTACGTCGGTCGCGAAGAGCTGGAACTGCTCGTTCATGGCGTCATGACCAAGCTGCAATTGCCCGACGCGAAATTCGACGGTCGGATTGAGCGGAAAATCCTGCACCGGACCAGGTCGCGGAGCCATCTCCGCTGCCGCGACCTGAGCGGGGGCGACCTGTACCAGCACTTGCTCAATCGTCACCGCCAGCGCTACCAGTTCCGCCTTTTCCATCCAGATGAGTGCCGAGGAACTGCCGGAACGCACGAGCAGGCGGAACGTGCGGTTCCCCGGTTCACCCAGAGCGTCGGCCTCTAACCGGGTTGCCAGTCCAAATTCGTGTTGCGCGTCAGCCATCGCCCTCGCCTATGTATCTCGTACAGCCGTCTCCGAGCGCCTTCGCCGCAGAAATCATTGCCCGAGTTATGGCAGTGTAGCACAGCGCGCTGCACGCGCCCGACCAGTTATGATGCACGAACAGCTTGGCAACGCAAAGGCGAGATCGATGGACACTATAGAAGACCGACCCGAGGCATCCCGTGTCGATGCGCTCACGCGCGCTGAGCGCCGGCAGCAGCGGCAGGAGGCGGAGCGCCAACGCATGCCCCAACATGGCAGAGGCATGGGGGTGATGGTGCGCAACGCCATCCTACGCCGGATCAAGGACGAAGACGGCGCTGAGAAACGCGGTTAGCCGCCAGCCCGATCAACCGGTGAAGCCGAAGGAGCTATCCCGCCGAGGACCTGTACCGCGGCGATCGCCTGGTCGTGCAGGGAGCGCGCCTGTTGCATACTCGCGATACTGCTGTTGGCGGCGGACTGCGCCGATGGCGCCGGTCCCAGCATGGTTAATGTGGCGGCCGCGCTGTCCGATGTTGATGCTTGTTCGACCAGTCGTTCCAGCCGCCAGGCATGTTCCACGTCGCGGTAGCTTTCCAGCAGTTCCCGCCGGACCGGCAGGAGCTCGGCCGTCGCGCCGAGGGCGGAGACGGCGCCCTCCGCCTGCTGCGCGTACCGCTCCCCATCGGCAGCCCTGGCGATCATCAAGCCGGGTGGGCGGCTCACGAAGCCCATAGACGGCGGCGGGGGGGCCTGCCGATGCAACACCGCGTCCACCGTGTACGGACTGGTGACTCCGCCGTAGATAGCATCGACTGCCATGTAATCGGCGGTGAGCGACTTGAGCAAGGCGGGCGACGAGAGATCGGCGTTGAAGCTCGGTGAATGGGCGGCCCAAACCAGCGCGAGGCACGTGGCCACTATGACCGCTGTACACAATCGCGCCATCAGCTATCTCCGCAAGGCACCGACAACCGTGGCCGTCGAGGTGCATCCCGATACCATTTCCCGGTAGTATTCCATGTGCCGAGTAATGGAATGATGCACGCTGGAAGTGACATCGCGCGAAAGGCCGGGCGAGCAACATGATCGGTGAGGCGCAGCCGGTGCTGCGGACGGACTTACCGGGGCTGCAGATTGTGGCGCGGGGCAAGGTACGCGACGTCTATCGCTGCGATGGTCTGCTCCTCCTCGTTGCCACCGACCGCGTCTCGGCTTTCGACGTTGTGCTGTCGGAGCCGATCCCTGAAAAGGGCAGGGTGCTCACGGAGTTATCGGCGTACTGGTTCCACAAGCTCCGTGGCCTGGCTCCCAACCATCTAGTCAGCACCGCTCTTGACGAGTTTCCGGCTGCCGCTCGAGCCTATGCCGACGTGCTCGCTGGCCGGACGATGCTCTGCCGCCCTGCGCAGCGCATCGCCGTGGAATGCGTAGCGCGCGGTTACCTCACCGGCAGCGCGTGGGCGGAGTACACCGAGTACGGCACGGTTGGCGGTGTACACTTCCCAGCAGGCCTGCGCGCCAATGAACGGTTTGCCGAGCCGGTGTTTACGCAGACCACCAAAGAAGACAATGGGCATGACCTGAAGCTGACGTACCCGGAACTGGTGGCGCGAGTCGGCAGCGACACGGCTGCGGCGCTGCGAGACACCACCTTGCGCCTTTATAGCGCTGCCAGCGCCATCGCCGCCCGGCGCGGGATTATCATCGCCGACACGAAGCTGGAGTTCGGCTGGATCGATAACCAACTCACCTGGATCGATGAAGCCTTCACCCCCGATTCCTCCCGCTTCTGGGCGGAGGAGGACTACGCCCTGGATATCGCCATCCCCAGCTATGACAAGCAGCCGCTGCGCGACTACCTGAGCGGCAGTGGTTGGAACCTGGAGCCACCGGCGCCGGAGTTGCCGGCCGAGGTCGTGCAGCAGACCAGCCGGCGCTACCTGGACATTCTGGAGCGTCTGACGAGGGCCGATGCAACTGCTTAGCCTCCGCGGGCAGTCCGACGACGACCTGGGAACGCAGTTACGCCGGCTCGGCGTGAGCCTGACGGTGGGCGAGGCGCGCGAGGTCTGTCGGCTGCTGGGCCGCGAGCCGACGCTGACGGAACTGCACATCTTCAACACGCAGTGGAGCGAACACTGTTCCTACAAGAGCAGCCGCTCCCACCTGGGTCTTTTGCCAACGAGTGCCCCCTGGGTCATTCAAGGGCCGCAGGAAGACGCCGGGATCGTCGAACTGTGTATCTGGCAGGGTGAGCGCTGGGGCATCGTCTTCGGCCACGAGTCGCACAACCATCCGTCACAGGTCGTGCCCTACGAGGGAGCGGCCACCGGCATCGGCGGCATCATCCGTGACGTGCTCTGCATGGGCGCTCGGGTCATCGCCGTGGCGGACGCGCTGCGCTTTGGTGACCCGGATGGGGAGCACGCCGCCACCGTGCGCTATATCGCGGATGGCGTCGTTTCCGGTGTTGCCGGCTACGGCAACGCCGTTGGGGTGCCGAACATTGCCGGCGATGTCTATTGGGACGGCGGCTTCGATGGCAACTGCCTGGTCAACGTGGTTTGCCTGGGTCTGGTGCGTGCCGATCAGATCGTACACAGTCGAGCGCCGGCCGGCGCCGTGGGCTGGGATGTGGTGCTGGTCGGCAAGGCCACCGATTACAGCGGCTTTGGCGGAGCAGCGTTTTCCTCCGGCATCCTGGGTGTGGGCGACGAGGATGCCCAGAAGGGCGCCGTGCAGGTACCTGATCCCTTCTTGAAGTCGGTCATCATCCGGGCGACGGACGCCGTCTTCGCTGAGCTACGCCGGCAGGACCTGGAGGTGGGTTTCAAAGATCTGGGGGCAGGCGGCCTCTCCTGCGCGTCGTCAGAGATGGGCGACGCGGCCGGTACCGGCGTTGAAGTCTCCCTGGACGCGGTACACGTTGCGATGCAGGAGTTGCCACCGCACGTCATTGCTTGCGCCGAAACGCAGGAACGGCTCCTGTGGGTGGTCCCGCCTTCCTTCACGCCAACCCTAATGGCGATCTACAACGAGCAGTTCGACCTGCCCGGGGCGGCTGAAGGGGCACAGGCCTGCGTTGTGGGCCACACGCGGGCGGATGACCGCTACGTGCTGACGGCCGGCGGCCAGATCGTCTGCGATGCACCGATTGCTGCCGTGTGTCGGGGCATCCGCTACGAGCGGGTTGGGAACGCCCCAACGGCGCCGTTGACTGCGGCGCCGCCTCCGCCGCTGGACCGGTACGACGACGTCACCCTGCGCGTGCTGGCGCAGCCCGGCGTCGCCTCCAAGTGGTCGATTTACAGCCGTTACGATCAGGAAGTGCAGGGCAACACCGTCTTGCGTCCCGGCGAGGCCGACGCCGGCGTAATCGCGCCGCTGCCCGGCTGCCCGGCGGGTGTGGCGCTGACCACCGACTGCACGCCCGCCTACTGCCGCATCGACCCGTATCGTGGTGCGGCGATGGCGGTGGCCGAGGCGGCGCGCAATATCGCAGCGACCGGCGCCACGCCCCGCGCCTTGACCGACTGCCTGAATATGGGCGATCCGGGCGACCCGGCGGCCTTCTGGGCCTTCACGGAGTCCGTGCGCGGCATAGCAGATGCGGCGCGGGCGTTGGGACCGGACGGCGAGCATGGTCATCCCTTGCCCTTCGTCTCCGGCAACGTCAGCTTCTACAACCAGAGCGGCGTCGGTCAGGCGATTCCACCGTCGCCGATCATTGCCTGCCTCGGCGTGCTGGACGACCATACCAGGGCGCTAGGCATGCAGGTGACGGCGGCGGGGGTGGCCCTGCTGCTGGTGGGTCGGCGCTCGTCCTGCTTCGGTGGATCGGCCTATGAAGCAGTACGCCAAACGCCCGCCGGCGAACTCCCCGCCCTGGACCTTGACGCTGAACGCCGCGCCAACGCCGCCGTGATCGAGCTGGCGCAGCAACGCCTGCTGTTGGCGTCCCACGACATCAGCGACGGCGGCTTGCTGACGTGCGTCACGGAGATGCTGCTCGGTGGCCGCGGCGAGGGTCGCCTGGGGGCGATACTGGACCTGACGGCAGTAGCGGAACGCGCCGACGCCGCGCTGTTCAGCGAGTCCGGCGGCTTCGTACTGGCGGCGGTGCCGGAACTGCTTCCGGCCATCCGGCGTGTGTGCCAGGAACATGGTGTTGACGTACATGGGATCGGTAGCACCGGCGGCGAGCGACTGATCGCCGGCTTTAGCCAGAAGATGGTGCTTGATGTGGCGACTGGGGACCTGGCCGCTGCCTGGCTCGGGGCGGTGCCGGAGGCGATGGCATGAGCGAGAGTACCCTCTTGTCAATTGGTCATTCAACTCACGACTTCGAGCGTTTTCTGGACCTTCTCAGTGGACATCACGTTGATGTGCTGGCTGATGTTCGGTCCTCCCCGTTTTCCCGTTATGCCCCCCAGTTTGACCGAACGGCGCTTGAGAACGGCATCGGTCATGCTGGAATAAAGTACGTGTTCCTGGGCCGCGAGTTGGGCGGCAGGCCGGTGGGGGATGAGTATTATGACAGAGAAGGTCACGTGCTCTATGGCCGAGTGGCGAATTCTCCGCTCTTCCTCATAGGCCTGGAGCGACTTCGGCGGGGTATGCAGCAATACTGTATTGCCATTCTCTGCAGTGAGGAGGATCCGGCGGTGTGTCACCGCGCTCTCTTGATCGGCAAGGTACTTGCGGGGCAGGGTGTACGGATACAGCATATCCGAGGGGACGGGACCGTTCAGAGCCAGCGTGACCTTCTCGGTGACACTGCCGGCGTGCCGGTTGTCCTGCAACTGTCGCTCATTGGTGAGCAGGAGCGAAGCGGCTGGCGCTCGCTTCACCCCGTACCTCGACACGGGAATTCGGTGTCTAGAGGATAGGCTGGTGATGTTTTGTTACTGTACACCATAGGTTTTACTCAGAAGACGGCCTGTCAGTTCTTTACTATCCTGCGTGACTCCAGCGTTCGGCGCCTTGTCGATATTCGCCTCAACAACGTTTCGCAGCTCGCCGGTTTCGCGAAGCGGGATGACCTGGCATTTTTTTTGAAGGAGTTATGCGGCGCGGAGTACTCTCACGAACCGATGTTGGCCCCAACCTCGGCGTTGCTCGATGCCTACAGGAAGCAGAAGGGGGGATGGGAAGAATATGAGCGTGGATTCCGGGCATTATTGGCTGAGCGTCGTGTCGAAGATAAGCTGAGTCCGTCCTTCTTTACCGTACCAACAGTATTGTTGTGCAGTGAGCCTTCGGCTGAGCATTGCCATCGTCGCCTGGTGATTGAGCATTTGCAACAGAAATGGCGTAATGTGGAGGTAGTGCATCTGCCCTGATGCATCCATGAGAATCGCGATAAACCACCTGACACGCATGCAGGCAGGATATATGTGCGTCGCCGGAATTGATCTCGACACTGGTGAACACGTCCGCCCGGAATTGTCGGCTGGAAGAATGCCGGTGCAGTTACTTGCTCGTTATGGAGGACCCTTTGACATTGGGGCGGTAGTCGATATCGGGGCTGCCTTCAGCCTAGGACGTGTGCCCGAGGTGGAAGATTGTCGTTGTTTCGTTGGCGCCTTCGCTCGATCTGCTGAAACGTCTGACGTAGAGTTCTGGGATCTGCTCAGCCGTAGTGCCAAGACCGACCTGGGAACAATCTTCGGGCCAGAGCTTGGCAAGCCAACAGCCAGATCCTGTGGCGTGAACATGGGCAAGGGTATGAGGTCTCTTGGTTGCCTTCGTCCCTCCCATGCGTGTTTCCTCCAAGTGAGGCACACTGAAGGTCAACGGACGAGTGTGCGGATGCTACTTCATGACGTTATGCTCGGTGATCTCGATCTGGCCGTGAACGATCTCCGCCTGTTCGGGTCAGATCACGCCACAGCGGATGAGGCCCGTGTCGTCAACGTACAGGAGCACCTGGCACATGCGAACGACACAATTTTGAGTGTCGGCCTCACGAGGGAATTTAGAGGAGTGCATTGGCTACAGGTCAATAACATCCACTTTTCCGGGAGACCGGTCTGGCGCGAAGCCACTGGATGGGAGGCCAGATGAAGTCTGGTTCCGGTCGGATTGCCGTCATCCTTTTCCCCGGCACCAACTGCGAGGAGGAGTCGCTACGCGCGGCGCGGCTGGCTGGGCTAGAGGCGGAGTTGGTTCGCTGGAACCAGCCGTTGGATGCTGAGCGCTTCGACGGATATATCTTGCCGGGCGGCTGGTCCTACGAGGACCGTGTGCGAGCCGGAGCCATCGCCGCACGGGACGTCATCATGGCGACGATCACATCGGAGGCCCAGCGCGGCAAGCCGGTACTGGGCATTTGCAACGGTGCTCAGGTGCTGATCGAGACGGGCCTTGTCCCCGGCTATGGCGCCGGACCGGCGATGGCGCTGGCCGCCAACAACCTGGGCTATCGTTGCGCCTGGGTTCGGCTGCGCTTGCAGGTACCGCCTACCCGAACCGCCTTCACCGGCGCCTTTTCGGCGGGCGAGGTGATCGAACTGCCGGTGGCGCACGGCGAGGGCCGCTTCATCACGGAGGCGCCGGAGGTGCTGGCCTCATTGGTCGCGGGACAGCAGATCCCCTTTGTCTACGCCGACGCGGCCGGAGAACCGGCCACCACGTTTCCCGATAATCCCAATGGCTCCGTCTACGCGGCCGCGGCCGTCTGTAATGCCCAGGGCAACGTCATGGCCCTGATGCCGCACCCCGAGCGCGCCAGTTGGTGGTGGCAGCACCCGCCGCACCGGCGACCGGCCGGCTTCACGGGGCGGCCGGATCGCCTGGTGCTGTCGGCCCCCGCGCACGCTATTTTTCGTTCGATGGCCGCCGCCATCGCGGCGACGGCTGCCACTGGCGTCCAACCAGCATCCGCGGCGTCCTTGACGCCGGCAGCAAAGCTTCGTCGATGTTGATCGGGTTGGCGGTCCGGCTGATTATCCCCGATACCACCTCCTTGTCGGCTCGCCGAGCACTGCGTCAGGCGGGGTTGACCGAGGTGGAGGAACTGCGACGCGAAGTGTGCTGGAGCTTCGACATCCAGCAACCCGGGGACGTTCCCGTTACGCCCCAGGCGGTCGCCGAGCGGCTCCTCAGCATCGACGTGCTGGTGAACTACAACAAGCACCGCGGCCGCTGGTGGCTGGGCGGGTTGGAACTGGCAGCGCCTGCCAGCGATGGTACGGGACAAGCGTGGGGCAGGCTGCTCGTCGAGGACCGCGACGACCCGGAACCGGCGCGGATGCAACGCATCCTGACAACGCGGCTCGGTTTTTCGGGCGTACACGTGCGGCGCCATGGTACCCTCTGGTCGATTGGCGTGGCGGCGGGCAGCGATGCAGTGCGTGTGACTGAGGCCGCCGCGCAACGATTGCTGACCAATTCTCACGGCCAGATCAGCGAGATCGTCGGGGCAGGTCCTGGCCCGAATGGAGGCAATGTCCGCCCGGCAGCACGTTGATTGACCAGACAGCCCCCGACAACATACTATGCAGCGAGCAGGGATGCAATCGTTCCCCAGTCATCGGGTAGAAGCCCAGCGCTGTGAAGGAGGAGGCCATGGCCGAAGTACAGCTTGCGACGCTGGCGGCTGAAGCTCGGGAGGCGATTGATAGCCAGGATCTCTCCCGTGCCGCGGATGCTTGCCGCCGGGCGCTCCTACGATTTCCGCGCTGGGTGGAAGGCTACTGGCTGTTGGGCCACATCCTGGTCGAAAGCGGCTACGTGCCCCAGGCGCGCAGTTGCTTCGAGGCGGTAGCCAGCGCCATGCCCGACGATGCTCGCGCCTATCAAGGTCTTGCCGACGCCGCCGAGCAGCAGCACGATTTGGCGACGGCTGTAGCAGGGCTGATGCGCGCGCTGGAAGTCGGCGAGACCAGCCCGAGCGTGCTGGCCGAACTACGCCGGCTGCAGCAGCAGGCAGGCTATGTCATCGACGATCCGTACACGACAGCCCGCGTCGCGCACGCCCGGTTGATTGCCGGCCAGTTTGAAGAGTCGGATGTTGCCGCCGAACGCGCGTTACAACAAGAGCCCGATCGCCTTGATCTGTTGGTGGTGCAGGCCGTGGCGCGCCTTTTCGGTGGCGACCGGCGCGGCAGCGCGACGGTTTGCCAGCACCTCCTCGACCTGAGCCCTGATTGCCTGAAAGCGCTGGCGATCCTCCGCTACCTCCAGCCCGGCGCCGACTCGGCGGCGCTCGCCGCTGACCTCGAGGCGTTGGACCCGGAAGGTCAGACGCTGGTCTGGCTGCGCGGCCACATCACGACGCTCGGCTACGATGCCGACGACCTACCGGCGGCGCCTCGCCTGGTGTCCTGGCACGAGGACGACACGTCCACCGGGGAGAGAGGACGCGAACTGCGCCCGCTGGACCGGCTCATTCCAGAATTAGAGGAGGTCTGGCCGCAGTGGCTCCAACAGGCCGCCCAGGCGACGCCGGAGACTCAGGCCGACGCCGCTGTGTTCCAACCAGCGCCACCACCACCACAGTTCACGGAGTCTGCGGTACAGGCGCCGGCCGCCCCCAGTTTCCTGGGGGACGTAGACACGCTGGCCCGCGAATTCGAAGATGCAATGCGTGCGCCCGTCGCGCCACCGCTGTCGAACGAGATGGTAGGGCCTGAAGCGGAAGCAATTGCCCCCGTGGCGGAGTCGCCTGATGCCTCCGCGCTGGACTTCCCCTGGCCGCCGCAAGAGGAACCTACGGTTACGGAAGCCGCGCCCGTCGCCTGGGCAGAAGATAGCGCCCGTCAAGAAGCAGTGCCGGCCGTTTCTCCAGATCAACCGGCACCGGCCGTGCTGGTCGAGGACGAGTTCGCGCAGTGGTGGAGGTCTCCACCGGAAGAGCAGCAGCGCGATCTCGAAGCCGATGTGATGCCTGCTGTCGCCGACCAGGAGTCGGAATCACCGCCGGTTGGCGCCTGGGAAACAGTGACGACGCCGAGTGAATGGCCCGCAGAGGTTGAGTACGCCCCAGCACCGGAAATGGCTCCTGAACAACCAGTGGAGGCACGGGACTCGGCCGGTATCGTCGGTTCGGCGGAGCCACCCGTCGCTCAGGAGGAAGCACTCGCTCCGGTTCGTGAGGACGACGTGGCGTCAATGCGAAAGGCCGCAGAGGCGGCGGCGCGCTCCGGCGATCACTGGGGAGCGATCCACCACTATGGAGCGGTGCTGGCGAAACTGCGCGCCGCGTCAGACGGTAGAGGGTAAAGGAAGATAGCCGTGAACGAAACGGTAGCAAACCTGATGAAGATGCCCGGCGTCAGTCTGGCGGCCGTCGTGGAGCGGGATGGTACCGTGCTGGCGGTATCGCACGAGGAGCCGGTGAGCGAGGTCATGGCGGCGTTGTCGTCCGCTATCTTTGGCGCGATTGGTGACGCCTTGACCAAAGGGGGCATTGCACCACTGGAGTCGTGCCTTTTTGAGGCCGGTAGCACATCAATCCAGTTGCAGAGCGCCGGTGCGCGCATCCTCGTTGCCGTCACCGCCAACGACGCCAACGTCGGCCGAATCAAGCTGGCGCTGCGCCGCGCGGCGGAACGCGAGGCGGTCTGACCGCCGTAGGCTACGTTTGGCCTGCCTCGTGTGCAAGGCAAGCAGGGCTTACCGAGGCACACTCTCTAGAGTAGGTAGATACGATGACCTTGGCCGTGCGGACATTGCTGGCGCGCTTGCTGCCGTTTGTTGGCATCCTCGCCCTCCTCATCAGCGCCGCGCCGCCGGCTTCGGCGGACACCCCGACCGCCGCGCCCCCTTCGCTGGACTACGCGCTGCCCGATGGTCACTTTTATACGCAAGCAAACGGTTCCCCGTTAGGCAAGAGCGCCACCGGCTTCCTGCTGGCGGATGACGGCGGCATCGCCTTCTGGACCGATTATCAGCAGCTCGGCGGTGTCGGGTTACTGGGCTACCCGATATCCGGCCGTTTCATGCAGGCCGGCTTTGTGGCGCAGGCCACCCAGCGCGGCATCTTGCAGTGGCAAGCGAACAGCAGTAGTGTGGCGCTTACCAATGTCTTCGATCAGTTGCACGACGCCGGTAGAGATGCCTGGTTGCAGAGCACGTACCAGATACCGCCGCAGGTAGCATTGAACGAGAAGGGGCAGACCTTCGCCCAAATCAGCCAGCATCGTCTCACCTTGCTCGACAGCAACCCGGCCATCAAGGCTCGCTATCTGGCAACCCCGGATGCCGTGCAGTTTTACGGGCTACCGACGTCAGCGCCTGTCGACTTTGGCCCGATGATCGCCGTGCGCTTCCAGCGTGTCGTCTTTCAGTATTGGAAGATCGCCGAGCCGTGGGCGAAGGTCGGCGATGTGACCCTCGTCAACGGCGGTGATGTCGCCAAGGCGGCTGGACTGCTTCCGGCCAGTGCCATCACGGCGAGCGCGCCGCCAATTGTCGATGGCCAGGCGGCGATCATACCGTGGTCCGGCTGGTGGTGGCCGGCATCGCTGCAGCCGTATACGCCGCCGTACCTGTTCCAAGCGAACGGCACCCTGGCCAAGTACGACGCCTACGTGCAGGCGGGAGGCGCCCCCTCGCCCGACACGCAAGGGTGGGAACGTCAGCACATCATTTTCAATGACCCCTCCCTCTTCTGGGCTGGCCACTGTAACGGCTGGGCCGCGTCCGCCCTCCTTGAGCCGGAACCCACGAAACCGGTGACGGCCCGCGGCGTCACCTTCAGTGTTGCTGACCAGAAGGGGCTCCTGGCCGATTATCATTTCTCGGACTCGCCGCTCTGGGAATACGGCAGCACCCAGGTTGCCTTGCAGCCGGCAGATTTGCAGCGCATGGTGCTGCAATGGGTCGGCGGGCAGCACAAAGGCTTTGTGATCGATGACTACACGACAAGCGATCAGATCGAGAGCTACCCCGTCTACCGCTTCCACATTGTCTACATTACCGATCCGCTCGACCCCAACAAGACGCACGTGCAACTGACGCTGTGGATGGCCAGTTACCACGTCGACGCGAACTTCGTCGGTTCCACCCCCTATCCCGGTCCCGACGGCCAGCGCTTCGACTACTTCATCTACGGTCCGAAGGACCAGCCGACGGGTGGGGATTGGGAAGGCGCCAGTTTGATCGGCAAGCAGGGACACCCCCGCTTTATCTGGTACCCGGATCCGAACGTCCGCAACCTGGGCCGCACCCTGACGTCGCCTTCGCTGGATTACGGCACCGTCCTGGCGATCCTGGGCCGGCCACAACCGAAGCCCACCGCCTTTGGACCAGAGATACGTCATCTGGTCGCCGCCGCCGGCACACAAGAAGTTCCTTGGAATGGACGATGAACAGCGCGTCGGCGACATGCCCGCTCGTTGCTCCTATCGCTCATGGAGGGCCTCGACTGTGCTACGCTGTCTGGAAGCGAGCCAAGGCGGCCTGGGGCGTAGACGGGCTATGGCGCAGTAGGAGGCGGCGGTGACCGGGCGCATCGTAGCGGCGGATGACGAGGCGGATATTCGTCGTCTTGTCGCGTTCACGTTGCGTAGACGTGGCTATGTAGTGATTGAAGCGAGTGCCGGCGATGAGGCGTTGACGCTTATCAAGCAGGAGCACCCCGATCTAGCAGTGCTGGATGTGCTGATGCCGGGCATGACTGGCATTGAAGTCGCCCAGGCGCTCAGCCAGGACCCGACAACAGCGTCCATTCCGATCATCCTGCTCTCAGCGCTTGGTCAGGTCACCGACGTCAAGGCCGGCTTGCAGAGTGGCGCGCGCATCTACCTGACCAAACCGTTCGCCCCACCGGACCTCGTGGCTAGCGTCGCCAACGTGCTGGCCAGTCGTGAGGCCGAGGCGACCTAGCAATGGTGTGCAGTCTTCTGGCGGGATAGACGCGCCAGGAGACGAACGCGCGCCAACCGCTGATATACTGATGATGGCCGGTTCAGCAATGCAATGGAGTACAATTTTGCCGACTTATGAGTATGAGTGCCTCGAACGGAAGCATCGTTTCGAGCGCTATCAAAGTTTTAGTGAAGCTGCAGTGAGTACCTGCCCAGAGTGCGGCAGTGCGGTACGCAAGGTGCTACAGCTGGTTGGCCTCGTGTTCAAGGGTTCCGGCTGGTACAAGACTGATTCCCGCAATGCCACCGCAGCCGGCAAGGCGGATATAGCGAAGGATTCCGGTGACAGCGCTTCCACGGAAGCCAAGTCGTCCGGCGAGACCAAGGCCGAAAGTTCCGCAAAGTCCGAAGGTTCCGGCAGTGCGGAGACCAGCAAGTCGGGTGGCGGCAAGAAGTCGGAGAGTAGCACAAAAGCGGATGGCGGCAGTAAGACCGCGCCGGTGGCGGCGAGCAGTAACGGTTGAAGACAGCGGATGGAAGGATGACAGAGTTACGGGTTGCGGTATCAATCCTCAATGCGGACCTCAGCGCGCTGGCGGAGACGGTTCGGCAGATCGAAGGTGCAGGCGCCGATTCGATTCAGGTTGACGTGATGGACGGCCACTTCGTCGCAAACCTGGCACTGGGTCCCCAGGTTTGCGCCGCTGTTGCTGCGCACACGACTCTCCCCGTGGAAGTACACCTGATGGTGGAACACCCCGAGCAGTTCCTGCGAGCCTTTGCCGAGGCCGGCGCCACCTACTTGATCGGCCACATCGAGGTACTGGATGACCCCGCCGCCTTCGCGTCCGAAGTGCGCGCGTTGGGCAAACGGCCCGGCTTCGCCATCAATCCAGAGACGCCTGCTAGCCGCCTGATCCCGCACCTTGGCCTTGCGGACTTGATTGTGGTGATGGGTATCCACCCCGGCGCCGGCGGCCAGACCTTCATGCCGGAGACGTTGGAGACGGTGCGCCAGTTGCGCGCCGCTCGAGTGGGTGCCATGCCGTCCTTGCAGCTCGATGGCGGCGTGAATGCAGGCACGGTCCAGCAGATTGCTCAGGCCGGCGCCGAGGCGGTGATCGGCGGCTCCTTCGTCTTCCGGCATCCTCGTGGCGTTGCCGCGGCAATCGCTGAGTTGAAGCGGGCGTGATCCGGCAGTATCGTAGAGGCAGACGAGAGTAAGAGAGAGAGCAAGCATTAATGGCGGGGGAGAGGCTGGGCGTCGCTGTGATCGGCGTTGGCGTGGGGCGCGGCCACATTCGCGACTATCTGGACTGTCCACAGGCCCAACTGCTGGCGATCTGCGATCAGGACTCGGTACGGCTGGCGGAGGCCGCCGCGCGCTATGGCGTCGAGACCACCTACACCGACTATCACGAGTTGTTAAAGCGGACTGATCTGCAGGCGGTGTCCATCGCTTTGCCGAATTTCCTCCATGCTCCGGTGGCGATTGATGCGCTCAAGGCGGGCAAACACGTCCTGTGTGAGAAGCCGTTAGCCCTCAATGCCCAGCAGGCGGAGGAGATGGTGCAGACGGCTCGCGCCAGAGGCCTCACCCTGATGGTGAACTTCAACTACCGCTTTGGCGAGGCCGCCTGGATGATCCATAATGCCGTCGAGGCAGGCGAGTTGGGTGACATCTATTACGCTCGTACCACTTGGCTGCGCAACCGAGGCATACCCGGCATCGGTGGCTGGTTCACCAACAAGAAGCTGTCCGGTGGGGGCGGCCTGATCGACCTCGGTGTCCACCGTCTGGACCTGGCGCTCTGGTACATGGGCTACCCGCAGCCGGTGTCCGTGAGCGGCGCCACCTATGGTGAGTTCGGCAAGGCGCTGGCGGCGCGACAGGGCAAGAGCTTTGACGTCGACGACATGGCGATCGGCTTCGTCCGTTTCGCCAACGGCGCGTCGCTGTCGATTGAGGCGTCCTGGGCCGGCAATAGCGACAAGCGCGAAGAGATGTCGACGCGAGTCTGGGGCAGCAAGGGCGGCGCCGTGATGCGCAATGCCGGCGAGGGCTACGACTTCGAGTCGCGGCTTTACCTGGAAGTAGCCGGCACGTTGCAGGAAACACGCCCGCTGGAGAAGCCCGTTGGCATGGAAACCGTGCGCGGCCACTTCGTGCGCTGCATCCTGGCGGGGGAGGAAGTGATCGCGCCGGGCGAACACGGCCTCACCATCATGCGCATCCTCGACGGCATCTACGAGTCAGCAGCCAGCGGCCGGGAGGTGCGTTTCGAGGCGTAGCCCGCCCTTTATGAAGTTTGACGAATAGATCGGGTATTCGGATAGAGTTGTAGGACCCAGAGGGTACCCTGCCCCTGTGCCTGCCCTGCTTGCCTACCAACA
>DHIZ01000148.1:0-1260 GCA_002404055.1 Chloroflexi bacterium UBA4733
GTTTTAGGATAGGCTCTTAGGCGGGACCGACCTCCTCCTCGGTGCGCCGCAGGAGCGCCTTCATGTACCCGATGGTATAGGCAGTACCCAGGCGCGGGTCGTCGGCCATGCGCGGAATGTGGTCGGGGATCGCTACGCCGCGGAAGCCAACCTCCTGCAGCGCCTTCATCACAAGGTACATGTCCTGATAGCCATCGTCCACGAACGTCTCCACGAAGTGCGGCAGGGGCGACGCCACGTTGCGGAAGTGGACCTTGAAGAGCCTCTGCTGTTCGCCAAAGGCGTGAATGGCCTGGATGGCATCGACGCCCCAAACTTCGCCGCCCTCCAGCCAGCAGCCGACGCAAAGGCAGACGCCGACGTTGGGGCTGTCGGCGATCGCCAGTGCGCGCTGGTAGTTGGCGAAGGTGCTGAAAATGCGCGGCACGCCGCCCAACCGGAGAATCGGCGGATCGTCGGGATGAATGCCGATCATGACGCCCTCGTCCTCGGCCACGCGGGCAACCTGACGGATGAAGACCGCGTAGTGGTCCCAGACCTCTTCCTCGCTGTACGCACGTTCGTTGGTCATGGGCAGCGAGTAGACCTTGCCGTGCCAGTGGCCGTTCTGGGCCCGGGCCAGATCGAAGCCGCGTGCCCGCGCCCCCCCGCGCGTTTCTTCCGGCTCTGTGCTCCAGATGCCGTTCGGCATGTGGGCATAGGTGGTGTAGGGGATGCCCGCAGCGCCCAATGCTTGCAGGTGCCGTTTGTACTCCTCAACCTTGTCATCGCGATTGGGCAGCCCCAGCACAATCGCTTCCTGATTGTGTACATCGCTGTTGCCGAAGCCGTAGACCGAAATACCGTGCTCCGCGAATAGCGCCTTCCGCTCAGCGTAGTACGCCGTACTGGACTTTGCAGCGTCCGTCCAGAGTACGGCGTACTCGACGCCCATCTGGCGGATAAACTGGAAGTCCCGGTCGCTCGACTCCGGCGACATCTGCGCGGCTATCTTGATCCCGGGAGCGATGCGCTCCAACGGGCTGGCGCGCCGGCCGGTTTCACTCGTCACTGTCATTGTCGCTGTCTCCTTCGATGTGCTCGGCGGTCTGTCGTCCTCATCGTAGCAAATCTGGTCGAACGCTGCGTCGGGGGCGATCCTAGTCGAGGCAAGTTGGATCGTGAAAAGGGCGGTACGGACAGAAACGGTACGGCCATTTGGAAACATTGCGCTGGTCAGGCGCGGAGGCATGGCGCCCTCCGGCCCCCCCCCCCGCCCCC
>DHIZ01000148.1:1347-2209 GCA_002404055.1 Chloroflexi bacterium UBA4733
GAGCGGTGCGAGCCGGAGGGGGCTGCCCACGTACTCGACCTGCGCTGACCAGCGGCCACGGACACACCACCTCGGCGACAGCTAATAACCGGCTTCAGCGTCAATGACGTTTTCCAACGGCAGCCCAGCAAGGTACCGTTCAAGATTCGCCATGAAGATGTCGGTGATGCGCCGGGAATTGTGGGGGCTACTGCCGCTGGTGTGCAAGCCGAGGATGACGTTCGGCATGTGCCAGAGCGGGTCGTCGGCCGGCGGTGTATCGGAGGGTGCCATGCAGTCGAGCCCGGCGCCGGCAATCCAGCCTTCCGCGAGCGCCTGACGCAGGGCGGCGCCGTCAATCGCCTCGCCGCGTCCCACGTTGTAGACGTACGCCGATGGCTTCATCGACCGCAACTGGCGTTCGCCGATGATGCCGCTCGTTGCTGTGGTAAGCGGCAGGCACAGCGCCACATGGTCAGCCTGTGGCAAGACGTCCGCGAGGTGGTCCGGCGTGACAACGGCGGCGCAAGGCTCCGTCGGACAACCCGAACGCCGCACACCGATGACGTGCATGCCCAGGGCATGCGCTTTGCGCGCAAGTGTTCCACCAATATCGCCCAAGCCAACCACCAGCATCGTCTGGCCGGCCAGCTCAAACTTCTGCTGGAAGACCTGGCGACGAACCGCCATTTGATCGCTCTGGCTGCGTATGAGCACGTTGAGCCGGGTCGCGAAGCAGAGCGCCATGGCAAGCACCTGTTCGGCGATCGGCACACCATGGGCGCCGCTGGCATTGGTCAACATGACTCCTCGTCCAACAAGGTCGCTGGCAAGCCAGCGGTCGACGCCTGCTGTCCCTGCCTGCAGCCAGCGCAGCTTGTCG
>DHIZ01000148.1:2264-10660 GCA_002404055.1 Chloroflexi bacterium UBA4733
CAGCTATGCAGCCAGCGCAGCTTGCCGGCGTGTTCTACAGCAGCCAGCGGAGCGCCCTTGGTAAAGATGACCTCTGCGTCCGGGGCGAGCGCAGTCCAGGCGCCCTCATTGGCTACAAAGGTGAACCGAAGTTGCGGGAAGCTGCCAACCAACCGCGCGCGGTCAGCATCGGCAACGATAGATGACTCAACCAGTACTTGCACCCTGTATCTCGCTCCCGATCTATGCCGGCTCCCATTCATCCCAGCCATCGCCACGCCCGCCATCTGCTTGATTGGAGCCGGCGTCAGGCTCTGCCGGCGGCTCGTCCTCGTCGGAGACAGGGACGACTTCCGGGACTTGGGGTAGCGCTCCGACCAGCCAGGGGTTACCATACCACTTGCCTCGTGGGTCGAGCGCCGCCTCGATCAGTCGCACCGTTCGCCCATTCACACTTCGCCGGTCCTTTCCTCGCTGCACCACCAACGCGCGTCGCACAATCGGCGGCAGCCTGGTTTAGTCATAGAACCTTTGTTCTACCACATGCTGACCGCTCAAGGGAAGGGCTGACGGCGCCAATGGAATGGCGATAAACGTATACTTGCCTGCGAGATGTTGGCGCCAACGGCCGCACCCCGGTAGTACCGCCCATCGTGGCGGTGACAATTGGCGGTTGGTATGCTGCACACGGGTAAGCAGATGGGCGCAACGGCGCGCACAGTGAGGGGTACGTATGCGGGCATGGCAGTGGTTGGGACCAGGTACGCACGTCAAGCGCTGGCTGGTGTTGCTGCTGGTTGCTGTCGCGCTGGCCGGGCTGGGCATGGGGCTGTTGCTGGCCGACGCCTATAAGAACCAAAATCTGCGCTTCCCCGGCATCACCTGGTATATCACTCTGCAGTTCCTCGACCGCGGGCTGCGCGGCGGGATGCTGCTCATGCTCGGTTTCCTGCTCGCTGCCGGCGCCTTCGTCGGCCTCAACCGTTCGCTGATCGGGCTGCTGATCCCGGAGTATCGCGGCAACGTGGCCGACCTGGTGCGATCCCGCCGCCTGCTGGCCCGCGGCCCCCGTATCACCTGCATCGGCGGCGGCACCGGCATGTCCGGCCTGCTGCGCGGCCTCAAGGAGTACACCACCAACATCTCTGCCATCGTGACGGTGGCCGACGAAGGGTCATCGTCGGGCCTGCTACGCCGGGCACTCTCCGTGCCCCCTCCCGGCGACGCCCGCCAGTGCATCGCCGCGCTGGCCGACGCCGAACCGCTGGTCGCTCAGCTCCTGGAGTACCGCTTCGACGCCCGCACACCGGGGCTGGAAGGGCACAGCGTCGGCAACCTGCTGCTGGCGGCCATGACGGAATTGACCGGCTCCTTTGAGCAGGCGCTGGCTGCAACCAGCCGGGTGCTGGCGGTCCGCGGACGCATCCTGCCGGCGACGTTGCGCGACGTGCGCCTGTTCGCGGAGACGGCGGACGGCCTGCGCCTGGAGGGCGAAGCCGTCATCGACCACCATCGCGGCGCACCGCTGGCTCGAGTCTGGATTGCCCCGGATCACCCGCCAGCTTTCCCGGAAGCGATCCGTGCCATCCTGGATGCCGATCTGGTCGTCGTCGGCCCCGGTAGCCTCTACACGAGCCTCCTGCCAAACCTGCTCATCCCCGAAGTGGTGGCGGCGATGCAGGCTTGCCGAGCACCCTGCGTCTACGTTTGCAATGTCGCAACGGAGCCAGGGGCGACCGACGGCTACTCGGTGGCGGACCACCTGGCAGCCATTGAGCGGCACGTCGGCCGCCAGTTGTTCGATGCTGTGCTGGTCCACCAGGGTCCCGCCCCGGCTTTGCTGCCGGAGTGGCACGTCAGTCGACCGGGGATCGAACCGCAGCACCTGACAAGCGTCGGCTACCGCCTGCTGACCGCGCCACTCGTCTCCAGCGCCAGACCCACGCGCCACGACCCGCAGTTGCTGGCAAAGGCGCTCCTGCGCGCGTTGCCCAGTTTGAATCGTCACGCCCAGGCGACGGAGAAGGCCCCCAGCGCCGAAGTCCTGGTGTCCTGACGAAGCTTCCGAGCGAACGGATTACCAGCCCTTGAAAGTGCTAACAGTTCTGGGCACGCGACCGGAAGGCGTCAAACTTGCTCCGGTGCTGCGCGAGTTGAAGGCGCGCGGCGCGGATGCTGTGCAATCACCGCTCTGCGTGACCGGCCAGCACAAGGAGATGCTAGACCAGGTACTCAAGGTCTTTCGACTGCGCCCTGACTACGACCTCGCTGTCGAGACCGCCGAGCAGTCGCTGACGCAGGTGGCGGCTAGCATCATGGGCCGACTGGACCCGATCTTGCGCCGGGAGCAGCCCGATTGGGTGCTGGTGCAAGGCGACACGACGAGCGTCGCCGCGGCAGCCCTGGCCGGCTTTTACGCCGGCTGCAAGGTCGGCCACGTCGAAGCGGGTCTGCGCTCCTTTGATCGTCACCAGCCGTACCCCGAGGAAATCAACCGCAAGGTGGCCAGCGCGATAGCCGACCTGCACTTTGCGCCCACGAACCAGGCGCGAGAAAACCTCTTGCGTGAAGGGGTGCCGGACGCGAACATCCGCCTCACCGGCAACACGGTGATCGATGCGTTGCAGTGGGCGGCAGCTTTGCCGGAACCGCCTGAATTGACGCAACTCATGGCATCGCTGGGTATGAGTAGCGATCAGGGGGGCGTGACCGGCGCGCCGCGTCTGATCCTCGTCACGGCACATCGCCGCGAGAACCTCGGCGCACCGTTGCAACAGATTTGCCTGGCAGTACGCGATCTCCATGAGCGCTACGGTGATGCGATCCGCATGGTCTTCCCAGTCCACCTCAATCCCAGCGTCCAGGAAACGGTCCAGCGCATCCTGGGCCAGGTAGCGGGCGTTCACCTCATCCCGCCGCTGGACTACCTGCCGCTGGTCCACCTACTCAAGCACGCCTCTCTCGTGCTGACCGACTCCGGTGGCATCCAGGAGGAAGCGCCCGGCTTCGGTGTACCGGTCCTCGTCCTGCGCGACACCACCGAACGTCCGGAAGGGGTAGCAGCAGGCATCGCTCGGCTCATCGGCACACGGCGCGAGCGCATCGTAGTAGAAGCCGTGCGTTTGTTAGACGACCCAACCGCCTACGCGGCGATGGCCCACGCCGTCAACCCCTACGGCGACGGCCACGCCAGTGAACGGATCGTGTCGGCCTTGCTGGATAGGTAGCGCGTGTGACGCAAGGTGCGGCGCAACAAGCGAGGATAGCGCGATGGGCAAGTACAAGGGCCGCGACTGCGGTCTGCGGCCAAGCGACGGGGTGTAACGAAGCGTAGCGGAGGGGGGCGGTCGCGTTCCAAACCGAGGATTGCACATTCAAGCGACCGCAGACCGCAGTCGCGGCCCCTGCTAGCTCGGGCACAAACGCAGGTCGTTTGTTGCCCATTAACGTGCATCCCCCCCATAGCCCAATCGTCCATTTGACATCCTCCCATGCGATTCGGTACAGTAACCAGCACAATCGAATAGTTCTCATGCAAGCTTCGACGGGGAGCAGTAGGCGCCGCCGCCACGGCAGCGAGCCGGGGTCAGTGAAAGCCCGGTAGTTGGCAGGTTCCGAACTCGCCCCTGAGCTGTCGCCGCGAACACCGTCTCGGGTTAGTAGCGTCGGCCGGTTAGCAACCGTTATTGTGCGCGAAGTGGATGCGTTCGTCCGCAACACGTTGTGGACGGCATCAATCGGGGTGGCACCGCGGGAGTTCACGCTCTCGTCCCTTGGGGGACGGAGCGTTTTTTGTTTCCCCGGCCGTTGTCCCGGTGGTGAGCGCATCACGAAGGGTGGTACCGCGGGCAACGCTCGTCCCTTTGCCGGGGCGGGCGTTTTTGTGTTCCGAGGGATCGTAGAGAGAGCAGGAGGTCTAGGAAAAGGATGAAGCGAAACGGCGCCCAGATAGTCTGCGAATCGCTGATCCGGCTTGGTGTCGATACCATCTTCGGCATCCCCGGCGGCACGGTCCTGGACCTGTACGACGTCCTTCCGCAGTACCCGCAACTCAAGCACATCCTCGTCCGACACGAGCAGGCTGCCGCCTTCGCCGCCGACGCCTACTCCCGCGCCACCGGCCGCGTCGGCGTGGCCCTCGTCACGTCCGGGCCCGGCGCCACCAACACCGTCACCGGCATCGCCAATGCCATGATGGATTCTTCCGGCTTCGTCGTCATCACGGGCAATGTTACGCAGGCGATGATGGGCACCGACGCCTTCCAGGAGTGCGACATCACCGGCGTCACGTTGCCGATCACCAAGCACAACTTCCTGATCGAGGACGTGAAGGATATCGCGCGCAACATCAAGGAAGCCTTTCATATCGCCGGCACTGGCCGGCGCGGTCCCGTGTTGATCGATATTCCCCGTAACCTCTTCGGTGAGGAGATAGAGTTCGTCTGGCCGGAGAAGGTTGACTTGCCCGGCTACAAGCCGACACGCAGCGGCCACGCCCGCCAGATTCGCCAGGCAGCCGAGGTGATCAACGGCGCGAAGAAGCCGGTGATCCTTGCCGGCCACGGCGTCATCAGCTCCCAGGCCTACAGCCAATTGCGCGCCCTGGCGGAGAAGGCGGATATCCCGGTCATCAGCACCCTCATGGGTACCAGCTCCTTCCCGCGCAGCCACCGGCTGGACTACGGCATGCCGGGCATGCACGGCATGGCCTACGCCAACTACGCCATCACTAACTCAGACGTGTTGATCGGCATCGGCGTTCGCTTCGATGACCGCGTGACGCAGAAGATCTCCGGCTTCGCCCCCAACGCCAAGGTCGTCCATATCGACATTGACCCGGCGGAGATCGGCAAGAACGTCAAGGTCTACACGCCGATCGTCGGTGACGTTGCGCCGGTCCTTGACGCCCTGGTGCAGCAGATTGAGCAAGCCTGCCATTGCGAGTGGACCGAGCAGATCGACCGCTGGAAGCGCGAGCACCCGCTGGCGGCGCCGCTGCCTGCATCACCGTTGCAGACGCCCTACCTGATCAAGCTGCTCTCCGACATCACCCACGGCAAGGCGTCCATCACGACCGACGTGGGTCAGCACCAGATGTGGGCGGCGCAGTACTACTGGTTCGACCGGCCCAACACCCTGTTCACCGCCGGCGGCCTCGGGTCGATGGGGTTTGGCCTGCCGGCGGCGTTGGGAGTGGCGGCCGCCCGGCCGGGCGAGGATGTCTGGGCAGTGCTGGGCGATGGCGGCTTCATGATGACGATGCAGGAACTGGCAACGCTGGCCGAAACGCAACTGCCGGTGAAAGTCCTGCTGATCAACAACAACTCCCTGGGCATGGTGCATCAGTGGCAGAACATCAGCTACCGCAGTAACTATGTCCACAGCGACTTCACGCGCCATCCCGACTTCGTCAAGCTCGGTGAGGCCTTCGGCATCCCGACCTGGCGGGCGAACACGGCTGAGGAATACGAATATGGACTGCGCCAGGTGGCGGAGACGCCGGGGCCGGCTATGATCGAAGCCGTTACCCTGGCCAGCGAGAACGTCTACCCGATGGTCCGGCGCGGCCATAGCATAGCGGAGATGATCGAAGCATGAAACACCAACATATTCTGGTCGCCTTGATGCAGAACCAGCCCGGCGTGCTGAACCGGGTCGTCAGCCTCTTCCGTCGACGCGCCTTCAATATCGACAGCCTGACCGTCGGGCGCACCGAGCGCAGCGACATCTCTCGCATGACCGTGGTCGTCGATGGCGAGAACACCGACGTCGAGCAGGTAATCAAGCAGCTCTACAAGGTGATCGAAGTACTGAAGGTGTCGGAGATCACCGCCGATCCGTCCGTTGTCAGCGAACTGGCACTGATCAAGGTCACGGCCGGCGTCAGCCAGCGCGCCGAGATCGCCACCCTGGTGGAAGTATTCCGCAGCAAGATCGTGGACGTGGCGGCCGACTCCATGATCGTCGAGGTCACCGGCGCCGAAGAGAAGATCGAAAACCTGCTGAACCTGCTGCGACCCTACGGCATCAAGGAAATGGTGCGCGCTGGAGCCGTGGCAATGACGCGGGGGGCGAGCGTGTCGCGGTTGAATGACGTGAGTTTGGAGGCTGCGGGATAAGTTGGGCTGAGGGGCCTGGCTGGCGACTGAAGTCGCGCCTACCACGAGCGAAGCCCGCCTTCGCGGGCTGAGAACGAGTCCGCGAAGGCGGACTTCGCAGGGTTAGCCGCGACTTTAGTCGCCAGGCACTACTGGACATAAACACGTATTTTAGGGGAGGAAGTAAGCCAACATTATGCCAATGACCATGTATTACGATCAGGACGCCGACCTCGCTCACCTGGATGGCAAGAAGGTCGCCATCCTGGGCTACGGTAGCCAGGGGCACGCCCACGCCCTCAACCTGAAGGAAAGCGGCGTCGACGTTGTGGTCGGGCTGCGTCGGGACAGCGCTTCCTGGGACCGGGCCCAACGGGCCGGCCTACAGGTGGCCACGGCACGCGATGCCGCCGCCGCCGGTGACCTCGTGATGATGCTGGTGCCCGATCAGACGCAGCGCGAGGTCTACGAGCAGGACGTCCGCGACAGCCTGCAACCCGGCAAGGCGCTCATGTTCGCGCACGGCTTCAACATCCACTTCAACCAGATCAATCCGCCAAAGAGCATCGACGTGACGATGGTCGCGCCGAAGGGTCCCGGCCACCTGGTGCGCGAGGTCTTCCAGGCTGGCGGCGGCGTGCCGACGCTGATCGCCGTTCACAACGACGCTTCTGGTCGCGCTCGTGACGTCGCCCTGGCTTACGCCAAGGGGATTGGCGGCACGCGGGCCGGCGTCATCGAGACCAACTTCCGTGACGAGACGGAGACCGACCTCTTCGGCGAGCAAGTTGTCCTCTGTGGCGGCATGTCGGCGCTGATCAAGGCCGGCTTTGAGACGCTGGTGGAGGCAGGCTACCCGCCGGAGATGGCCTACTTCGAGTGCCTGCACGAGACCAAACTGATTGTCGACCTGATCTACCAGGGCGGCCTGGACTACATGCGCTACTCCATCAGCGACACTGCCGAGTACGGCGACTACGTCTCCGGTCCGCGCATCGTCACCGACGAGACGCGCAAAGAAATGAAGCGCATCCTGCTGGAGATTCAGGATGGCCGCTTCGCCAAGCAGTGGATTCTGGAGAACCAGGCCGGCCGCCCCAGCTTCAACGCCATGCGCAAGCACGACGCGGATTCACTGCTGGCAACGATTGGGCGCCAGTTGCGTTCGATGATGCCCTGGTTGGGGAAGCCACGGGCATGACCAACCGCGTCCGCTTCTTTGACACCACCTTGCGCGATGGTGAACAGGCGCCGGGGGCGACGCTGACACTACCGGAGAAGATCGAGATCGCGCGAGCACTTTCGCGGCTCGGCGTCGACGTCATCGAGTCCGGCTTCCCGCAAACGTCGCAGGGCGACTTCGAGGCGGTGCGTGCTGTCTGTGCCGAGGTCAAGGGGCGGCAGGTGGCGGCGCTCTCCGGCTACAAACGGGAGCAGATCGACCGCACGTGGGAGGCTATCAAGGACGCCGAGGCGCCGCTGCTGCACATCGTGCTGTCGACCTCCGACATTCACCTGCAAGGCTACCTGGGCATCAGCCGGGAGCAGGCGCTGGAGTTGTGCCGCGATGCCGTCAAGCACGCGCGGCGCTACACGCCTTTCATAGAGTTTTCGGCGATGGACGCTGCCCGTACCGATATCGACTTCGTCTGCCAGGTCTTCGCCGCCGCCATCGCTGAAGGCGCTACGGTCGTCAACTACCCGGATACCGTCGGCTATGCCCAGCCGCGCGACTTCGGGAACTCCGTGCGTTACCTCCGCGAACATGTGGTGGGCATCGAGCAGGCGGTGCTGTCGGTCCACTGTCACGACGACCTCGGTCTGGCCACTGCTAACTCGCTGGCTGCCATCGAGAACGGCGCGATGCAAGTGGAGGGCACCATCAACGGCGTCGGTGAACGGGCCGGCAACACGGCGCTGGAAGAAGTCATCATGGCGCTGACCACGCGCAAAGACTACTTTCAGAAGGATGTCTCCCACATCGACACCAGGCAAATAGCGCGCACCAGCCGCTTGGTCAGTCGGCTGACCGGCTGCGTGGTCCAGCCCAACAAGGCGGTCGTGGGGGCCAACGCCTTCGCCCACTCCTCCGGGCTGCACCAGGCCGGCATGATGCGCAACCCCTTGACCTTCGAGATCATGCAACCGGAGATGGTCGGTTGGGGCGACTCCCAGATCATCCTGGGCAAGACGTCCGGCCGCCACGCCTTTGCCGAGCACCTGCGCAAGCTGGGCTACCAGCTCAACGAGGGACAGCTCGCCGGCGCCTTCCTGCGCTTCAAGGAGATCGCCGACAAGAAGAAGGAGATCCTGGACGCC
>DHIZ01000149.1:0-4238 GCA_002404055.1 Chloroflexi bacterium UBA4733
CGTCTTCAGCTCGAAGTTGCGGATACCCCAACTGACGGCGCCTTCGATGGCTGTCTCCGGGTCCAAGCTGATCTCACAGGTCGGCAACACGATGCAGCTATGGTCCATGCGTCCTCCTCACTGCGCCGGTATTGGGGCACTACGGCTACGTACATGTCCTTGGCATTGCTCCTCCGGCGGTCATGGGCTGCAACGGGAGCCTAGCGGACCTGGGACGCGCCTGGATGTGAGGTACTGCTCCGCGCAGCGCCTCGGGTTTCGTGAGGAACTCCTGCACGAGGTTGCCGGTTTCGAGATCCCAAAGGGCGTAGCACATAGTGACAGTCTACGGCGTCGTCAGCACCGGGACAACGCGAGGGACGCAGGTCGGGTCGCATGGCCGCTGGCTCATCTGGTATGGTTACCGAACTGGCCAAATGGGGGGACTTTTGGCCAGTTGGCGAACCAGAACGGGGGATCTTTGCCAATCAGGGCGCAACGCGGACCGCTCGTCCAGGCACTCACGCGCGCCAATCCGTGGTGGACGCAGCCACAATGGCAGGCCGCCGATCCGCAACTTACCGCCGCGCGGCGCGCGCCGTTCGACTGGACGCCGCGCGTGCTGGCCGATATCGCGCCGCCCAATCTCTACACGCTCCGCGGCCCGCGGCGGGTTGGCAAGAGTACGGCGCTCAAGCAGGCCGTCGCCCGCCTCTGCGCAGAAGGCGTCGACCCGCGCCGCATCTGCTACTTCGCCGCCGACGCGCTCTCGACTTTCACGGACCTGATCAACTTGTTTCAGGCGGCACGCATGCTCTTTCCTGACCTGGGCGACCTGCCACGCTACTTCCTGCTCGACGAGGTCACGGCGATTCCCGAGTGGCAGCGGGGCGTGAAGTGGGCGCGCGACAACACGCACACCGCCGGTGATTGCGTGGTGGCTACCGGCTCGTCGGCGCGTGATGTGGCCGCCGGCGCGACCTATCTCGCCGGTCGGCGTGGGCCGGCCGTGCGTCTGGACCGCCTGCTGCTGCCCTTGGCGTTCCCAGAGTTCGTGCGCTGCGCCGGCTTCGCCCTCCCGGCGCCGCCGTCGCTGCCGTTCCCCGCTTTCTTTACCGAGGAGGGGCGGCGCGTGTGTCAGGACGCGCTGGTCCACGTCGGCACGCTCGTGGAGGCGTTTGAGGCCTTCCTGCTCGTGGGTGGGTTTCCGCAGGCGGTCGCGGATTTTCGCCAGTCGGCTCACGTCTCGGATGGCTTTGCGCGTGACCTGTGGGACGTGCTCCAGGCCGATCTCCGGACGCTCGGCATGACGCGCCCCGAACACGGGCTGCGGCTCCTGGAGCGTGTGGCGACCAGCCTCACGGGACCGCTGGTGCTGCGGGCGCTTGGCGAGGAACTGGCAGTGTCCCACACGACCGCTGGGGCCTGGCTTGGCGCGCTGGCGGACGCCTACCTCGTGCTCTTCCTGTTCCAGGAGAGTGGCGGCGTCCCGGACATCCGTCGGCAGCGGAAGGTCTATCCCGTCGACCCCTTCCTCGCCCACCTGCCGGCGCGCCGGGCGCCCGGCGCCGCCGAACCCGAACCGAGCCGCCTGGCCGAGGCGGTCCTTGCCGCCGCGATCTTCCGCGCGGTCGAGGGCGACGCGGTGGACCGCTTCGGCGAGCCGGAGCGCCTGTTCTACTACCGGAGCCCGAGCGGCGCCGAGGTCGATTTTGTCGTGCCGACGTTCGATGGAGGATCGGGGCGCGAGCGTCGCGCCCACGTCGCCGAGTCCAAGTACGTCGACGCGGTCACCGTCAACGACTCCAAGGCGATGGCCGTCAACTTTGGCGGGGGCTTGCTACTGACCCGTGGCGCCATCGACCTGGAGCAGCAGGTCCCTGGGGTCACGACCTTGCCGGCCGCGCTCTTCACATGGCTGCTGGACCAACCCGGCTAGTACCACGTCTTGGAAGTCCTCTCCTGGTCGCAGCAAAGGAAGCGGTCGGCGCCGGTAATCTGCGCTCAGTCATAGCGCGTGGCCAGGTGCTGCAACTGCTCACGCTGTTTGGGCGTGATGTCCGGCGCGCGACGATCTTCCCACAGCGTCTTCAGCTCGAAGTTGCGGATGCCCCAACTGACGGCGCCTTCGATGGCCGTCTCCGGGTCCATGCTGATCTCGCAGGTCGGCAACACGATGCGGCGACGGTCCACCTTTGTCCTCCTTGGGCCGGTATTGTGGCACGTTGGCCACGAGCCTGTTGGTCACTCCGCTGGCTGTGGCTCCCCAATCAGTCACCGATACACCTCGTCGTGCGTGCCGATGTCGAGCAGGGCAACCTCCTGCTCGGCCATCCGTAGGTGAGTGAGGCGTCGCTCAAAGCCGGCTGTGACGACCAGCGTGTGCATCAGCCCTGCAGATCGTGCTCGGTGATCAGTTGCTGCGCTGTGACGTGGCGAACTCGCCCGGCATCGACGTCTTCCAGGGCTGCCCGCACCCGCGCCAGCGCCAATGCATCTTCTGCCTCGAGCAACTCCTGGTACTGCGCTTCGTCCAGAATGACGTAGCTGGGACGATCATCCTTGATAACGTGAACGGGACCCCGCGCCAGATCAGCGTCGACCACGCTGATGCCACGCCGCTTGATTTCCCGTGCCGGAATTGTCTGCACAGCGGTGCGTCCTTTCGTACCGTTGCGAGTACTGTACCCGGCGGCGTAGGAGGACGCAGTTCCTTTCGCAATCGGCATTCTCCAGGGACTGCGACGCACAACTGAGTTCGAGCGGCCAATCACTGCCCGGAAGGTCGCACAACTATCGGACTGGACGCTTTCGACGGCTCAGCTTTTCGCATTCTGCTGGAGCAGGGTATCCAGCTTGGCATTGCCGGCATCAATGGCCTCTTTGGCCGTCTTGGTTCCGGCGAAGACCGGCGCCAGCATGTCGTTGATGGCCGTCAGCACGTCCAGCCAGTTGGGGACGATCGGGAAGGGGTGCGCCACCGCCAGGTCATCGATGAACACCTTGCGGTGGTGCGGCGGGTTGGCCGACGAGGTGAACTCGGCGGAGTTGGCCAGCGCTATGAGCGGCGGGATCACCAGGCCGCTGGCGCCGTAGATCTTGCTGGCCTCTTCGCTCGCCAGGTACTTGAGCCACAGCCACGACTCTTGCTTGTGCTTCGTACCGGACCATGCTGAATGGCCGGAGGTGGCCGAGGAGGACACACGCTTGCCGGTCGTGTTCACCGGCATGTTCGCCACGTCGTAGGTCCAGGTGTTCTTGGTATTGCCGTTGATGGTGGAGATCAAGTAGTAGCCGCTGAAGGCGATGGCGGCGCGCCCGTGCTGGAAGTCGATAGTGTTGTCGGCCTTGAGTTCCGCCGGCGTGGGCGCACTATGGTCCTTATAGATAAAGTCAGCTTGATACTGGATCGCCTGCGTCACAGCGTCAGTGGCAAAGAGCGACTTGTAGTTCTGGGCGTCGATGATGTCGGAGCCGTCCTCCAGGGCGTGGCTGGTGTAGAGGAAGCTGCTGTTGACCGGCCCGCCGTAGCCGAAGGTCGTGCTGCCGCCAGCGGTGGTCGTGAGCTGCTTGGCGGTGGATTGCAGGTCACTCCAGGTCCAACTGGCGTCGGGGTACTTGACGCCGGCCTTGTCGAACAGGTCGGGGCGGTAGAACATGATGTCGGTGGCGATCTCGCGCGGTAACGCCGTGTGGTTGCCGTTGAAGGTGTAGTCCATGTACGACGCTGTGAAGTAGTCGGTCAGCTTGAGGGTCTTGTCCTGGTCGATGAAGGGGTTGAGCACCTCGGCCACGCCGTTCTTGGCGAGCGCCGCGCCGATGTAGGAGTGCGTCCAGTAGACATCCGGGCCGGCGTTGGCGGCCACCTGCGTCTGCAACTGCTCGAAGATGCCGGCGGCGCCGCCCTTCGGCGAGAAGCTGATCTGGACGGTGATGCCCGGTTGCTGCTTGTGGAAGTTGTCAGCGAACGTCTGGTAGATCTTCATCTCATCGGTGGAACCCTGGCCGAGGTACTGCAAGGTCACACCGTTGGCCTGGGCAGCCGTCACCGTCGCTGTGGCGGCGCTGGCCACCGTCGCCTTGGCAGCCTTGGTGACCGCGGCCGCCGTCGTGGTCGTCGCTGCCGCAGCGGCGCTGGTTGCCGCCACGGTAGCGGCTGCCGTGGCGGCGCTGGCCGTCGTCACCACCGTCGTCGCCGCACCGCCGCAGGCGGCGAGCAGGGAGGCTCCGCCGAACAGACCGATACCTGCCAGGAATCG
>DHIZ01000149.1:4394-33358 GCA_002404055.1 Chloroflexi bacterium UBA4733
GGCCGCGACTGCGGTCTGCGGCCAAGTTACCGGGGCGACTGCGGTCGCCTGCTGCCGCTGGCATTGCCGTACAACGCGACCGCAGTCGCCCCCTCGTCACTTGGCCGCAGACCGCAGTCGCGGCCCTGTGATCCGGGGTACACACGCCGTTTACCTACCACGCACGACGTTGCCTCACACCTCGTACTGCTTCAACTCAATCCCGTGACCATCGGGGTCGCGCAGATACACCGCGAAGCCCATGCCTTTGGCGCCCTGGCGGCGCACCGGTCCCTCGTACACCTCCACGCCCTGAGCGCGTAGATCAGCCGCCAGTTGCTCGGCATCGCAGGGGGCGATCTCCAGGGCGAGATGGTTCATCCCTGCCTGCTGCGCTGGGGGCGGGATATATCCTGGACGGGGCATGAGGTCGACAATGGCCGGGCCGGCCTGCACCGACACGAAGGTGATCTCCCCCGCCGCGTTGCGGTCGCAGCGGCAGAGCGGCAGGTTGAGCACCTCCGTGTAGAAGCGGATCGAGCGCTCGATGTCGCGGCACTGGAGGTTGACGTGGTCGTAGCCACGAGCGTCTATACGGGCCATGCGCAGCCGCCTTTCTCAAACGGGGACCGGGTTCCGCCGGCGCCAGACGATGCATCATACACGAGTCGCAACCAGACGTAGATTAAGTGATAGCACTATGCTATACTGGGAGCATCGGTTGCTCGTTGCAACCGCTAGCACACTCAGGGAGGAACACCGATGTCCCCGACTATCCCTAACACCATCACTGGCGCCATGCCGACGCCAGCGGTGCGAGAGCGGCCCGCGCGCAGTGTGGCCGGCATACCCGTGCTTGTCCTCGGTCTGCTGGGCCTGGTCGTCGTCAACTGGCTGCTGATCGGGTCCGGCGCCAACGTCGCCGCCGTGCCGGGTGGACAGGCGAATTCGACGGCTCACACTATCGGCATCCTGCTCGACCTGTTCTTGCTCCTGATCCTTGGCGGCTTGACAGCGGTGGTGCCGGGTGAGGCACGGGTTGTGCAACTGTTCGGCGGCTACACCGGCACGGTCCGCACCAGCGGTCTGCGCTGGGTCAACCCCTTCACCCGTCGACGCAAGGTCTCGACTCGGATCCGCAACGAGGAGACGGCGGTAGCGAAGGTCAACGACGCCGACGGCAACCCTATCGAGATGGCCGCTGTGGTCGTCTGGCAGGTGGAGGACACTGCCCAGGCGACCTATGCAGTGGACGACTTCGTCAAGTTCGTCGCCATCCAGACCGAGACGGCCGTGCGGCACATTGCGACGAGCTATCCTTACGACTCGGAGGTGGGCGGGCAGCCATCCTTGCGCCAGAACGCCGAGGAGATCACCGGCAAACTCTCGGCCGAGATCACTGTCCGCGTGGCCTCCGCCGGGGTGCGCGTCATCGAGTCCCGCATCACGCGCCTCTCCTACGCTCCGGAGATCGCCCAGGCGATGCTGCGCCGCCAGCAGGCTGGAGCCGTCATCGCCGCCCGCCAGCGCATCGTCGAGGGCGCTGTCGGCATGGTCCAGATGGCCCTCGCCCGGCTGGAGGAGCAGGATGTGGTGCAGTTGGACGAGGAGCGGAAGGCTGCCATGGTGTCCAACCTGCTGGTCGTTCTCTGTAGCGAGCAGTCCACCCAACCGATCGTCAATGCCGGCTCGCTGTACCACTGATGCCTGCTGCTGATCTCCATGACCGAACGTAAGAGTATCCTGCTGCGCCTGGACCCGGCTGTCTACGACGCGCTGGCGCGCTGGGCCGGCGACGAATTGCGCAGCGCCAACGCCCAGATCGAGTTCCTGTTGCGCCGGGCCCTCGCCGAGACAGGGCGGTTGCCAGCCGGCGCCGGCCGTATACCCCGGCGCGGCCGGCCGCCCAGAGCGGACACAGAGGGGGAGGACAGAATTCCCGCTGCGTCTCTCCGCCAATCGGACACGACAGCGTGAGGCTGCCGAGTCGCCGGCCCCGTTGCCACACTTCATCAGTCCATAACATCTGGCGCCGCTATTAATGAAAGCTATGCGCCAACCGGCACAGACGGGACACGATCACTTACGAGATGGTCGAACGTGCTCGGAGCGGGTAGCGGCTCGCCATCCCTGTGGGCACTCTCTACCAACATGCGCAGTACTTCCTGCCCATGGCGGAGTGCCTTTTCATACGTGTCACCATGCGTATGGCCTACCAGCCCATTCGCTTCCCACTCTGGAAAACTGACGATGTAGGCCTGATCCTCATCTGACCAGGATATCAGCAGAGAATAACGAAACTGGTCATTCACGGCCGCCTCCCTTTCGCTTTAACATACCGTAGAACAAAGGCAGCGCGGTAGCCGCGCGTTGAGGTGTCAATGGCCAGTTCGAAGTATCCACTGTTGGCCATGCAAAGGGGTGGCAGCGGGAGCAACCTTGCTCCCGCTGCCACCCCTTTGCCGGTGATTGACGATGCCTTACAGCAGAGCTGTGCTGGTGGGCCCTTGCGGCGCGGCCGGTCCCGGCGCCGAGGCGGTGACCGGCTCCTGGATGGTGGTACTGCAGTAGGGGCAGGCATTCCAGTCCTTCTGCAGTTCGGTGCCGCAGGTGGTGCAGCGGCGGCGAATCAGGTCGGGCGCCAGGAACTTGCGGTAGCCGCAGTGCGGGCAGGTCGCCCAGTTGCGGGAGACCGCCGTGTTGCAGGAGGGGCAGAAGATGCCCTGCTCGGCCGCGTCGGCCACCCCGCCGGGGCCACGCATGCCCAGGTTGATGGCGGGCATGCTGCCCTTGTTGTTGCTCAAGATGCGGTAGGCAGCATAGCCGCCAGCGCCGATGATGAGCAGCGGCAACAGGTGCATCATCATGAGCAGCAGAATGCCGAAGCCGGCGATGATCAGCAGAGGCGGTGGACCCGCGTGCCAGTGGTTGTTGTTCATCAGACCTCTACTCCAATTGCCATTCCGGTTGTTGGCGAGATAGAAGACTCCCACCACTATCGCGATCCCGAAGATCAGTCCCATCACATGCTCTCTTTCTCTCGAAGGGCCTCGTGCCCAGCCGCCTCCCGCCCAGGGGAGGGGTATTGCTCCCTACTGTCCCAGGCTACTCAGGCGGGCCTGGAGGGCCGCCAGACGGGCGTTCAGTTGCGCCTGTTGCGCTTGCAACTCGGCCTCCTGCCGCTGCAGTTGCGCCCGTGGCTGCTGTAGCGCTGCCGAGACTGTCGGATTGCTGACGGCGACCGTGCCGCCGTTGCCCATCATCATCGGCATCCCGCCCATCATCCCCGGCATTCCTTGCATCATCGACCCGGTACGGTGGGCGGCAAATTGCGCTTCCCGTGCGCTGCCTTCTGAGTGCGCCACCCAGGCGATGGTCGTTACCGCCAGCACTCCGGTCGCTAGCCAGCGCCAGAATGGTGACCAGGGCTGCATACGTTACCTCCTCTCCGGCGGTGGAGCGGCATCTCTTGCCGACACCGCACCTTGTTGCTGTGCCAGTCGTCGTTCGGCGGGGCATCCCGGCGGGCCGCGTTCGCTGCCTTCTGCTGCCATTGGCTCGTCCATCTCGGCGTCCTCTCCTAACTGCAACTAGCTTCCGCTGTGGCAGTGAAGGGAACGGCCGAAAAGCTGAAGCTTGGCTGAAGACGAAAGAGTTCGTGCGGAACGAGCGGAGATCGCCTACCGTCCCGGTCGGCGGTCACGGACGTTGCGGAACAGTCGCGCCACCGGCAAGGACAGTGTCGGGAACAATGGACTGGTCAGCGTGTCGCCCGAGCGGAGGACGGTTGCGGGGCCATACTGACCAGCCATATACGGTGCACCGATAACGGCGTACTGGGCAAGCGTCCGCATCGCATTGTCGACGATCCAATAATGGGGCACGCCGTGCAGCGCATAGGAGCGCCAGAGTTTGCCGCCGCGCGCGTGCTCGTCGCGCGTGCTGGGCGAGAGGATCTCCACGATCAGGTCGGGAACGCCTTCGATCGCCCGGTTGCCGATAATGTGTTCGCGCTCCTGGCGCACGAAGAACACGTCGGGATGACTGACGTGCTCAGACGCCTCACCGCGCGCCGGATAATCAAGCGCCACTGCCGTCGTGTCGCTGAAGACGTAGCCGTACCCCGCCTCGTGGGCCGAATAAAGGAAGCCGGTCAACTCCATGCGAGCCAGGGCGTGGTTAACGTCCGGGCTGTTGCGCACGACGAATTCTCCTCCAAGAATGTCATAGATTGGGCTGTCGTCGGGCAGTTCCACCAGATCGGTGAAAGTACGCGTGTGCTGGGTCGTGACCGTCGTGGCCATCAATGTCCTCGCTCCTGCAACCGTCGTCGCCGTGTTGAGTATCCTATGCCCTACTCATGTGTGTCGTCCAGCTTCGAAGGAGCCCCCTATGGTCGCCCAAGCCATCCAGTCCCCGCCGGTCGCCCTGTTGCCGCAGGCGGAGCCGGCGGCGCTCGGCTTGGACCCTGCTCGCCTCGCGCGCCTCTGCACGATCACCCCGCCCGCCACTCTTGGCCACGGCGGCGCCGGCAGTTCCTCTTCCTGGGGCGATCCAGAGTCCGGTCTCTCCTTCAGCTACCTCAGCAACGCCCGCCTGGCCGACCCCTGGCACAGCCGGCGGCTGGACCAGGTCAGCACGTTGGTACACGCCGCACTGATCGACGTCTGAGACGCACAGCGCCCCGTTATTGCCTGCTGGACTCCTGGAGCGCCGGTCCGCCAGTCGCGGGGCTGGCGCTGCCATGGACCGCGCTTCGTCCGGGCCAGCGCAGAGTCATCGCCGTCCGCTCGAACAGTAGGCCGGCGCGCTCAACGAGGCCGCTTTCTACGCGCCGCATGTAACACCCTCAGGCCCAGGCGCATATCTTGTAGCAGTGTCGACAACCAGCGGTCGACAACCAGCGGCAGTCGGGCGCGTGGAGAAACGGTGGTATCGAGAACGACGCGGCGCTGGCCACTCCTGGCCATCGGCATCGTCGCCCTTGCAGTCTGCATGGCGCTCGCCCTCGTCGCCGTGGTCCGTGGTCCCGGTACGGTGGCGACGCCGGCAATCGTGGCGTCGGTCGACCAGGGCGTGGCGCACGCTGGCGAACTCGGCGCAGACCAGAACGTACGCTACCGTCCCTTTATTGGCTGGTTCAGCCCTTCCAGGTAGAATATGCCATTGGTGGAGTCGGATTCCTCAGGAGCACGACACATGGCAGCAATCACGGAACGACTGTGACAGGCGGGTTCCCTCGCTCGACAACTGCCGCGAGAGGAACAGGATGCTGTAGCCGCGCTCATGCTGACCGAGATGGGATCGGATACAAGGTGGACACGTTTGCTCGATGATCCGCGCTTTGGCGCGCTGTTGGAACGAATGGCGACTGAGGCGTTGGCGGAGGACGATGCGCGTCTGACCCGAGCTCTTGATGAGTTGCTGTGACATCTTGAACAACAGCACAGTGACGAGCGTTGCTGGCGGCGAGCGAAGCACGCAGGACCAACTGTTGTCTTCCGCCCTCAGATGTGCGAAGATGATGAAAGGTGAGGTGATCGCACTTCGAGGTTCATCGCGGAGGAGGGACTCATGGCGGTATTGCCTCACGAGGAGACCCTCTGCGCCCGTGAAGTGTCACGTGAGGAGGGACACCGTATTCTCGACGTAGCTGCGCGACGCCGTCTCGGGATCAGCGGCGAAGAGTTCAAGCGGCGGTGGGACGCTGGCGAGTACGTGGGGAAAGCCGATCAACCGGACGTCTCACGGGTGGCCATGCTGCTGCCGTTTGGACGCTAGGACCCCTCACTCCGCAGTCGCCGAGTTTCAAGCCGACCTCTACCTTGCGTTTTCCTGCCTCACGCAGATAGTGCCGCAAGTCGAGTGGTACGGTCAGGGAGACGTGCTCACCGTCACGCTTGCCGGCGATGCGACGGTACCTGTGACAAGCACTGCCTCTCTGCGTTTCGGAATGAACCTTCAGTATCGGGTTGTCCGGGATCCTTCCAGTCGCGGGTGGGCGATTCGCCTGGCAGCGTACGAGTACACGGTGACCGATTCGGACGACCACGAGATTTTGGTTTACCACTGGCACCCTGAGTGGAAGGGCGAGATTGCCTTTGCTCACCTTCATCCCGAATGCCATCTGCTTGCTGCCAGATATCAGCGGGTGTTTTCTCACTGTCATCTGCCGACGGGCGGCATCGCGCTTGAAGACGTGGTGTGGACGCTCATTGAGGAACTTGGCGTGCAGCCCAGACGCGCAGACTGGCGCGTGAAGCTGGGGGAAACGCGGCTCCGTTCTGCACAGCGCCAGCCATGGACGAGTCACCCGATTTCCGCGATCATTGACTGAGGGCGCTGCCGATCTCGGCAGTTCGGCCAGCACGTCGGCCGCCAGGCGTGGGTTCGGCGTGGCGCGATCTTCTACGACTTTGCCGTCCTGGAAGCTGACGACGCGCTCGCAGAAGGCAGCCACGTCCGGCTCATGGGTGACGATCAGGATGGTGATCCCCGTCGCGTGCAATATGGCCCCAGCACTGCCGCCAGCTCCCCACGCTGCACGCTCAGGTCGACGCCGCGCAGCGCCTGGACGACGTTGGCGCCCATAGCGTAGTTCCTGGTGAGCGATTCGACGCGGACGAGGGGATGAGGGGACGGGGGCAGGTGTTCGTCGGTCGGTGAAGCCATAGCTCATATCCTTTCACGTGATTGGCAGTGCCGCGTCTGTGACTGCGGTGGGGCAGTGTTGCGACTGCGGAAGGGAACCGTGTCGGGACTGCCGTGAAAGTCCCCAACCAACCAAACTGCTATCCGACGACCAGGCGCTACTTTCATTGGTGGTCGTCCGTAGGACGGGGGTTACTGCGGTCTCCGGCCCAAAGACCGGACTGCGGTCCTGGAGAGAGCTTCGGCACCGCGGTCTGGGCATTGACGATGGCGCCCTGAGCGCCGGCCAGATCGGCGGTGTTCTGCTGCTGCACCGTCTGGACGTGCTGCTGTGCAGTCGTCAGCGTCTGCTGTGCAGCAGCGACCGCCGCCTGGGCCACGGCGTGCTGGAGATCGGCAGTGTCCTGTTGTGTCAGCACCTGGACCGCCGTCACGTGGTCGCCCGGCTGCACCAGCACCTTGCTGAGCTGGCCGTTCTGCGCGAAGGTGAGCGGCAGTGACGTGGTGGTGCTGACGGCGCCGGTGGCGTTGATGCCAACCACCAGATCGCCGCGCGTCACCGGCACCGTGGTATAGGTGGGGGCCGCGCTGGTCTGGCTGCGGACGCGGTAGATGCCGAAGCCGCCCAACAGCAGGGCGACCAGATGGAACTGATAAAGATTCGGTCAGATCATCGCCTTGCACACGTCGCCATGCTGGCGGCGCTAGATTGGAGGAACATTGGAGGGTCGTGCGTGCCGGCCGCGTTGTGCAATTCGCCTGCGCTCCTGGTCCCAGCCTATATTGACAGATAGGGGCCATTGGTCGCGAAGGCTGACACGGCGTCGGTACAGACGGCCGTCGCGTACACTGTGACAGTAGGAAATCATTGGAGACGGGCAATAGAGGAGGTTGGCAACCATGACGCCGTACGATGATCCCAACCATCCCAATATAACGCTTGACCCCAACATCATGCTTGGCAAGCCGACAATCTCCGGCACGCGACTTACCGTCGAACTGATTCTTGAGGAGATAGCCGGTGGCGCGACAACTGATGACTTACTCAATGACTATCCTCGACTGACACGTGCCGGAATTCAAGCCGCGCTCGAATATGCAGCCGACCTGTTGCGCGCCGAGTGCGGTTAAGCTCCTCGTTGCGCGCGAACTAGATGCGCGAGCGCGTGATCGAACTGGGGTATAGGCTGCACGCGCTCCGCTTGGCGTCACATCCCCGCGACCTCGGTCAGGCGGCGCTGCAAGAAGCGGCGTTCCGTCGCGTTCTGGCAGAGTTCCAGCGCGCGTACGTAGGCGGCTGCCGCTTCCTCGCGTTGGCCGACGCGCCGCAGGAGATCGGCCCGCGCTGCGTGGAAGTGCTGATACTCGGCGAGGGCCGTTGCCAGCGTCGGGCGGTTCAGTAACTCCAGGCCACGTTCCGGCCCGGCGATCATGGCCAGTGCGACCGCCCGGTTCAACTCGATCACCGGCGAGGGTGTCAGGCGCGCCAGCGTGGTGTAGAGCGCGGCGATCTGGGGCCAGTCCGTTTGCGCGCTCGTCAGCGCTTCGTCGTGGAGGGCGGCGATCGCCGCCTGGATCTGGTAGGGGCCGGCGCGCCGCATGGTGAGGGCCTGATCGAGCAGTGCGACCCCTTCGGCAATGGCGGCGCGATCCCAAAGGCTTCGATCCTGCTCTTCCAGCAGGACCGCGTCACCGTCCGAGTCCACTCGGGCCTGCCGCCGGGCGTGGTGCAGCAGCATGAGCGCCAGCAGGCCGAGCGCCTCCGGATCGTCGGGGATGGTCGGCTCGGCCCTCAAGAGATCGACGAGCACTCGTGTCAGCCGGATCGCTTCGTCGCAGAGTTCCTGGCGGATCAAGGCATCGCCAGCGGTGGCGGCGTAGCCCTCGTTGAAGATGAGGTAGAGGACGGCCAGCACGCCGTCGACGCGCTCCGCCAACTGCTGGAGCGGCGGCACGCGATAGGGGATGCCGGCGTCGCGGATCTTGCGCTGGGCTCGTACCAGGCGCTGGGCCATCGTCGGCACGGGCGTCAGGAAGGCCGCCGCGACCTCGGGCGTCGTGAGGCCACCGAGGGTGCGCAGCGTCAGCGCCACCCGCGCTTCCAGCGCGAGCGCCGGGTGACAACAGGTGAAAAGGAGCTTCAGACGCTCGTCGGGGAACTCCGACGCGTCAACCGGGCTGTCCGGTTCGCCCCCGTCGGCCTGCTCCAGCGCAGCGAGGGCCTGAAGTTGCTCCTGCTTGCGAGCCAGGGTGGCGTCGCGGCGCAAGCGGTCGATCGCTTTGCGTCGGGCGATGCCGCTCAGCCATGCCGCCGGGTTGTGCGGTAATCCAGCGGAGGGCCACTGCAGCAGTGCCGCGACGCAAGCGTCCTGCAACGCGTCCTCGGCCAGGGTAAAGTCGCGCGTGGCGACGATGAGACCGGCGAGGATCTTGCCGGATTCCTGGCGAAAAACGCGGTCAACGACGTGGGAGACGGCTTCCATTGCTCACCAATACTTCTGTACTTCTGGTGCGCGCTACGCCGCTCTGGTAGCTCGTCCGCCGGGCAACCAGAGCGGCAATGCCCACTCCTAATTGAACTCCATGACCGGACGCACTTCGATGGAGCCGCGCACGGCGTCGGGGATATGCGAGGCGATCTCGACGGCCTCGTCCAGATTGTCGCAGGTGACAAGGTAGAAACCATTGAGCTGCTCTTTGGTCTCGGCGAACGGCCCATCGGTCGTGAGCCTCTTGCCGTCGCGCACACGTACCATCGTCGCCATCGCCGCGCCGTGCAGCGCGTCTCCGCCGACGATCTTGTCCTTATACCGCTCGCCGAACGCCTGGTGCCCCGCCATCATGGCGTCCTGTTCCGCTTTGGTCATCTGATGGCCCAGTGCCTCCTCGAAGTGGATTAGCAACGCATACCGCATCTTGGTTCCTTCTCTTGACTATCAATCGGCGAGCACACCGCCCGTCATCTATACGTCGAACCAGGTAGCGCAAATCGACACCGCGCCGGGGCGAGTGGAAAATAAAGTTGGGGCGTTGCCTGGGGGCCCGGCATGGCGTTGGACAGGCGTCTACTCACAGCCGACAATGACGATACGGTAGCAGCGAGAGCAAAGTGACGGATAAGGGCTTGGCGCTAGCGCGAGGGCAACAAGAGCCGTGGAGAGAAAATGACCAAAGATCGTGTGATAAAGAGCATCAGGCTGCGAAACTTCCTCTCATTCCCGGATGATTCCGAGGCGGTCGAGCTCCATTCCCTAAACGTATTGATCGGAACAAACGGTTCAGGCAAGTCGAACCTTATCGCGGCAATCGGTCTGCTCCGGGGTGCGCCGCAAGCGCTCGCGACTTCTATCCGCGAAGGCGGTGGCGTCCGCGATTGGCTATGGAAAGGCACGTCGGCCAGCGCAACAGCGACGCTCGAAGTTGGGCTTGCCCGACCGGAACGGGCCGTTGCACTCCGGTATCGGCTGTCGTTCGCGCCTGTAGGTCAACGGTTCGAGGTAACGGACGAGCGCCTTGAAGACGAGCATCCTCAGGGCTCGCATACCAGGCCATACTTCTACTTCGGGTACGAGAATGGACGCCCGATGCTGAATGTAGCTGGCGATGCACGGTCACGTGCGCTGCGTCCGGAAGATATTGACCCGCAACAGTCGGTTCTTTCCCAGCGAAAAGACCCCGATCAGTACCCCGAGTTGACATATATTGGGACGCTTTTTTCGTCACTGCAGCTCTATCGAGATTGGAATCTGGGCCGCGATAACCTGGCGCGGCGCCCTCAACCAGCAGATATGCCGAACGATCACCTCACAGAGGACGGCAGTAACCTCGGTTTGGTACTGAACAGCCTACGAACAGACAGTCGGGTCAGGCGCAGCCTCCTCGAATATCTCCGTAAGTTCTACGCCGATGCTGAAGACGTTGACGTGAAGGTGGAAGCAGGCACCGTGCAGGTTTTCCTCCAGGAGAAGGATTTTTCTATTCCCGCCACTCGACTGTCGGACGGCACGCTGCATTGGCTGGCACTCCTGGCGGTGCTACTCAACCCTACCCCGCCGCCGCTCATTTGTTTGGAGGAGCCAGAGATCGGACTCCATCCAGACATTATGCCGACGTTGGCGGAGTTGCTACGTGAAGCGTCCGCTCGAACCCAGCTCATTGTGACGACGCACTCCGTTGCCTTAGTCGACGCGCTGACGGAGATCCCGGACGCGGTGCTGGTGTGCGAGAAAACCGACGCTGCCACAATCCTTAGGCGATTAGATCGGGACACCCTATCTATCTGGCTCGAAAAATATAGGCTCGGGCAGCTTTGGCAAAGCGGTGAAATTGGCGGGAACCGGTGGTGAACGTCCGGATATATGTCGAAGGTGGAGGCATCAACCATGCGACCAAAGCAAGCTGTCGTGAGGGCTTCTTGGGGATTGCATTGCACCCCCAAGCCAACGTTGAAGCGATCAGCAAGTCCGACCTTATGGAGAGACTGCTTTCGGCGACGAGGAACACAAGGACAAAGGGGGCCTACCATAAGACGAGACACGCCTTTGACCTGCTCGCTCGGATCAATCCCGACAAAGTGCGCAGGGCGTCGCCCCACGCAGAACGCCTCTGCTCGATTCTTCTTGACAACTCTTCGGCCTGAGCTGTTGTCTACGCCTAACAACCACGTTGTCCCGCCTCCCTGTGTGCAGGTCGCCGCCGTAGCAAGTATCCTCTCCGTAAGGAGAAACCATGAACATCGTCAATCCGCCTGAAGCCATTATCGCCCTGACCCGTCTCAGTACCCACGAGCGTTTCCCCGATGGCCGGCCGCGCGTGCCGGACGACATCGTGGCACGGATGGCGCTGGTGACCACCGAAGAGGCCTGGGGGGTGCTGCGCTGGCACGGCTACCAGGACCAGTTCGAGGGCGACTGGATCAACACGCACCCCGGCCGCATCCTGGTCGGTCGCGCCGTCACGGCGATGTTCGTGCCGAAGCGGCCTGACCTGCAGGAGTTGGTGGAAGAAATGGGCAAGGCCGAAGGTCGTATCGGCGGCCAGAATTCCTGGGTCATCGACACCTTGCAACCGGGCGACGTGATGGTCGTCGACATGTTCGGCAAGGTGCGCAACGGCACCTTCGTCGGCGACAACCTGGCGACGTCGCTGCAGCGACGCACCCAGGCCGGCGCAGTAATCCACGGCGGCATACGCGACTACCAGGGAGTGTCCCAGCTCCGCGACGTGGCCATCTTCACGCGCGGGTTGCACCCTTCGGCCATTGCCGATGTGACACTTGCCGGTATCAACATACCGATTCGCATCGGCGCCGCCACGGTGCTACCCGGCGATATCGTGCTCGGCACGCCGACTGGCGTCATCTTCATCCCCGCCCACCTGGCGCAGGCAGTCGTGGAACGCTCGGAGGACGTGCGCGTGCGCGACCAGTTCGGCAAGCTCCGCCTGCAAGAGGGCCGCTACACGCCAGGCGAGATCGACCGCACCTGGTCGGAGGCGATTGAGGCCGACTATAAGGAGTGGCGAGCAGCCAGTCAAAGCGCGACGCGCGCGTAACGGTTCAGGACTGACGACAACCTACGCGCCGAACCCAGCGTACCGGCACTTCAGACCTTGCCTGCCACGTCAAGGAGTTGAAGCTCAAGCTGCTCGATGGTCGGAGCAGCTGCTTTGAGCCGGGTGAGCACCTGCTGGTACCGCGCCTCCTGCCGTACCGACATTGCCCCGGAGCGGTGTTGTTCCTCAAGGTCGGGGAGATAGTCGGCCAGCACATGGTCCCACTCCAGCGTGAATGCCGCCCGCTCCCAAGATTCCCAGGTCGGCCACTCGGCCAACGCCCTGGGCAAATCATCAAGCTCAGCAAGTACCGCGCGCAAAAACTGGTCCGTCCGAGACGCTACTGCGGGCTGCACTGAGAAGTCAGACATTCATCAAAGCAGACTGCCTGCTAATCTCTAGCTAAGATCTGGAGCAACTGTGGCTTGAGCCTTCTCATGGTATCTAACGTCTCGCGCTGCATCGGGGATTTGCCAGCGTACTCCAGGTCTCGCCCATTAGCGGAAACGTTGAGGGTGACGTCATTGACGCGAAGGGAGTTCAGAAACTCCTTCGCCTCAGCGAGTTCCTGGTCCAGGGCACTCGCCCTCTCCGAGGTCGCGCGGTCAGCGCGTGCCGCCTCTGTCTTCCCAAGAAGATCATACACCTCGGCGCGCTTTGCCAGTAGTTACGCCCAGTTCGGGTACACGCGGTCGGCGCGGCTGTAATCGTCGACGGCCTTCTGGAACTGGCCGGCCGCCCGATAGATGTCGCCGCGCAAGGAATAGCCAAACTCGTCTGGAGAAATGGAGATTGCCTGGTTTGCGTCAGCGAGGGCTTGTTCGAAATCCCCGATCTGCATCAGTGCTTCGGCGCGGCCCATGTATCCCTGATGACGCGTCTCTCCGTTCTGGGTGAGGACGGTGTACTCCTTGAGCAGCTGTGCCGTGTCACCTTTTTGCTGATACGTGGAGGCCCGGAACATGGCGGCCTCCACCGGATCGAGACCGAGCTGCACGGCGCGACTCACGGCGGAGATGGCTTCCTCGTACCGGCCCTTGCCCGCAAGCGCAACACTGAGACAAACAGGTCCGTAGGGGTGCTGTGGATATCGGCGAGAGAACGCCGTTGCGAGCGTCAGTAGTTGATCAAACTGCTGGGAAGCCGCGGTAGATGCCATCTCATTGATTGCGTCGGTCATTCGGCGGTCACGGTTATTGCGCGCCAGGGCCCAGATTCCGTTGATTGACGCTCCGATAAGGCTTCCCGCGACGCCTGCCGCAGCAGGCTTCGTCCCGCCTAGCCGGACGATTTATCGTCCGGTCGCTTGCCCGGCGACGGCTGTCCAGGATTTGCCAACAGCTACCTGATCGGGCGATCTAACAGCACACCCCCTGCTAAAGCAGGTTGGGAAGCGCCGGGAGCGTAGTTCAGCCTGCTTCAGCAGGGTTCGTTTGGTTAGCCCTACGGTTCAGCGTAGGGAGGACCAGCGAAGCTTCCCCGAAGCGCAAACGCCGCCTGTGCCCACTGCCCCTCATGCTACGCTAGCACCTACCAGGAAGCGAGGCAGCATGCAGATCGAAACCGCTACCCTAGACTGGCTACCCGACCTCTTCGACAGTGAAGAACAGGACGAACCTTTGGCCGGGCAGGACCATGCCGACACCATCGACAGCCTCTCCTACCCGTTGCGCGGTCGCCTCTCCGGCCCCCAGTGCTTCATCGCTGCTGAGCTGCGGGTCCACCGCGACCCCGCCAACCTCCGCGATTACCGCGAGCCCGATATCCTGGTGGCCCTCGGCGTGCCGGACCGCGTCCGTCCGCGCTACGACCTCTGGGTCGAACGCAAAGCGCCGGACCTGGTGATTGAGGTGCTCTCCCAGTCTTCGCTGGAGAACAAGGACCTGACGGACAAGCGCGACTGGTACCGCCTTGAAGGTGTGCTCGAGTACGTGGTGCTGGATCCGAGTGGAGACTTTGCGCCGGAACCACGGTTGCAAGCCTGGCGGCTGGGCCGTCGCGCCGACAGCAGGGCTGACCGTCACCGCCTGGCAGAGGATGGAACGCTCTGGAGTGAACTGATCCCCTTCGGCTGGCGCGTGGTGGACAACCGGGTGCGGGTAGTAGACCGTGCGAACGGCGAGATCTTCCCCTGGATCACCGATGTGGAACCGCAGTTGCGGTGGGAGGTCGCCTTGCGCCAGGAGGCGCAGGAGCGTGCCCGCCGGGCCGAGGAACTCGCAGGGCTGGCGGAACAGCGCGAGCGTGCCGCAGAACAGCGGGCTGCGCAGTGGCAGGAACGGGCCGAGCAAGAGGCGGCGGCACGGCGGTTGCTGGAAGAAGAAGTGGCCCGCCTGCGTCGCGGTCAGTGATACGGATGCTGGGGCTGCTTTTGTTTCGGCGGAACAGGGGCGCGTTGCGCGGCAATCACCGGCGGCCAGGAGGAGGTACCTATGCGATTGTTACTGTTGGGTGAGTCGGCGGCAAGCGCGCGCTATCTGACCGGAACGTTTGCGCGCGCCGGTATCGACTATCGCCACGTTGAAGCGCGCCAGGCCCTGGCAACCCTCGATGACGCCTGGGATGTGGTGGTATTCAGCGACTACCCCGCGAAGCAGCTTGGGGCGGCCGCTGCCGACACTATCGCGCAGCACGTCCGCGGGGGGGCCGGGTTGGTGATGATCGGCGGCTGGACCTCGTTCAACGGCCAGGGGACTGGCTATCGGGGCAGCATCATCGCTGATCTTCTTCCGGTGGTCTGTGCCGAAGGTGACGACCGGCGCAACGTACACAGTGGGCTGTGGCTGGAATCGCTGCAGTCGGCGCACCCGGTGCTGGCGGGCCTCGATCTGGCCGCCCCACCCGTGCTCTGCGGCTACAACGCGGTCACCATCAAAGACGGCGCGACGCTGCTGGCGCAGGGCCGACTGGTGCAGTTCCAGAATGGCACGCCGCAGCCAGGCGCTACGGCGCCCTTGCTGGCGGTGCAGCAGGCCAACGCCGGCCGTTCTCTTGCCTATACCAGCGACCTGGTTCCCCATTGGTGCGGCGGGATGGTGGATTGGGGAACAGAGCGCGTGTCGCTGCCCGGCGGCGCCGAGGTCGGCGTCGGCTACTGCACCTTCCTCGTCAACATGCTGCGCTGGGTCAACGGGGAGACGGGGTAGCAGCGTAGCGCCCTTCACGGGGCTTGGTATTCGTAGCCCGCCCGTTTACGGGCGGCGGAGCTCGCGGGCGCGCGCGCCGGACGCCGAAGGCGGACCGTCGAAGCGGCCGTGGACCGGTGCCCTACTGGCCGGTCCGTGCTGCAATCGCACCGGCCGTGAGCGCGTGCCGGGGTAGCTCACCGTGCAGCACGCGGGCGAACTCGTCAGCCACGAGGTCGGCGGTGCGCCAGTTGGCGTCGCGCGTGCGGCCGGCGATATGCGGCGTGTGGACGACGTTTGGCCGTCCCCGCAGCGGATCGTCCGGCGGCAACGGTTCAACATCATACACGTCCAGCGCCGCCGCCAGCTCGTTGGCGACGAGTCGCTCGCGGAGCGCCGTCATGTCCACGGCATGCGCCCGTGTGGCGATCACGACCAGTGTCCCTCGCTGCAGGCGGGCGATACGGTCGCGACTGAGCAGGTGTCTGGCTGATGGCGTCGGCGGCGCCAGGACAAAGACGACCTCTGATTGGTCGACCAGCGTGTCCAGATCCACCAGACGGACGCCCCAACCCTTGGCGACAGTGACCGGCAAGAACGGGTCGTAGCCGAGCACCTGACCGCGCAAGTCCGGGCCAGTCGAAGCATCCTTGCCCAGCGCAACGCACCAGCGCGCGACCCGTCCGCCGATCTGACCAAGGCCGATGATACCGACGCGTTTGGTACCGAGTTCACCGCCCGTGAACGCACGGCTGTCGCAGAACTGTACAGCCTCGTACTGGAACGACGGCGCTCCGCTCGCCAACTCCTGATGCCACGTCGGCAGGCGGCGCAGGGAGGAGAGAGCGAGCGCCAGCGCCAGTTCGGCCACGCTCTGCCCCCAGGCGCGGGTAGTATCAATCACCGGGATGCCTGCTGCCCCGAGTTCCGCCATGGGCAAGCCGTGGCCGGTATTGTCCGTGTTGCAGCCGACGACTTTCAGGTGCGGTGTCGCCCGGAGTGTTGCTGCCGTGAAGCGTCCGCCGAACCAGGCGATCCCCGTGCAGCAGGAAAGGTCCGTTGCCTCCTCCAGCGCCGTGTCACGGCCTACCGACACGACGCCTACCTCCCCGGTCGTCGCCAGGCGCGTACACAGCCGCTCTTCCACGAAGGGCCAGACGCGCGCGAAGTCGACAGGCCGGGCGAAGAGCCAGGTTGGGCGAGGCATGGGACCTCCTATTAGCGTTAGCGATACCGTTGACATGACCACGCAAGTATCGCAGAATATCAAGCGATCTGAAGGGAGGTGTCTCGGTAATGACGCTGAGTGAGCTACTGGCCGGTTTGACCCGCGAACAACTCATCGCCCTTCTCATGCGTCTGGTGGATCGCCAGCCGGACCTGATCGAGACGATCAGGCTCGTGCATCCCGTCCACCCTGACCAGGCAGCCGAGGCGCCGACGCCCGACGTTCCGCCGCCCCTGCCCCAGCACCCGCCGATCGACCTGGCCGATTTCCGCCTGCGAGTTGGTGCTACCTTTGGCGGAGCCGGGCGGCGGTCCCACCGGGGTGGCTACGCGCAGGGGGGCGTCGGTGACGTGTGGGCGCTGCTGGCGGAGATCACTCCTGTTGTGGTGGCGGGCGACAGCCGGAGTGCGCTGCCGATGCTGGAGGAGTTGATCACGGGGTATCTGAACGTGGTCGAGTGGTTGGAAGAGTTCGGTGACGAAGGTGGTGATGGCTTCTTTGATGCCGGGCGTCTGGCCACCGAAGCTGTGTTGGGCGCCGACCTGACGATGGCGGAGCGCGCCGGTTGGGGCGAGAAGCTGGAAGCCTGGCAGGGCCAGTTGGCCGAGTACAGTCTGGAAGACACGCTTACGCCGGCCATCGCCGCGGCGGAGCAAGGTTGGGATCACCCGCCGCTGCAGCGGATCTTGCGCGGCGAGACAGGTCTCCAGGACGAGGCGGCGCCCGAGCAATCGGAGGAGTTGGTTGTCGCCCGGCTCAACGTTCTGGAGCGTCAGGGCCGTTATGAGGAGTTCCTCCGGCTGGCCGCCGTCACTCGCCAGGCGAAACGCTCTGCGATGATGCTGGCACGGCTGGGTCGCGCGGAAGAGGCGGTAGCCTACGCCCGTCAGCATGTGACGATTCCCTTAGAGTCGCTCGGTGTGGCCCAGGCGCTGCATGAACGTGGCTCTCTCGAGTGTGCCCTCACCGTCGCGGAGCTTGGGCTTGGCCTCGAGGGGAGTAAAGCCGAACTGGCCAAATGGTTGCGCGACCTGGCGACTGGGTTGGGACGGAGCGACCTGGCCCTGACTGCTGCGCTCGTCGCCTTCCGCGAGCAGCGGAGCCTGACGGACTACCTGCAGGTGCAGGGGTTAGCCGGCGCGGCCTGGCCCGAGCTTCGGGCCGAATTACTTGATCTGCTCCGTAGCGCCACCTCCTATTACCCGAGCGGTCAGGTCGATGTCTTCTTACATGAGGGACTGCTTGATGATGCTATCGCTGCCGTCGATAAGGGGGCCACGCACGAACTGGTCGAACGCGTGGTCGATGCAGCGCTTGCCACCAGACCGGATTGGGCCATCCAGGCGAGCCGTCGGCAGGCGGAGGGGATCATGAACGCTGCCAAGGCCCAGTACTACGTCGCTGCCGCCGACTGGTTGAAACGGATGCGCACGGCCTACCAGGCGACCGGCCGCGAGGCCGATTGGCAAGCGTATCTTCAGACGCTGCTGGAACAGCATCGCCGCAAGCGCAATCTCATGCCACTGCTCACAACGCTGCGCTGACAGGTGCAGCGACGACGCTATGGAAGGGAATGGCTATGTCGACACGCAGTTGCCGGCGCGACGCGAGCTGTTCGCCACAAGCGCCTACGGCCAGACGGTGCTGGAGGACCTGGCGACAGCGGCTTGAGGGCAGGCGCGCTGCCGGTCGCCTCAGCCGTCTGCTGGCAGCAAGATGAAGGCGCCGCCCTGGAGCGGCGTCACGGCGCGGAAATGCCGCGAGTTGAGCGTCGCCAGGCGTTGTGTCTGGTAGCGTTGGGCGAGCACGACGAGCGAACAATCTGCGAGACCCAACAGTAAAGCGCCATAGCGCCGAGCCAGCCCGAGCGCGACACCAAGCTCTTGCTGGTTCAAGCACGCGGAGGTAAATGTTCCTTCGGCAAGGTCCTGAAGAAATGCCAACTCCACCTCCCGTCCCAGGCGGGTCAGAATCAGGTAGTCAGCTTCGGCAACCGCGAGTTCACTCGTGATCAAAGGACCCGGCTCATTCCGCAGTGTACGCACGACCGCCTCGTGCTCCGGCGCCTTCCGGTCGGCCTGCGTGTAGAGCGCGCCGGCGTCAACGATCAGGGGCACTGTGCTGCTCAGTCCTGACCAAGTATCTTGCGTGCGAGACCTTCGGCGTCCCAGCGTCCGACCGGCTCCCCGCTGCTCTCGCCTCGCCCCATGCTGTGGAACGTCCGCTGTTGGTCCCGCGACAGGACGTGCAACACGCCGGTGCGGATAAGTTCCGCCTGCGACGTGCCGGTGGCGGCAGCCAGGCGACGGAGACCGGCCGCTTCCTCGTCACCTAAGTAGACAGTCGTTTTGCGCATCGTCCCTGCTCCTCATCGTGTACCATACGTATGGTACCATCTATGGTCATACGTTGCTCCAACAGCATCTGGGATGGCGCCGATCTGGACTCGCTCTGGTCCGTTACCTGTACTATCAGAAGTGCTACGGCATCGCCTGCACCCCGGACGCTCTAAAAGCGTTGATGCAGACCATAAGCGAGAAGGGCAGCTTCTAAGCATGGGAATGCACAAGAGCACTGCATTGCGATCTCTGCAGCCCTTAGAAGTAGCGGGTTATCTTCGAGCGAATGGGTGGCGTCGAGAGGCCGAACTGAATGGCAAAGGCAGCCTGTGGCTCCGGGAACATGATGAGGACCTGACGTTGCCCGAACGACGCGATCTTGGGGATCACGTCCTGCGTATGGAAGAGGTCGTCCATACTCTGGCCAACGTGGAGAGCCGGTCCGAAGACGACGTGCTCAGTGATCTGCAGACGGTGACGTCCGACCTGATTCGAGTGCGAGCTGCAGGCGGTACCACGCCGTTCGGCACGCTCCCCTTGGATGCTGCGGTGGCGCTGGCAGCGAGCAGCCGCGATCTCTTGCTCGCTGCTGCTTGTGCTGCGATCACCAGGCGACCAGTCTATGCAAACCGGAAGCCGAACCAGGCCTTGGACTATCTCCGCGGCGTTCAGATGGGACAGACGGAACGCGGCAGCTATGTACTGACTATCCTTTCACCGGTGCTTCCCGAACTGCGTCCAGTGCAGGAGCGGCTATTCCCTGGTGATTGGGACGAGCCTTTTGCGCGCAAGGTGACGCGAAGCCTGATGGAATCGTTACAGGCCCTGGATGGCGCCGCCCGCCAGGCGATGAGCCACGGGGACATGCAACCGTTCCAAGATGCTGTGCGTAGTGGCGTGTCTGCCAATCTCTGCGATGCCGTGGCTGACTTATCTGAAGCCGGTTCCGGCGAGGGTCTAGAGGTGCAAGTGGCCTGGTCGCCGACGCGAGCCATAACTTCCGGTACCCCCGGGCGGGTATCGCTGAGTCGCGATGCCATGCCGCCGATCCTGGAGGCAGCGCGCGCATTTCGAGACACGTCGCTCGTGGAGGATGTGGATGTGGAAGGTGTGGTCACGGTGCTCGATCGCGGAGTGACGGCAATAGAAGGAGAGGTGACGATCACCGGCAACGTCGAAGGCCAGGTGCGGCGGGTGCTGGTGCGGCTGGGCGAGCCGACGTACCGGCAAGCGGTGCAGGCCCACCAGGAACGCCAGGTAGTGACATGCGTCGGTGACCTGCGTCGCCTGCCCACTGGGCTCCGGTTGGAGAATCCGCGCCACTTCGCGATTCTCGCCGGAGAATGACGAGCCGCTTGGTACGACAGGCCCGCCCTACGCTAAAGCGTAGGTCTACGTTAACAAAGCACCCTGAAGGGCGCTACGGGGGCGATGTTCCCCAACATTGCGGGACAGTTCGGCAGCAATATCGCCGTTCCCAGGGCGCTTTAGCGTCCTTTGTTAACGTAGCCCTATGCTTTAGCGTAGGGTAGGCGCCATAGGAGGAACACATGCAACAACTCACCGCCGACGACCCCGAAACCAAATCCCTCGACCCCGTCGCTCAAAGCATCGAACGGCTCAAAGCCCTCTTTCCCGAAGCCTTCACCGAAGGCAAGATCGACTTTGCCGTGCTGAAGCAACTGCTCGGCGGCGCCGTGGACGACCGTGAAGAGAAATATGGCCTCAACTGGAACGGCAAGCGCCGGGCCCGCCAACTGGCCCTCACCCCCTCCACCGGCACGCTGCGTCCCTGCCCGGAGGATAGTGTGGACTGGGACACCACGCAGAACCTGATGATCGAAGGCGACAACCTGGAAGTGCTGAAGCTGCTCCAGAAATCCTACGCCGGCAAGGTGAAACTCATCTACATTGACCCGCCCTACAACACGGGCAACGACTTCGTCTACCCCGACAACTACCAGGACAGCATCCGCAACTACCTCGAACTCACCGGCCAGGTGGACGGGGCCGGTCGTAAGCTCTCCTCCAATACTGATGCATCGGGCCGATTCCATACGGACTGGCTCAACATGATGTATCCGAGGCTCAAGGTGGCGCGGGATCTGTTGCGGAACGATGGGGTGCTATTCGTCAGCATAGACGATAACGAAGTAGACAATCTCCGTGCTCTGTGTGACGCTATCTTCGGTGACGACGCGTTCGTCGCGCAGGTATGTGTGCAATCAAACAAGGGTGGACAGGATTATCTGGCAATCGCCAAAACACATGAGTACGTTGTCTGTTATCTTAATGATACAGAACTTGACGGTCTCTTTGAACTTCCCAAGGACATCACTACTCTACCGTTTCGGGACAGCAAGGGCCCGTATGAACCCAGAGAGCTACGCAATCGCAATCCGAAGTTTGACCGAGAAAATCGACCAAATCTCTATTTCCCTATTTGGGTGAATCCAGAGCTATGTGACGATAACGGATACTGTGCTGCATCTCTTACTGGGCTACCGGGTTACAGCATAGAGGTGCTTCCCCGCAATAGCGAAGGCAAAGATGGCTACTGGAGATGGGGCCGCGCCAAGGTGTCCGGGGCCATTGTTGCGAATAACCCCCAGGACAGCGACGTGGTGGCAAGGCGTACGCGGAACGGTGGGTGGAACGTCTATGAAAAGTCTCGCCGTTCAACACAGAAAGCGAAGACGATCTGGGACGAGACGGAAGTTCGAACCGAAGCGGGTACGAGAGAAGTGCGCGAGCTATTTGGCACGACTGTTTTCGACCACCCAAAACCGCTGTTCTTGATCGAGAAGATACTTCGGATTGGCAGTGAGGACGGAATTGTCCTTGACTTTTTCGCTGGTTCCGGGACGACGGGCCATGCGGTCATGACCCTGAACTCTGTCGATACTGGCAACCGTCGATACATACTGGTCCAACTCCCCGAACCACTGAATCCAGACAATACGAGCCAGAAGGCCGCCGCTGACCTGTGTGACCAGCTTGGCAAGCCCCGCACCATCGCCGAACTGACCAAAGAGCGCCTGCGCCGCGCCGGCCAGAAGATTCGCGACGAGAACCCAATGTTCCCCGGCGACACCGGCTTCCGCGTCTTCAAACTCGACTCCAGCAACATTCGCGCCTGGGACCCTAACCGCGACGATGTGGCGCGGTCGCTGCTGGACTCGGTGGAGCACCTCAAGTCTGGGCGCAGCGAACACGACATTCTCTTCGAGGTGCTGCTGAAGCTCGGCCTGGAACTGACGACGCCGATTGAGCAGCAGGTCATTGCCGGCAAGAACGTCTACAGCGTGAGCATCGGTACGCTGTTCGCCTGCCTTGCCGAACAGATCAGCCGTGAGGACGCGGAGCCGCTAGCCCTCGGCATCGCGCAATGGCGTGACGCGTTGCAGCCGGCAGGGGAGAGCACCGTCATTTTCCGCGACAGCGCCTTTGTCGATGATGTCGCCAAGACCAATGTTGCAGCCATCCTCCAGCAGCACGGGCTGGCGAACGTGCGCAGTCTGTAGGAGGGCCGAACGTGAAGCTGCACTTTGAACCGGACCTCGACTACCAGCACGCTGCCATCGAAGCGGTGTGCGACCTGTTCAGCGGCCAGGAAATCTGCCGCACCGAATTCACCGTCACCAAGCAGTTTGGGGCCGACCAACTGAGCCTTGCGGGCATGGAGAATGACCTCGGCATCGGCAACCGGCTCTTGCTGCTGGATGATGAACTGCGCGCGAACCTCAATGCCGTCCAGCTTCGCAACGGGTTGCGTCCTTCGGATTTGCTGGCCTCCCGCGACTTCACCGTCGAAATGGAAACCGGCACGGGCAAGACCTACGTCTACCTGCGCACGGTCTTCGAGTTGCAAAAGCGCTTCGGCTTCACCAAGTTTGTCATCGTCGTCCCCTCCGTAGCGATCAAGGAAGGTGTCTACAAAACGCTGCAGATCACCGAGGAACACTTTCGCGGCATCTACGCCAACGTGCCCTTTGAATACTTCCTCTACGACTCGGCCAAGCTCGGGCAGGTGCGCAACTTCGCTGTCAGCCCGCACATCCAGATCATAGTCGTGACGGTCGGCGCGATCAACAAGCGGGACGTCAACAACCTCTACAAAGACAGCGAGAAGACCGGTGGAGAGAAGCCGATCGACCTGATCCGGGCGACACAGCCGATCCTGATCGTGGATGAGCCGCAAAGCGTGGACGGCGGCCTGCAAGGGGCCGGCAAGACCGCCCTTGGAGAAATGCAGCCGCTCTGCACCCTGCGCTACTCGGCCACGCATGCGGATACACACCACATGGTCTATCGGCTGGACGCCGTGGACGCCTACGAGCGCCGGCTGGTCAAGCAGATCGAAGTGGCGTCGGCCACGGTCGAGGGCGGCCACAACAAGCCCTATGTTCGCCTCCTGTCCGTGCAGAACACGCGCGGCGGCATCTCGGCCAGGGTGGAACTGGACGTACAGGCGGCGTCCGGCGTGCAGCGGCGCGAGGCGACCGTGTACGACGGTGATGACTTGCAGCAGACGACGGGGCGTGCAGTCTACCGGGACTGTCGCATCGGTGAGATTCGGGTGGCGAAAGGCCGCGAGCTGCTCGAACTGCGCGTGCCCGGCGGCGAACAGTACCTGCGACCGGGCGAGGCCTGGGGCGACGTGGACCCGCTGGCCGTGCAGCGCCAGATGATCCGCCGCACGATCCAGGAGCACCTGGCGAAGGAGATGCGCCTCCGCCCGCAGGGGATCAAGGTGCTCTCACTCTTCTTCATCGACCAGGTGGAGCGCTACCGGCAGTACGCCGCCGACGGCTAGCCTGTCAAAGGGCCGTATGCTCTGATCTTCGAGGAAGAGTACCGCCGGCTGGCCGCGCACCCGGACTACCACACGCTCTTTCAAGACGCGGACTTCAGCCACTCGGTGGAGGAGGTTCACAACGGCTACTTTTCCATTGATCGCAAAGGCGGCTGGACGGATACCTCCGAAGGCAACCAGGGCAGCCGCGACAACGCCGAGCGCGCCTACAACCTGATCATGAAGGACAAGGAGCGGCTGCTCAGCTTCGAGACGCCACTCAAGTTCATCTTCTCCCACTCGGCGCTGAAGGAAGGCTGGGACAACCCGAACGTCTTCCAGATCTGCACGCTGCGCGACATGCAGACCGAGCAGGCGCGCCGTCAGACCATCGGCCGCGGTCTGCGCCTCTGCGTCAATCAGGAAGGCGAGCGCCTGCGCGGCTTTGCCATCAACACGCTGACGGTGATCGCTACAGAGAGTTACGAGCAGTTCGCCGCCCACTTGCAGCGCGAGATCGAAGCCGACACCGGCATCCGCTTCGGCGTCGTGGAGGCCCACCAGTTTGCGACAATCACCGTGGCGGGCACGGATGGGCAGGCGATGCAACTGGGGGTTGTCCAGTCGAAGGCGCTGTGGGAGCACCTGAAGGATCAGGGCTACCTGGATGCCCACGGCAAGGTGCAGGATGCCCTGAAGCAGGCGCTCCAGGAAGGAACGCTCGCCCTCCCCAGCCAGTTCGCCGCCCAGGCCGGCCAGATCGCGGAGATCCTGCGCAAGGTCTCCGGCCGGCTGGAGATCAAGAACGCCGACGAGCGCCAGCAGGTCCGCAGCCGCCAGGCGGTGCTGAACAGTCCAGAGTTTACGGCGCTATGGGAGCGGATCAAGAGCAAGACGACCTACCGGGTGCAGTTCGACAATGAGGACCTGGTGGCGCAATGCACCCGAGCGCTCCGCGATGCGCCGCCCGTCGGGAAGACCCGGCTGGAATGGCGCAAGGCTGGAATCGCCATCGGCAGGCCCGGCGTGGAGACGCACGAAACGGAAACAGCCGCCCCTACGACGCTGGCCGAGGAGAATGTCGAGCTTCCCGATGTGCTAACGGAATTGCAAGACCGCACGCAGCTCACCCGCCGTACCATCCAGCGCATCCTGGCCGGTAGCGGTCGCCTTGGCGACTTTACGCGCAACCCGCAGCAGTTCATCGACGTGGCCGCCGAAGCGATCAACCGCTGCAAGCGCCTGGCCGTTGTTGACGGCATTCGCTACCAACGCCTGGGGGATGACGAGTACTACGCCCAGGAGTTGTTTGCCAACGAGGAACTGACCGGCTACCTAAGGAACATGCTCGATTCGCAGAAGTCGGTGTACGAGCAGGTGGTCTACGACTCGCAGACCGAGGCTGCCTTCGCCAGTCAACTGGAGCTAAACACGGCGATCAAGGTCTACGCCAAGCTCCCCGGCTGGTTTACCGTGCCGACACCGCTCGGCGCCTACAACCCGGACTGGGCAGTCGTGGCGCAAACGGAGGCCGGGGACCGCCTCTACCTCGTCGTGGAAACAAAGAGCAGCCTCTTTGCCGACGACCTGCGCGACAGCGAAGGGGCGAAAATAGCCTGCGGCAAAGCCCATTTCCGTGCGTTGCATGTGAGCGAGGCAGCGGCGCAGTATGTTGTGGAGCGGTCGGTGGAGGAGTTGCTCGCCCAGGTCGGCGGCGACGCACCTCAGGCGCGTCAGGATTGACGTCCCTATTGCCCCCGCAAGCGCGCCAGTTCTTCTTCCAGGGCCCGCCGCGCTGCCGCCTCCCGGTCCGCTCGCTCCGACGCCTGGCGTGCCTCCGCTCGCGCCACGTGCGTTTCCGCCTGCGCCCGGCGTTCCCGCTCGGCGGCTCGTTCAGCATCGCTCCTGGCCTGGCGCACCTCCGCCTGAGCCTGCTGCTCCCGCTCATGCGCCAGGCGTGCCTGATGGATCGCCAGCCGTTCCCGGCTATCAGCCAGCAGCGCCTGCTCGTCAGCCAGTCGCGCCTGCTCCTCGGCCAGCAGGGCGCGCTCCTGCGCTCGCTGCGCTTCCTCCTGCGCCGCTTGCCGCAAGGCAACCTCCCGGCGCAACTGCGGCTCCACATCGGTGATCCAGGGAAACAGCTCGCCGTTCACTCGGTCTACCACTCGCACCCGGTTGTCCACCACCCGCCAGCCGAAGGGAATTAGCGCGCTCCAGAGCGTTCCGTTCTCAGCCAACTGGTAGACATCGGCGCTGCCGTCAGCGCGGCGGCCCAGGAGCCACGACTGTAACCGGGGTTCCGGCGCGAAATCGCCACTGGGGTCCAGCACCACGTACTCAAGTACTCCCTCACGGCGGTACCAGTCGCGCTTCTCCGTCAGGTCTTTGTTCTCTACCGACGATGGGGAGAGCACCTCGATCGCCAGATCGGGCGCCTTGCCCTCTTGCCAGAGGTCGTAGCGTGGTCGCACGCGGTCGGGCACGCGCAAGGCGACCAGCACGTCCGGCTCTTTGTAGTCGCGCAGGTTGGCGGGGTCGCGGTGGACCCGTAGTTCGGCGGCCACAAAGCACTCGGGGCCGGAAAGGCGTCCGCGCAAGGGGTAGGAAAGACTGTCGATGGTATCGACGTGGTCCTGCCCGGCCAAGGGTTCATCCTGTTCTTCACTGTCGAAGAGGTCGGGTAGCCAGTCTAGGGTAGCGGTTTCCGCATGCATGCTGCCTCGCTTCCTGGTGACTGCAAGCGTAGCATGGCGGGCGTGGCTCAGGCGTTGGCTTCGGCCATGCCTTGCTTCAGGATCGTGTCCATCTGGGTCTTGATTTGCTCCATGGCGGTGCGCGGCGGACTGCTGCTCTACACCGGCGTCTTCGACCCGGCCGTCACCGGCGTGCCAACGCCCGGCATCCTGAAGGCGCTGATCGCCGAGGGCGTCAATTGCCAGCCAGGGATTACGCCGTTCGGCTACGGCCGTATGCACCTCGAGCCGGCGTTTTCCGACTTTCCTTATACGGGGCTGGGCGGCCCCTGGGGCGCGCCGGGCGGGGATAGCCGCCGCATCTCCCCCGCCGACTCCCTGCCGGCGAGCGAATGGCTCGCGGCCAACGCCTTCTGGATGACCACCCCGGTCGATCCGGCTCCAGAGTTGATTGAGCAGGTGAGCGCGGCCTTCCATAAGGTGCTGCACAACGCCGACCGCCTGCGTGCCGCGACCTGAGTCGGCGCGGTTGCCGCAGTTCCCCGCCTTATCGGGCGACGAGCTGTTTGCCGGCCACCATGCATCAGCCCCCGGAAGAGGTTCAGGCAGCGACAGCGGGCGGCCTCCGTCGCGGGTGGTTCAGCGGCGGGTCGCCAGCAAGCCGGCCAGGTTGCTGCCCAGAATGCGCCGCTTCTCAGCTTCGGTGATGGGCGCGAGCAGGACGCGGCCAATCTGGTGCGTCGGGCACATCCAGGGGAAATCGGAGCCGTAATGTAGCTTTGCTGCGCCCACACGCTGCACCACTTCGGCAAACGCGCCGAAGGAGCCGACCGAGCTGGCGAGATCCAGGTAGACGTTGGGCTCCTCCACAGCGACGCGCAGCAGAGCGTCGCTGCCCCCGCCGCCGGCGCCCGCGTGCGCCACAATGAGATGAGCGCCAGGGTAGGCGCGGGCGGTGCGGCGCAGGGTATCGGGGGTCCCGACGCCGTGGCTGATCAGCGGTAGCCGGTGGGCGTCGGCGAAGGCGAGGGCCAGCGCATAGGCGGGCCCGTCAAAGGGATAGCGATGCAATTGCGTGTGGAACTTGATTCCTCTCGCCCCCGCGTCGAAGCAGCGCTGGAGCTCGTCTGGCAACTCGTCCACACGGTTGGGATCGGGCGCCATGTAGGCCAGAATTCGATCAGGGAAAGCGCGCGCCGCCGCCAACGAGAGATCATTGCCCCCCCGCATATCACTCGTGACGGCGAGCGTCGAGAAGACGCACGCCTGGTCAACGCCCAGGCGATCCAGCGTCCGCACAAAGGAAGCCGCGTCGTTGCCGGGCTGGAAGAAGCCGGCGTGCGGCCCAATATGGCAGTGACCATCAATGACCAGCACGTCGTTCAAGGCACGCCCGGCCAGGGCGGCATCGCGCAGTGACGGAGCCGTTGATTCGGCGGTCATAGCAGGCATCCCTCCAGCAGATGACCAAGCGTACCGCCCCCGACAGCGGCCAGCGCCTCCGGCTCGAGCCCGGCATAGGTGAGACCGGTGATCGCCATAGATGGGTCCCATGCCGGCAAACCCGTGCCGAAGACGAGTCGCTCGGCTCCCCATCGCTCGACAATAAGGCGGATGGTCTCATGCCCCTGCAAGTACGAGGTCTCGACGACGAGGTTTGGGCACCGGTCAAGCAGCGGAAAGAGGGTGCGAAGATTCGCCTGCGGCTCGCGCAAGAGCACCAGCGGCAGTGCAGAAAAGGTCCGACAGGCCCGCTCAATAAAGGTCCACGGTCGGGCTTCGCTCCAGTGGCGATTGTCCATATCCAGCAGCACCGGCACCTGTCGTTCAGCCAGGCTGGGCAGCCAGGGCGTACATCCCTTGCCGGCCGCTGGGGCGGGCGACGTTGCCCAGCTCGATAGGCGGGCCGGGGGCCCAGCCGCCTGCGCGCAGGGCGCTGGCGCAAGTCTCAGGGGTTAGCCGATTGCCCGCATCTTCTCCAGGTCGTGGTTGCCACTCGATAATGAGCAACCGGCCGGCAGGCCTGGCGATGCGCCGCAACTCCCGGCAAAACTGCTCGAGGTCGGTCGTCGCGTGACCGGGCTCGCGGAAGAAGTGCAGCACCAGCGAGCAGAGCACGACGCCAGCCGCGCCGTCGTCGAGCGGCAGCCGCACGCCAGCGACCAGCAGCGGCCGCACGATCGTGTCCAGCCCGGTCTCGACCGCGCGCTGCTCCACCAACTGCACCATCTCCGGCGCCGCATCCAGTGCCCAGACGACGCCGGCGGAGACAACGCGGCGAGCGGCCGGCAACGTCAGAAAGCCGGGACCGCAGCCGACATCGGCCCCCCGATCGCCGGGAGCCACCGCTACCATATCGAGCACCTGCTCGGGCGGCGAGGCGGCGGCGCGTTGGGGACCCAGCATCGCCTCGATCCATTCAGCATCAAAACGCGGCATCGTTCCCTCCGTGTCCCATTTGGGAAGTGGTCTCCCCGCTCGATATCTTAGCCCAAACGCAGGCTAGCGTAGCGCATCGACCGGGTTCAGGCGCGCCGTGTAAAGCTCACTAATAGCGGATACGCCATCTGCTACACGACTGGCACTTGGAAACATTGCGCC
>DHIZ01000128.1 GCA_002404055.1 Chloroflexi bacterium UBA4733
GCCGCTGCTCGCCACCGGCCAGCTTACCCATTGTCGCTGGGTGCCGGAGCGTCTGCTGCGGGGGCGCAAGCTGCGCGTCAAGGAGGCCGGCACGGGAACGTGGCTGCCCGTCGTCCCCGACGCCTATGTGGAGCTCACCTATCCTGACGACGCTGTGCAGTGTTGTATGGTGGAGATCGACCGGGGCACCCACACGCTGGACGCCTTCGCCCGCAAGATGCGCGCCTTTGAAGCCTATTGGGCTTCGGGCAAGTTTAGCCGACACTGGCAACGTCCCGCCTTCGAGGTGCTGGTCTTGACACACACCCAGAAACGCCTGGAGAACATCTGGGCGGCGTCACGGGCCGTGGTGCCGGCAGACGCCTGGTCTTGGTACTCCTTTGCCACGTTCGGCTCTCTGACGCCTGCCAAGTTCTCCGAGTCGGTCTGGCGGACGTTGGAGGATCGGCATGTCAGCCTGCTTTATTCGTACGAGTCGACGACTGGTGGCGCAACGTGTACAGGACACTCCACATAACCCTGTGGTGGCTGGCTCTAAGCCCTCGGCCCGAGAACCGGGCACTCGCATCATCGCTTTGGCCACCGGCTACCACGAAAAAGAGTGCCCTCACTCGGTGGTTTGCACGGATCGAAGTTTAAATTAGGCTAAGGATTCGCTGCGGCAACTCTGACGGCCTGGCCGACGACGCCAGGCCGTCAGAGCTATGTCCGCGTCCTTCGAGATGGATACTCAACCCTGGTGACGTGAAAGACGCCGCTTACTGACCCTGCACTCAGTGGCTTATTACGGCGGCCGCTGGCGGCTGAAGCGGCTCACTTATATCCACCGTATCGCATCCCATTCCTATTGACCGGCTGCAAGAGAAACGGGGACTCCAATCCGATCCAATGACTGTTGTATACTCACCGAGTATGGATGTTCTGGACCGAGAACCTTGACGAAAATTGCCCGGGCGTCTATTAAGAGGCTCCTTCCTTCGGTCACAGCACCTAATTCTATGCATAGCAAGCCATAGCGCCCCAAGAGGTGGGCCAATCTCGGATCGTTGCTACGGAGAACAGTTCTACCGAGCATTGCCGCTCGAGCATAGGCGTCTTTAGCGGCAGTCTTGTCCTGTAATTGTTCCAGTACGACTGCGAGGTTGCCTAAATGGTGAACTATCTGAACTTGTCTAGTACTTGGATCCGCTTCATCTATACTCACGGCCCGCATCATTTTCTCTCTCACCCCATTCAAGTCGCCGAGATCGCGTAACGCAAGGGCCAGGTTATTAAGATCGCCAGACACATTGGGATGGTTCTCCCCAAAGATGCAAACGTCGATTTCCAACGCCCTTGACAATAACTCTTTCGCGCTCTCTGCATTGCCGGTCTGACGAAGCGCATCACCCAGACCACCCAAACTCTTTGCAAAGTCAGGATGATCGGGAGAGAGCGCGTGTTCGTCTATTTTAATCGCTTCCTCAAAGTGCGGGACCGCATCCTGGGCCTGTTCTAATTCTAGCAATACTCGGCCAATGTTCCTATGCCGGATTGCCAGCAGAGGATGATTTCGACCATGGAAGTGACGGTCAATCTCGAGCGCCATCACGAACTCGTCCTTCGCCTTAGAATATTCACCGATGGTTTCGAAGTATCCGCCCAGATTATTGGAGGCGACTGCGACGCTAGGATGGTCCTCGCCATAGGCATGGACAAGTATGCTACGAGCCCGTTCAAGGTGGTCTCGAGCTTCGCCGTGTTCTCCCATTTTCAGCAGTAAAATACCCAGGTTCCCAAGGTGCGTCGCGACCTCAGGGTCTAACGGTCCATGCACGACCTGGCTGGCAGCCACGGCTTGCCGATAGTGATCTTTCGATCCGCTGTAATCAGCGAGATCACTAAGCAGGACTCCAAGATCGTTGTGAATTATTGCGAGGTCGTGTAGGTTAGGATCGGGAGAGTGATCCGCGATCTCCAATGCTAGTTCGCGAAACTTGCGCGCAGAAGTGAAGTCACCAAGTGCTTGATATGCGCTACCAACACTATTGTATCGTCGCGAAATGATCGGGCTCGTGCGCCCATGGATTGCTCCTTCTATTGTCAAGGCTTCAGTGAGATAAGGCAGTGCAACTCTCGGCTGACCCAGCCGGAGTAGGGCCTCACCTAGGTGATTGGAAAACACGGCGGCTGCAGCGCTCTGATTGCCGTACGCTTGACGGGCTACAGCCCGCGATCGCTCCCATGCAAAGGCGGCGTCGGCTAGCAGGCCACGGCTGAGGAAATAGCTAGCAACGTTATTCAGCAAACTCAGGATAGCCGCTGGCTTCACCTGGAGCATGGTCCCATGCGCAACGACACTAAGAGCGTGGGGCACGAGTCTGGCCGATGTCTGCCACGTGGTTACATCGTGTTGCGCTGCGGGGAAGACACTAAACATCAATTCGATAGCGTCTCCAGCCCATTGTCTCTGCTCGTCTCGACTCATCGAATCTCGAACCACAGCTTGTACGAGCCTATGGACGGCCACAGCCTCATCACCGAAGTTGACCAGGGAGTATCGCCGTAAGGCCGCGCGCCACTCTGTGCGTACGAACGGATCTTGAGCAAGAATCGTGATTGTCGCTGGAAGGCGACTCCCTGTTGAAAGGAGTACCGATATCGGAATATCATCAGGAGCGAGATAAGAGAATATTCTAAGCAGGCCGACTGCCTCTGGAGACAGCTCCGCTACTTTATCAATGGAGAGCGTCCATGTAGTCGCTACCGATTGGGGATAGTCCGTGCTGTTGGGTAGGCGCTGAAGTAATCTTGGTCTCGTGGTCCGAAGGAGGGCGAGATATGCAAGGTAGCTTGAACCCGTTTCCTCAATGTACGATCCTGCTTGTTCGAGCGCCAGGGGAAGATTGCCTAACTCTACGCTGAGGGCATCTGCGTCAGGCTCATCATCTCGGCCAGTTCGGTTGTGCAGAAAGCGCACAGATTCCGAAGGTGAGAACTCGCGCACTTCCACCGATGTTGCCATGCTCCTCCAGTTCGGGTTTCTCGAGGTAACCAGGACATGACCAGCCTGGCTACTAGGTAGAAGCTTTCTAATTCTTGACGTATCATCCGCGTTGTCAAAGACTAATAGCCATCGGTCAGTATTCATTAGTTGCTGGAATAGAGCTTCTATTACCTCATTTATCTCTAGCACATCGCTCATCGGAATGGCTAGATGAACGGCCAATTCTACTAAAGCTGCCCCTACCTGCGAAAGATCATCAGCGGGCATCCACCAAATAATATCGTATTCGCTCCTATGGCGGTAAACATATTCCAAGGCGATCTGCGTCTTACCGATAGCACCAAGTCCGTAGAGAACCTGAATATTGTTAGAGGAAGAGGCTAATCGAAAAGAACTATGAAGACGCGAGAGCAGATCATCGCGACCGGTGAAATTTTGATTCCTGTGGTGAGGAACTCGCCATGCGGCGGGTCTTGCTTTTGGTCCGCTATGCGGCTCAAGTTTTGACAGGATCTGATAGGCAAACGCAGCGGCGTGTCTCGCTGCCTTGAGTTGCCAGCCTTGAGCATCGGCGGTACTCTTGCCATGAATCTGGTCCGATATTCCTCGAATTACGAGAGCGTCTACTTGTTGATTCGCATGTGCGGCTTCGAGGAACCCGCGCCCTTCCATTTCGACGGCGATCGCATCACCATACGCTCTGCGGAGAAAGGTATACACACTTGATCGGGTTGAGGCGACGACCTTTTCGCCAGCGGCGATAGGTCCGACGAGAGCAGCAGGTTCGGGTGGCGAAACAAATTCTGGGATCCTTTTCAGCCAGTCTCCGTGTCGCGCCTCTGACCGTGCGCGCTGTTCAAGACGATAACTGGTGTTACCGACGTCTGCACGCGGGAGAAAATCACTGGTCGCCTTTCCCGATTCGTACCCGTACACCTTGGTCGCAGCGACGACGTCTCCGAGCCTGACATCCTTTATGCCGCCGGCCACCCCAACGAAGAAGACGACTTGCGGATCGAATTGCGTAACGGCTCTCTCTAGTTCAAAAGCGGCACTTGGGTTTCCCGCGCCAACTTCGGCGAGAGTCACCTCCCATGAGCAATTCTCGGCCGCGAACATTCCACGCTCATAAACGGTGCCCCGCCCGTGTTCACTCTCGTGAAGGTCGGTCAAGTGCGCACGGACGGCCTGGTATTCAACAGGCAGGGCAGTGAGAATCACGACGCGATATGGACTGCGATCGTGATGTGGTGGATTAGAGTGTTTATATTCCAAGAATTACCTCTGGCGACAAATATAGCTTGTGAACGAACGCCACCCCCGAGTAGACGCACGGCGCTACGAACTATAGTAACTATAGTGAATCCACGATGGCGGGATCAACATGGCCCAACTTCTGGCAACTACGGGTCCCATCATGGAATCACCATAGAACACAGTGGCGACACCATATCACCTTTGATGGGTCCGGGCACTACGCCGTGCCAGGCGGTGCATTGATGGTACTTCAAGCACACGGGTAGACGCCATCATGCATAATCGTCGATCGCTCTTCAAGGCGCTTACCCGATTGCCTCCAGCCAACCGAGCAGCTTCGCTTGATACGAACTGCCGGACAGCAGTTTGCCGGTTTGGACGAGGTAGCTGCGCAGCGCTTCCGGTAGCGCAGTCAGTGGCGTGCCGTTCGATGCAGTCGGCGGTTGGGTGCTCAGCCGGCCGGGCGGTGAGAAGCGCTCAAGTCGGCTGGGGGCATACGGCGTGAAGCGAACGCCGCCGCTGGGCGGGATCGTTCCGTCCAGCAGGAGCGACTCTGAGCGCCCGTCGGCGTGTTGCAGGCGCAGGTCCCAGACGCCGGTGCGGGTGCCCGGTTGGCCGTCGCGGACCAGCAGGGCGCGTTTGTCGGCGGGCAGCGCCACCGCCGTGCGGAGGAGTTCCTGCACCAGGGGCTGCTCCAGGCCGAGCAGGAACAGGCGCTCGTCGGCCAGCGCCTCGTCGCGGTCCGAGGTCAGCTCCACGTCCGCCTCACCGGGCATCTGTACGCGGAAGCGCGTCGCCGAAAGCGGCGTGACCGTGGCGCCGGCATCGTGCAGCGCCTCGATGACGAAGGCGCGCAGACGGTTGCGCGTCGCTTCGGCGTCCACGCTGCGGAAGTCCTCCAGGCGGAAGGTGTCCAGATCCTGGAAGAGCTCGCTGACGACCTCGCGGGCCTGGCTGGCGTTGTGGAGCGCCGTTTCCAGTTCCTGGTCGGTGCGGCGCAGCGTCGGATCGGCCAGGGCCTGCTGGTAGAGGTGGTTGAAGGAGAGGTGCTCGCCCAACTGGCCGAGGATATTGGTGCGCAGGTCCTCCGTCACTTCGCCGCGTTGGTCCGTCTTGCCGAGCGCGGCGGCGATGGCTTTGATCTTCTGTTCGAGCAGCAGGTAGACCTTGCCTTCGATCGTGTCGGTGGCCACGAGGTTGTAGACCTGGACCGTATCGTTCTGGCCGTAGCGATGGATGCGGCCGATGCGCTGCTCCAGATCCATGGGATTCCAGGGCAGATCGTGATTGAACATCACGCGGGCGAACTGCAGGTTGATGCCTTCGCGACCAGCGGCGGTAGAGATGAGGACGCGCGGGCCATCCGGCCGGCGGAAGCGGCGCTCGGCGGCTGTCTTGGCGCCCTGGTCCCCGCCTTTGAGCACGTCCACGCCTTTCCCCGGGTAGCGGCGCTCGATGGCGTCCTTCAAGGTGTCGACGCTGCCCAGATAGGTGGTGAAGATGATGACCTTCTCGCGCGGGTTCTCGCCCCAGATCTCACCAAGGGCGTCCAGCAGTTTCGCTGTCTTGGCCTCGACCAGTTCGGGCAGCAAGGCCAGCAAATTCTGGATGCGCTGGCGCTCTTCCGGTAGGGCATGCTCCGCTAGCAGTGTGGCCGTCTCCTCGTCGGCCTCCGCCGCCACCTCCGAGCTCTCGGCTTGCCTTTCCGCCTGCTGCCGCTGCTTCTTCAGCAACTGGTAGCGCGCTTTGGCCAGGTGCTCATCCGCTGCCGCCAAGCCTATCGGCGTCGCCGGGAGGCCGTGCATGCGCAGGAGCAGGTCGCGCGCTTCCTGCAAGAGCGCGTCGCGGGCGGCCACGTCCATCGCCTGGTCGCGGTCTAGCGCCTCGCGCAACGTCAGCGAGAGCAGGCGGCGTTCCAGCGTGCGCCGGACTGCGGAGAAGCTGGAGGAAGCGATCTTCTGGAAGACGGTCATCACGAAGCCGATCGCCCGGCCCTGGCCGCCGCGCTCTGCTGCCAGGTCGTAGCCATCCTCGATGTAGCTGTTCAGGGCCTGGTAGAAGACCTGCTCCTGGTCGCGCAGGCGGAACAATTCCGTGTGGACCTGGCGGCGGGCAAAGAGCGGCGAACCGTCGTCGCGGCAAGCGTCGGCCTTGGTGCGGCGGATGACGACGCTGTTGAGGCGGTGCCGGTTGTCCAGCATGTCGGCCGAGTCGGCGAAGAGGTCGGGCTGCAAGAGGCGAATCAGCGCCAGGAAGCGGAAATGGTCACCCTGGTGGGGGGTGGCGGAGAGCAAAAGGAGGTCGCGCGCCTGGCTGCGCAGCAACTCGGCCAGCCGGTAGTTCTGCGTCTTCTGGACGCGGTTGCCCAGGCGGGTGGCGGTGAGGTGGTGCGCCTCGTCGAAGACGATCAGGTCCCAGGGTGGCGCCTCGGCCAGGCGCTTCATGCGTTCGGGTCGCTTCAGCGTGTCGATGCTGGCGATCAGGCGGTGGTGCGTCTCGAAGGCGTTGCTCTTGCGGTCCGTGACGTCCCCGTCGCTGCCGAAGACCTCAAAATCGAGGTTGAAGACGTCGTTCAGTTCGCGCCGCCAGTTCTCGACCAGGCCCGCCGGCACTACCATCAGCGCGCGCTGCATCTCCCGGCGGGAGGCCAGTTCGCGCAGGACCAGCGCGGTCTCGATCGTCTTGCCCAGGCCCACGTCGTCGGCAATCAGGAAGCGGCGGGGCGTGGTGGTGGCGACGCGATGGGTGAGCACCAGTTGGTGCGGCAGCAGGTCGACCTTGGCGGCGGTGAGGGCGGCGGCGCCGGCTTGAAAGGGCAGGTCCTGCGCTTCGAGGGCGAGACGCAGCCGGCGCAGCGAGCGGACGGTCGCCGGTTGCAGGCCGGCGATGATCTGCTCGTCCCAACTCAGCCCGGTCGCCAGGTCACCGAGGGCAATGGTCTGCTTGCCGGCGCTGCCGAAAAAGATGTCGGCATAGGCGCCAGCCAGGCGCATGATCACGCCGGTGCCGAAACGGGGGTGGCTGACTTCGCTGCCCGGCGCCAGTTCAGGAGACACGGCGCAGCCAGTAGCCGATGGGGGTGACCGTGGGGTTCTTCCTGGCGTCCATGCCCTGTTGAACGATCCGGTTGGCCTGACGGACGTTGCCGGGCCAGAGCATGCCGCCGATATCCAGGGTTGCCCTGCCGCTGAGTGAGACGAGGAGGAGCGAGGTACCGGCGGCGTCACTCTCCAGGCGGGAACTGCTCGGCAGGATAAAGACGAACGCCGTCTCCGGCCAGTCGCGCGACTGGACCCGAATCAGCGCGCGCACCCGCGCCAACACCGTAGCGGCGTCGGCCAACGGCAGTACGTCGACGACAGTCTGCAAGCCGGTGATGATGATGGTACGCACGCCATCGGGCGGTTCCGGCGGCAAGGTCGGCAGCCATGCCAACGCCTCCCGCAGCGAAAGGACGCGCTGCGGGAGGCTGGCGTTGCCCGGCAGGCCCTCCCAGATCAGGCTGCTGCCATTGCGCAGCCACCGATCACTGGCAATGTTATCCATTGGATACCTTCCTTCGAGTGCAGGCTAACAGGGCCGCGATTGCGATCGGCGGCCAAGCGACGAGGGCGACTGCGGTCGCTTGGGTGGGGGAGGGCGGTTGGGGGCGGCAAAGGACTGCCCAATGCACGCAGGGCGCGGACAATAGCAGATCGTGGTACCGATGGCGTGACGTGACTCGACGGCTGGCACTCGTCCTCATGGCTGGTCGGCGCTGGCAGTCAGGGGGACGGGTGGTTGGAGGCCGACGGTGGTGCGGTTGGCGCGAATGTAGGCGGCGGTGGCGAGGTATTGCTGGTGGCTGGTGATGGCGACGGAGAAGTAGCCCTGCCGCCAGAGGTGGCCGCCGCCGAGGTCGGCGCGCAGATCAGGAAATGTGGCAAAGAACACCCGCGACGTGGCTCCCTTCAGGTGTTGCAGCATGGCAGACAACGGCAAGTCCGCAAACTCCGCAAGGATCAGGTGAACATGGGTGGGCATGACCTCCCATATGGGACACACAATGCCTCGACTCTCCAAGGCGGCCGGCAACGTCTCGCGCAGCACAGCGTCGTACTCCTCCTGCTCAAACACCGGCCGCCGATGCCACGTATGAAAGTTGACATGTTGCAGTATCACCAAGTCTTGACTCCATATTCACCGATCGTCCGCCTCCCCAACCGTCCTTCCCCACCCAAGCGACCGCAGTCGCCCCCCGTCACTTGGCCGCCGATCGCAATCGCGGCCCTGTACACTTCCCCACCCACCGTCCCTCAGCCACCTCAACCTGTTGGCCCTACGTCACGTCGAAGAGCGAGGGTTTTGCGGAAGGGAGCTGTTGCGCTGACTTCAGGCGCGCCGCCGCCACCAGCTCCCCGGCCAGCTTGGCAGCCCGTTGCAGCACCGCGTCGTCCTCGTGCTCGGCCGTCCAGCGCAGGATATCCGGCACCGATGGCTTCAGCACCCAGGTCGCTCGCGCCAGTTCCTCGCGGATGTTGACGCCGCTGCCGGGAACGGCGGCGCCGATCAGGAAGTGCGCCTGGTCGAGGTCGTACTTCATCTCCTGGCGGGGCCGCTCCCGGAAGCGAGCGAAGCGTTGCCCAATCGGCATGATGCGCACTTTGCGACTCTCGTCGGCCGTCCAGCCGCGCTCGTGGAATTCGCGCGGGGCGACTCCTGTTCCGCGCAGCAGCTTGGAGAAGTCGTCGCGCGCCAGTTCCGGCGTCTCCCGGAAGATGCGCAGATAATGCGCGGTGAGCGGCTCGGCGGAGGCGGGCGGGCGATCCGCCGCCGGCAGGTTGCGCTCCTCCAGGATGTCGTTGATGCCGACCAGCGCTTCGCCGATGCTCAGCGGCTCGTCCATGCCGGTGAAGATCTGCCCGTAGTGGCGGGAATAGAACTCCAGCGCCTTGCCGCGCAGGATCACCCGGATGTCGGCGTCGGACACGTCGCGTTCCTGGTAGTGCTGAAGCAAGCCGTGCAACCGGCCCAACTCGTCCTGCACCCAGGCGCGCATGCGCGGCCAGCTTACTGGCTTCGGCTCCTCCAGCCGCTTACGGCAGACGTGCACGATGTCGTACTCGATCTTTTTGGAGCCGAAGGCGCCGCTCTCGCCCTTGCTCTCGTCGCTGCGAATGGGGTAGGTGGCGATGAGCGCCAACCCGGCGTCGAAGAGCGAACGCAGCACGCCGACCCAGGCCTCGTCCTTGCTGTGGTGGAAGGTGAAAGCCAGCGTGCCGCCGGGCTTGAGCGCGCGCGCCGCCTCCCGCCAGCACTCCGTCAGCGTCTCGCGGTAGAACTGCTCGGCGGGAGGCTCCACGCCCTCTCGGTTTTCCCGCCGCTTCTCGTCAGCCAGGCGCTCGTCCGGGTGCTCGGCGGGATTGGTGATCGCTTCCTGCACCTTGTTGGTCTCCGGCGCCGCGAAGATCTGCGGGTACCAGCGCGACAGCGGCCGGCGCAGCCAGACGTAGAAGAAGTCGGCCAGATCGGCGTAGAAGACGTTGTCGCCAAAGGGCGGATCGCTGATCACCAGATCAAACGTGCCGTCGGCGAAACGGGAGAGGTCAGTCGATGAACCGCAGACGAGGTTCTTGTCGGAACCGGGTGGTATGGGGTCGTCAATCGCCACCGTTGCGCCGCTGGCAGTAGCACTGTCTGCCGCCCTGGTCTTTTCCCAGGGCTGGCGCGCCCAACGCAGACCGTCCAGGATCGCGGTGGTGCAGGAATCCCAGTTGCCGCGACCGAGCGTTGTGAAGCTGCCATTCTCGATGACGGTCCCCTTGGGATGATAGTTCGCATTGGAGAGGAAAGGTTCGGGAGTGTCGCGCTGAATGTTCCAGAAGCAGAACATGTTCTGGTTCCGCAGGTACTGCTGGAACGCGCAGAGCGCCGCCTCCCGTGTCGCTTGATCGAAGTCGCCCGGCGCGTGCATCAGCGCGTCCAGGAGTCGCGCGTGCGTGAGCAACTGACGGGGGTTGAACATCTTCCACCAGTGGGTGTAGCCCCAGTTCGGGATGCCGCCGTTGAGGTCGTGCGTCATGTGGGCGAAGGGCAGCTTCTCCTGCGGGACCAGTTCGCGCAACGGCGCCGCCTCCGGCGCTTGCCAGGCTTCGACAGCGGCCAGCCAGCGGTCGCAGTCCTCGGCGTCCGGCGTCTTGAAGAATCGCCCGCCATACGGTCGCCTTTCGGTCTTGCACTCCTGGCAGGAGCATTGCAGCACGTAGGGATAGGCCGGGGCGGTGTGGCCGGTCTGCCTGACCTCCGTCAAGAAGTCGTGGCCGTAGCCGCACTTGCCGCAGACGAAGCTGCTGTCGCGGTAGTCCGGTATGGCATCACGCTCGCCCGTCGGCGCTTTCGGCACGGCGGTGCCCTGGGCGGTGTCGATGGTCGCCGCAGACGCCAGGGGATCGGCAATCAGGCGCGGCAGCTTGCCCCGTACCTCGACCAGCGTTAGCGTTGCGGCGCGCGCATCGATCCAGCGGCGTTCCGCCGCTGCCGGCGCACTGGCCCAGCCACCCTGCTCGCCCGCCGCGTCGCGGCCGGGGGAGCCGGCGAACCAGCGCGGGTGGACCAGCAGCGTCAACGACACCGTCTTGCGCCGCGCCCCCTGTTCGGATGGCCGGGGAACGGCGCCGCCGCAGTGCGGGCAGGCGGCGCTGGTGGCCGCACTGCCAGGCGCGACGAACGGCGGCTCGTCGGGGGCGACCGCCAGCGGCTCCGCCGGGGCCATGCGGGCCTGATCGAACTCCCAATCGAAGGCGCGCCGGCAACCAGGGCAGGTTGTGCTCGCTGCCTTGACCTGCAGTTCCTTGATCGCTGCCACCGGCGAGCGCAGCACCGGCGTGCGCTGACCGCAACGCGAACACTGACCGTGCTTCGACCAGAAGGTGTAGATGATCTCCGGTCCCTGGTAACGGTAGCGCGGGCGTTCGGCCTCGGGTACGGCCAGGATGTCGAAGCCGTCCTCCATCGGCGTGAGCGTAAAGCCGGCGTTGATCGCCGCATTCACGTCAAAAGGGCAGGCGGCATCGTCCGCCCGGTACCAGTGCCCGCGGTGGCCGCGCGGGCAGGAGGTCACAGTGTAGGGCGCGACGTGGGGCCGCACCTGCCGCTCCACAACGTCGAACAGCGCCTGGACACGCTCGGGATCGGCGCCGCTGAGCTCCGTCTTGGTGACGAACCAGGCGACCGGGTTGAGATCGACGCCGTAGACGTCGAAGCCCAGCCGGGCCCCTTCCACCAGCGTGGTACCGCCGCCCATAAAGGGATCGAGCACCTTCAGCCCCGAAAAGTTGCCGGCCCGTTGGTGATTGGCGTAGTAGGAGTCCCAGACCAGCTTGTCCGCTTCGTTGTGATCGGCCGGCGCTTCCAGGGCGGCGGCGATCAGGAGCGAGCGGAAGACGCTGGACTGCCGGCGCGCCCACCACTTGCCCATCTCGTAGATCGGCTTCTTGGCGTTGATCTCCAGTTGCGCCAGCGTGTTGATCGGCCCGATGGGGAAGTCCACCTCCAGACAACTCAGCGGCCGGTCGGGCTGCGCAAAGGCCAGCGCCTGGCGCTTGATGGCCTTGTTGGCATTGATCAAGTTCAGCGCTTCGCTCTTGCCTCTGGCTGTGGCGCGCCGGGCCGCGCCATTTGAGGATGCTGTGGCGGCGGTGACAGTCGTCAGTTTCATTGCGGCGCAAACTCCAGATAGGGGACGCAGACTTCGGCCAGGGTCAGGCCGCCATGACTCAGGTGCGGAAAGCCGCCTTCCACCTTCCATTTCCAGGGGCCGACGATGGCGGCGCGCTGGCCGGAGCCGACGTAGAGCGGTTGGGCGCCGAGCCGGGAGAACGGCACTGCCGGCAGGGGACCGCAACGCTGCGCCCTGAAGGCGGCGCGCGCCGGCGCGGCGAGGGTGTCGGGCAGATCGCTGAAATAGCGGCTGACGGCGTAGCCGTGATCGGAGGTCACGAGCAACCGCCGGCCCTGGCGCAGGGTGTCTACCAGCTTCCAGAAGCCGTCGCTAGCCAACACCTCTGCCGCCACCGACTGGATCTGGGTCGCCGCATCCCGCTTGTCGGCCAGTTGATGCAGCAGGTCATCCAACCAGGAGTGCCAGATCAGGATGTCGCGCGCCGGCGGCAGCCGGTCGGCCAGCGCGCCGAACTCCTCATTCGTGACGTCCGTCTCCGGTTGGTCCGGCGCGAACGCGAAGCCCTGCGGATACTTGCCGTACTGCAGTTGACTGCGCTGGGTGAGGCCGAGCAGATGGGCCGCCGCCTCGGTGTCAGTCGGGACCGGCGCCCCCAGCACCGCGACCGTGGTCGGCGTCACGCCGCGCCCAGCCGCCGCCTGGAGCAGGCGCCACAGCTCCCGCACGGAGAGCGAATCCAGGATCAGCACGGCGCGACCCGCTGGCGCCGCACCCTGCCACCAGGCGCGCATACTGCCGAAGGCGCGCGGCGCGGTGTCCCCGTAGTTCAGCCAGAGGTCCCAGGCCGCCTCATCCAGCAGGCGATCGCCGGCGCCCAGCGCCTGTTCCAGCGCCTTAACGTCCGGCGCAGCCGCAGCCGCTTGCGCCACCGCGGCGAAGATGGCTTGCCAGGCGTCCGCCCCTGGGGCGCCGAAGAGCACCGCCGCCCAGTCCGGCATGGCGGTCATTGGTCTTGATCCTGCACGTCCACCTCGACCGAAAACTGGCACTCCGGAGGCAAGCTGTTGATGAACCGTTTGAGAAGGTCGTAGGTCAAGCCTACACCGGTCAGGCGCAACCCGTTGATGACCTTGTCCTGGAACTGCCACTGCTGAAAGTCGCCGAGCAGGTTCGCCTTGTTGCGGGCGCCCTGGGAATGGATCGTACTCGTCGGAATGGGGATGGGTGCGCTGACTGGTGGCGGCTCTTTGATGACGCCACCGAAGGGCGGCGCCGGTGGGAAGAGAGTCGGCGGAGTGTTCCCCGACGTGAACCCAGGCGCGCTGCCGGGGACGCTGACAGGAGGGACTGGAGGCGGCGTCACCACCGGCGTCGGCGCGGCGACGTGCGGCAGGGCCACTACGATTTCCTGCATCTCCCTGGGCGTCGCCCAGGCCGCCTTTTGCAGCCGTGCCAGGGCAACCGCCGGGTCTTCATTCGGCTCCCGTCGCAGCCAGCGGTCTTTGACGTTCAGCACGATGTCGCCGCGCGCCGCCACTGCCAGCAGTCGTTCGTACAGCTGGGTCACGCCCAGGAAAGGAATGGCGGGGTCGTCCGGCGACGGCGGCGGTTCCATCAGGTCCACGATGAGTTGATAGGCGTCCTGGCCCCTGGCTGCCGCCGCCACCACGTACTCGCGGAAGCGGGTCGAGTCAAACACATTGCTGGTGATCGCTTGATCAATCCTGGCAAGGATCGACTGTCCTCCGCCATCGATTGAGCTCTCATCGAAGCGCGTCTGCTCTGGTTGCTGATAGTTCCAGGTACGCAGCACGGCCAGCCGCTCGAAGCGCTGGCGCAGCTTCTCCAGCAAGGGCTTGCGAAACTCGTCAAGCAGCCTGGCGTACTGCCCGTCCGAGCGCCATTCGTAGGCCAGGAAGGCGCAGCGAGCGAGCTGGCGCAGTTCGGCGTCGGCATAGACGCTCCCGGCGCCGGACGGCATCAGAAATCGCGCCAGGTTGCGATGCTCGGGTACCTGCTGCCGCAGCCAGTTGCCCAGCCGGCCTTCACCGGCACGCTCGGGGAGCACCAGCACGACCGGCTGTTGCCATTTGCCCGGCCAGTCCATCGTATCCAAGCCAGTCCACGGCGCCGATTCCCAGTCCGCGCCCAGCACGATCAAGCGGGATGGCGAACTGAGCGCGCCGTCGGCCGGGCTGAGGGCGGCGCCAATCGCCTTTTGCAGATACAGCAGATCCTGCTGGCCCTGGAACAGGTTGCCATTCTTGGCAGAAGCCAGCAGCTTGGCGCGCGGATTCTCCTCGACGCGGAAGACCAGGCGGTTGCCCACGCTATGCACGTTGAAGCTGGCCTCGATCAGCCTGGCCAGCTCCGCCTCGAAGGCATTGTCATCCACGGGCTGCGCACGCGTCAGGTCGAGATGCAACTGCTCCGGCGTGGCGCCCCGCTGCTGCGCCTGGGAAAGCGAGCGTACCCACAGCGCGCTGAGCAGTTCGCCAGCGTGCGGCACTGCCTGTTCCTGGCTCAGCACGGCATCCAGATTACGCTGCGCCACTTCCCGCAGCCGAGCGCCACTGCCGGCCGTGATGTCCACCATGCTCGCCAGTTCGTCGGCCGCGCCCTCGGCGCCGCGCACGTCGATGTCGGCCAGCGTGAGCAGAGGTACAGCGTCGCCGCGCGCCTTATACAGCCGGACGAGGATGCGCATGAGGTCACGGGTGTTCTGCGCCACTGCCGACATCAGGATCTCATCTTCCAGGATGCCCATCAGTTCGGGCGCGAAGGGCCACGATTGCCGTACCTCCGCCCGCACTTCCTCCTGGCGTGGTCCGGCAAACTCCGGATAGAGGAGGCGGACGCGTTCGCCGGCGTAGCCAGCCGTGGCGGCGGCGATCGCCGCCGGCTGAATCTGGCGGTAGTTCTGGAAAAGGCGGTGTTGTGTGAGCCGGATACGATCCTGCCGGGCGTCACTGCCCTTGAAATCCACCAGCACCGAGGTATTGCGCACGATCTGGCTGTAAGCATCCGTGTCGCTGTCGCGCACCGACGCGATCAAGCGGAAGGCGTGAGGCGCCGTCGCCGCCACCCCCGCCAGAATCTGCAAGAAGTTGAAGGCAACATTGGTCGGGTTGGGGTCGCCTTGCCGCATCTCTAAGGCGTCGTACCAGGTCTGCAGCTCGTCCAGAAGCAGCGCGGTGGGATGCTCGCTGAAGGCCTGGAGCATGAGCGCCCTGGAGGGCGTACTGGTACCAGCCTCAGCAAAGCGGCCCCGGTAATACGCGCCGTTGGGCAAGAATCGGAAAATCGGTTCCCACAACGTCGCGAAGTCCTGGTCGCTCATGACCAGGCTCAACGGCGCAAAGCCCTGCGGCAGGGTCAGCGCCGCGAAGGCCGAATTGTCGACGGTCCCCGCCCAGCTTGCAGCCCACTGTTGCACCGCCGCCGGCTCACGGAAGGCCGCCGTGAGCACCGCCATAATGTGCGACTTGCCCCGCCCCCGTTCGCCGATAATGACCACCGGCCGACCCTGCCCCTGCGCCACCCCCAGCAGCGCCTTGCGCACGTCAGCCGTGGGATAGGTGATGTCGAGGATGCGCGCCGCCTCCGAGCCGGCATAGTCGGTCAAAACAATCTGCGTCCCCCTCATCTGGGGCGATTGAAACTCGGGGCGAAGCGTCAGTCCAAGCATTGGGCACCTTTCGCTGTGAACACTGTGAGATTGTACTCGGGCGTTGCTGCCGTATGCACATGCATTCCTATAATCGGCTTGGAGTGCTACAGGGCGAATGATCGCGGTCGAGGGTCACTGCGCCGGAGGCGATAATTTGCCAACCTGGCAACGTTCAAGGGAGCGAGCCGGGTATCCTTCATAGTGTTTCCCGGTTCGTGATACGAATGGGCGGAGGGGTGCCGACGTTTACTGTTGCGCGACAGCCCGTGCTTGTTGAGCGGATGGGCGAATACGTCCAACGCGGTCTCCTGATGGCTGGTTCGTTTCGCTCAGCAGCGCCGCCAATACTAAAGAACGAGCAACCTACCTGATGGACAAAGACCCGGCCTTCCCCGATCAGCACCACATCGAGCAGATTCGAAGAAGGCTGTGGTGCGGCAGGGAAGTCGGACAAGCTTCAGTCATGATCGGTTCCGGGTTCAGCCGGAACGCCGAACCGATCGCGCCGCCGGCCGATAGGTTCCCAACCTGGATTGATATCGCCCGCAAGCTGTACCAGGAGTTATATCTCCCTACTGTTCCGACAGATCATGCCTATGAGGCCCGTCTCGCCGAAGCGACGGCTGGTACCGGAGCGCTGCGTGTCGCCAGCGAATATGAAGCTGTCTTTGGACGCGCGAAGCTTAACGACTTGCTACTCCGATCAGTTCCTGATGGCACCTATAAGCCCGGCCATCTGCACGAACTCCTACTCCATCTTCCTTGGGCCGACATTTTCACCACCAATTACGATACGCTCCTTGAGCGGACAACACCGATGGTGTACGAGCGCGCCTATGACCTCGCTGTCACCGCGTCCGACTTACCCACCAAGCTGCGACCGCGAATCGTCAAATTGCACGGCGGCTTCCCTTCTTATCTGCCGTTTATCGCAACCGAAGAGGATTACCGCACCTACCCTGCGCAGTTCGCCCCCTTTGTCAATACTGTGCAGCAGGCGATCATGGAGAACGTCTTCGTTCTCATTGGCTTTTCAGGCGACGACCCGAATTTCCAGTATTGGTCCGGCTGGGTGCGCGATCATCTCGGCCCTCATCATCCGCCCATCTACCTCGCCGGTATCCTACAGATATCGCCGTCGCAACGACGTTTGCTTGAGTCGCGAAGTGTTATCCCTCTCGACTTGACTCCCTTGTTCCCGCTGTCGAGTTGGCCGATCCCAGCGTTGCGCCATCAGAAGGCCATCGAGTGGTTCCTGTTGGATCTGCTCTACGGGGAGACACCGAGTCAATTGTTCTGGCCGATACCACCAATTTCAGCGGAGCAAAAGTGGCCTCGTAGTCCGGGCGTCCCACCGGTGCCCCTGGGGGGCCAAGCGAAGTCGGTGACGTCACTCAACCTGCAGCACCTTGCTTCCCTACCGTTGTCTGCACCCGCCATGCGGGACTTCCTCATGTATCTCGTGGTTCAACGGGAAGCATATCCTGGCTGGGTCATCGCGCCGGCGACAAACAGGGACTCACTGTGGCGCGACATCTGGCCGTGGGTCGAACCCGCGCTTCTGTCACTGGACGAAATATCCGCTGACCTACGTCTGTTTGTTGCCTATGAAATCAACTGGTGCTTGGAAACCGCACTGGTTCCGATCTGGCCCTTCGTTGCAGAAAAGCTCGCTCTGTTGATCGAGGACTTCAATCCATATCCGGCGCTCCTCAAGCTTGACTCGGCGACCATACGACCCGATAGGCCAGCCGATGCGTCACTGGACTGGGTGCGAATTGGCGAGTGCTGGATCGAACTCGCTCTTGCCGTTACACGGGCAAAGCGAGAGGCTGGAGACGAGGACGGCTTCAACCAATATCTCGAATTGCTGCGCCCGGTGATCGATCAACGCGGTGATTGGCAGTCACGCTGGCATTATGAACGTGCGCTGATGCTGCGAGACAGTCTTGACAGACGCGGCGCGATGCAGGTCCTCCAGCAATGGCCGGAGCGCCCAGACCTGCCGTTTTGGGAGGCGCGGCGTGCAGCGGTGCTCGCGGAAATAGGGGAGTTGCGAGATGCCCGTAGAACGGCGGAAACCGCCCTTTCACGCATCCGTGCTGCCATACGACCATTCAGACCGGACTACGCGTTGCTTTCCCAAGAGGCCTGGACCATGCAGCTCATCCAGCAGGTCGCCGCTAACAATCCCTTCGCAAATGAAAATCTTCGCGCTCAGGAAGGCGGTCGTTGGGAAAGGTTGAAAAGCTTTCGGTGCGATCCGGGCGCTGAGTTCGACCGGCTGAGGGCAATGCTCGATCAGTCACAACCCGTAATGAACATGGGGGTGAGGGAAACCCCGGGTTTCGACCCGGGTGTAATTCACCGAACACACCGGTGGACATCAGGTCCCGATATCACTCCCTTCCTTCCCGCCTTCGCATTGCTGCGACTCACCGAAGAAGGAGCCGTGCCGCTACGTGCAGGTATGGTCGTGGCTGCGGGTGCCGTTATCGAAAACGTGGCGAAGTGGGTTGCTCCCTTCGGATACGTACGATCGGTGAGCATACTCCTTCGGGCGGGAAGCTGGTCCGGGATCGACGGGCTATTGGATCGCGTGACTGTGGCCACGATCCCTCCTGCGGACGTGCAAATTCTCGATCGAATCCTTGTGTCCGCGCTCTTAGAGGCGATACAACAGGGCAATCCCGACGACAACCAATTGCGTATCCTCACGGAAGCAATCTCACGCTTATGTTCGCGCCTCACCGTTGAACGGTTAGACATAGTTCTCTCGTTGGCAATAACACTATACAACCATGCGATGTTCCGAGAAGATCCCGTCGTTCACCAAACGTTGGGTGATATGTTCCAACGCATTTTTCTGTCTTTACCGCAAGCGGAGCTGGTGCGGAGACTCAGCGACCTTCTGGACCTCCCAATTCCCGCGGAAGGGGGCTTTACTGCTCGGACGCTCGGCGCAGATTCGAGATGGCCCGAGCCATTTGGACGCATTTCCTGGACGGACCCGCGACCCGATGGGTTACAGATGCGTAGGGACGCCTGGACAGCCTCCGTTGCGAATCTCACTCGTATCGTCGAACACGGCATTGCCGATGCGAGGGGCCGCGCTGCGATGCGTCTCTACTCGTTGGTGGAGATTGGCGGCCTGACAGATGCCGAGCTTGCGGCGTTTCGAGGCGCGTTGTGGTCGCGACGAGACAGTACATCTGGGTTGCCCGCCGAGACGACTTTCCTTCCTCGAGTCATTATTGCCTTGCCGCCACCAACTGGCGACGTAAAGCAGATTGTCCGTGAGTATCTCATGTCGAGAGACTTCCCAAGAATTGTTGAGCGGCGCAAGACGGAGGATGGAACAGTCCGTAAGTCCGTCACAATGTCAAGCGACGTTCAGGTCTACCTCGAGCAGTGGCGTGGCGTGACGTCCGGGCCGCAATGGACTCACGACGAAAATATCTTGCGCATCGACTGGGAACCTACGGAAGTACAACAGCAGCTTGATAAAGCAGAAGCGTGGTGGCACGACGAGCGGGAAGAACTCGGTAGCCACTTCGATGAGCATGTTCACCGCGGCTTCTTCGCGCTGGTTGTCTTCCTGGCGGAGATACTACTACCGAAAATGGGCAACGCCAGCGACGACACGAGAAGCCGCGTTGCCAAACTCCTTCACGAATTAGATAGTGCGGGTATCCGAACCCTTCGGGTGCTACCGCTCAGCTTGATCATCAACCCATCCTCCGTCGATGAAGTCACGAACAGGTTGCGGACGGCAATGCTGTCCTCAGACGCAGAGACAACGCGAGAGGCGATCAATGGTGTCGTGTACTGGCTCCTGTACAGCCGCGCATTGAACATCACGGCGCTTCCGTCGCCCCCTAGCGATCTCTTGGACGAATTGATTAGCCGGGTGCAGGCGCGGCGGCAGCCAGAATTGGGTACCGCGCTGCGCTCGCTGGTTCTTCTGCTATCTAGGATTCCGACGCTGCTCGACACAAGCCAGATCGGCGCTGTTGCCGTCGGATTAGAGTATCTCTTCGCAGAAACGGCGCTTCAGGACGAAGGGGGACGACTAGAGATTGCGAGCCAGTCCCATCCAATTCCGACGTCCAGCCTGCCAGAATATCGCGTTCTCGCCGCTAGGTTGGCCCGTGAACTTGCGCACGTCTGCGGCAACATTGGATTAGAGGCTCCCCCTATCCTCGAAAGATGGCGGGAAGCGTGCCGGACCGACCCCTTGCCCGAGGTGCGACGGGCTTGGCCAACCGACCCGGCTGGTCACTCCTAGGCGTTGGCGGCTGTGCCACGGAAAAGGCGCGATTGAAGCTGATCATAATGTCGTCCCGAGCTCATCCCGAGACGACTGACTCGTCGGCTTCACGTCGTCAATGATCGGGCTGGTATGCTGTTGTTGCCAAGCCGTTACCATGCTCGAATTTATTCGGTTGCCCTGGCAAGGTCTGCGCGAGCGATGCGTCCGCTGAAGTTTGGTGTTTTTGGAAATGCAACGTTACATTGCCGGGTCCGTCCCGGAACGCTTCACTGAGGTGGACGCCGCACGGCTTCTACTTATCCTGGCGCGTTTCGCGGTACCGATCGACGAGTCAGATCGTCGATTGCCATGCTTCCCCGAACATGAAGTGACGCACCACTTCACTCCAGAATACTACCTGCAAAAGCTTGACTTCCTCGTGCGGTACCCCGGTTACCTGGCGTACGAATTGATGGAGTTGCACCGTCTCGGTATCGAGGCGGCTTGCGACCGAGCAGAGGTGATGGAGTTGATCCGTACTGCACTGCGCGAACGGCAGCCGGAACTACTGACACTCCCGTTCCGTAAGTTCTGGCGGGGCGCCTATGAGCGACTAGACGTTGTTGAGGCGTGGTGGTATGCACGGCGTCTGGTATACACGGGTCAGGAACCAAGGGGTGAGGCCCGGCCGCAAAAGCACTATTTTCTCACACGACTCGGCCAGACGGAGGCGCGGCGCCTCGTCGCCGCGGTGGATCACGCGCGCTGGTACGCCCAGCAGGTAGACCTGATTTATCGCTTCTTTCGCGATCTGTCGGCCGCGCGGGTCAAGGACCTTCAGTACGATCACCAAGCGTACCGACAGGCGCATTTGGCCGAGATCATCCCGGATCTCCCGCCCGAAGAGATCGGGCGCAACTTTTGCCGGGTGTTCGGGGAGCCGCTGGGGGTGGACTTTGAGTGACAGCGCGACCAAGTCAGCGGCGAGTAGTCCTCTACCATTATCAGAGACGGACGAGCAAGCGCTAACGTCAGCCGCGCTCGTGGACGCGGTACTCACTAGCTTTTCCCCCAGGAACCAGGGCCGCATCACGCGCGACGATGTGACTCGAGTCGTGGCGGAGCTAACCCTGGACGAAAAGCGGCGGGCACGTCAGTCGCCATCTCTGCGCATTAAGCAGTTGTGTTTCGCGGGGGTGAAGCGCAGGAGCGGTCAACCACCTGAGCCTTTTCGCTACGACCAGGCCTTTTCACCAGGTGTCAACGTAATATGCATCCCCGACAATGAGGTCGGCAAGTCCTCGATCCTGAAGACGATCAAGTACGCTCTTACTGGTGATGACGGCGATTACGACGCAGATGTGCACAACTGGATCACGGACATCTGGTTGGCTTTTTCCCTCGACCTTCGGATCTTTACCGTACTACTCTCCACACGGGGAGGAGCGCCGCGTGCGTTGCTGCTGGCGGGAGAAGAGTTCCGACCGCTCGAGGCAGTTGCCGAGGAGATGGCGCTCACCATCTTCGATGTGACCGGTGCAGAAGCGATCAAGGCCGAACTGCAACGCTTCTTCTTCCTGCGCCTTGATCTTGGCCCGTTGTCATGGACCCAGCAAGATGGATCGACTCCCACCGGGATAGCCGAGCGAAGCACGAGCTGGCTCACCTACTTCCAGGCGCTCTATATTCCTGACGGCGGTGATCACTACCTAATCTGCGATCCCGTCCATGCAATGGGGAACCAGGATGGGCTGATCTTATCAGCGTTCCTCGGCCTGCACCTCGTTGAGCCCCTCAACAAGCTGGGGGTGGAAGCGTCCCGAGTGAAAAAAGAGGCAAAGGTACAGGAGCAGCAGACAGCCGCGCAGGTGCAACAGGCCAAAGAGCAAGTTGCGCGACTTGAGGAAAGCCTTCGGGCGGCTCAGGCCAGGCTCCAAGTAATCGGATCTACGCAAGCGACTCGGCGCTCCGCCATCGAGGGCGGTGAGCCTGCGCAGCGCCTCATGGCAGTTCAGTTTGCCCTGGCGGAAAAAGGAAACGAGCAGCTACGCCTGGAAGTTGAGCGCAACGAGTTGACCAACTCCCTCCAACGCCAGCGAGCCCACGAGCGCCAACTGCGTGAGGCCGTCTCGTTGCGCCTCCACTTCACGGGGCTTGAAGTAAGTCTCTGTCCCAACTGCGATGCGACAGTCGACACGGAAGCCGTGGAACGGGAGTTGACAATACATTTGTGCCGGCTCTGTGGCCATCCAGCCCATGCCGCTGACCACGCTGAGATGGCCACGCTCAGTGCTGAGGCCGCGGACATTCGGCGCGAGATGGTGGAGATGACTGAAGGGCGCGACACCATCACGGACCGTCTGGCCGCCCTACGGCACGAGGTTGCAGATTTGGTGAACGAGGCGAATGCCCTTCGTCAAGCGGCCCAACAGGGGATCACCTACGCCTTCCCGACTGCAGAGGAAGCGTCCGAACAGTCCGATCTCCTCCAGGAAGTCGGCCGTATTAAGGCCGAGGTGTCGATCGCGCTTCGGCGCGCGGAACCTGCGCCGGACGGCGCGGAGGACGAAATTGACCTGCGTGTGCGGGTGGTCGCGAAGGTACGAGAGGTACTAGGCAAGGAGGCGGGGCGGCGGAACAGCGGACTGTTGGGCCGTCTGGGAGCGCTGGCGCAGGCAACGACGTGGACCATTGGGGCCGAAAGCATTAGCGACGTCGCCTGCTCGCCATTAGGAAGGATCGACCTCCATAAGCACGGCCAGCGCGTGACCTTCGGCGGCATTCAGAATGAGGGCGAGCGCCTACGCATCAAGCTCGCTTTTTACTTGGCGATGACGTGTCTCGGGCGAGAGCCAGGACTCGGTCGCCACCCGGGATTTCTGCTCATCGACCAACCATGCTCCAGCGAGATGGTGCGCGAGGATGCCGAGGCCCTGGCAGAGATCTTCCTTCGGGTCGACACCGATCTCGCCGATCAGATTCAGATCATCTGTGGCACGGCGCGCAGCGAGTTCGAGGCAGCCACTGCCGACGAGAAGGTCTACGGCGCCCAAAACCCGCCGTTCGCTTTCTAGTTGGCGATGGCGTGACGCAGACCAACTCGACCGGAGCAGCCTGGCTGGCGTCGTCGACAGAGAGTATCGAATGGGCGCAAATCGGGGAGCGCCTTCGCAACAGCGTCCCGGGTAATACCATCGATGACCTGATTGACACCATGACGGAGGCGGTCTTCGCCGGCAAGGGCTCAGTGGGGACGGCTGAATGCCTCACCGCCGCCCTGATGCTGGCGCGCAGTGACCTCAGTCTTCGCAGCGCAGCTCTGGCTCTGGCTATTTCTGCGCCGGACGGGGACACGGTCGCGGTAGACACCCTAGTTGCCACCTTCGGGCGAGTGGCTAATTACCCCTTTTTGGCGCCAGCGCTGCTGGAGGCGCTCGGGCTGCTCGCCATGCGAAATCCCCACGCTCGAGCACAGCTTTGTGTGTTGTTGCTCCGCCTGCACACCGGGGACTCGCGGTATCTGCTGGTGAAGGCGGCGCAGGTCATTGGACGGCTGGACGCGGTGCGACCGGAGCCAGACTTGCGTGCAAAACTCGACGAGTTCGTCACGGTAACAGATTTAGCAGTCCAGGCTGAGGCGCGGTTTCAATTGGCGCTGGTTAGTCTTGCATTCGCGCTGATGGCGGAGGATCAGCCAGCACTCAGCGACCGTTTGATTGCCGCGCGCGCGGCGTTTGCCCGCGCGGATCGAAGCGAAGAGCATCGACCCGACGCCGCGATGTTCGTGCGGCTGCTTGATGCGCTGCTTGCCTTCATGGCGCTCGCTCGTGATTCGGGCGCAACGGCAGGCGTGGTCGAACCGACCGGCAGGCTCGAACAGTCGCTCTCTAGCCTTGCCACGCACGACTGGCACGGCTATCGCTCAGATCGCGAAACGCTGCGCGCACTACGTGTACTCAACATCGCCAGCGCTCTGCGCAGAGCGGCCGAGGCCACAGGGACGGTCGAGGAGTGGCCCAACTTTGCTGCCGCGCTGGAGGATCTCGCACGGCTGCATGCCCTGATACGCGGTGAGACCATCTTGAATGACGACAACAAGCTTTCGTCTGGCGCAGGTGTCATTGCTGACAAGATCTTTGCCGCAAGCCTCGGCCCGCTCCTGGCGCGCGTGGTGCATCAACGGCGTTTCGCCCGGATCACCCAAGATTATGTTGCCACGCACGGCGATGACGTGATAGCACAGGGACTTCGTGCCTTGGAGCAGGCTGCGGCGGCCTTCGCCTTCGCTGCCGATCCGGTACTCAACGAAGGCCTCGCCGCGCAGGTGGCTGATCTCGCGACCCAAGTCGGCCGCCGTCCCGATACCCTGCTCCAGGAGACTATCGAGGCGCTCGTCCAGCACCGGCTCCCACAATGGCTTGAGGATATTGGGCTAACCTCGGCACCACTGCCAATCGAACGGCCAGATCTCTTCGGCAATGATCCGGCTGTGGATGAGGTCGTTCGCCCGTTGGTACGTCGAGTCGCCGATCTTTTGGGTGAATACTCGCCAGCGAAATGGGCCCGGTTGGTGGAGGTGCTCGTGTCCATCGTCAAGTTCGCGCACTACGTCCGAGACCGCGCCCCCATTTACGTGCGATGCGAGGCGGACGGTGGCCTCGGACAGGGTGCGAACGAAGGCCAGCTCCAAGAGCATCTCTTTGAATGGCTGCGGCAAGGCTTCGGGCCAAAGGCAATCTACGAGTTCGCACGCAGTGGGGGCGGGAGACCGGACACCGGGGTGGTATTCGACACAGCGCGCTTCCCGGTCGAGGCGAAGCACGAGTTCGAGTCAATTTCACCAGAGCACGTGCGTACGAGTTTCGTGGCGCAGTCTGATGTCTACGCGACTGCCGCGGACCGCGTCTCCTTTCTCATGGTTTTGGATTTACGCGCCGGTAACGCTGCTGGCCACCGTAACCAGAAGAGAACAACCCGCACGAACGGGGGCCAAACTCCGGTCGCCGGTCTCTATCACCTGCGAGACAGCTTCTGGGTTGAAAGTATGCCTCCGGATCCTGATTTACCAAATGCGACGAGCAAGGCGGTCATTGTTGGTCTAGTGCCAGGGAATAGGCCACTTCCGTCGAGCATGTCGACATATAGTCGGCGTCCGGTATCCGCCCGGCAGCACCGGTGAGGGCAGACTCGGGCAAGCATGTAACGGGCCGACAACCAAAGGATGGCTACCCAGGGGGTGGAAGCAATACTTGCATCGTACTGCTCTGTCCTGCGTTGTGCTGATAGCAGGTAACCGGCGATAGCCTAGAGCATCACCTTCTAGCCTGCCCCTGCTATAGTCAAGGGAGCAAGGAGGGAGGCGCGCATGCCGACGGAAACCCACGGGCATGGCTATCGCCCTGCCGGGCGAACGATGCGTGTCGGGTCCAGCACCATCCGGGTCATTCAGCTCCCTCAGCTACCCGTCGAGGACCAGCAGGATGGCAAGGTGGCCTTCATTCCGGGTGGGAGTTCCCGCCCCGGGAAATACCCGGAACTGGAGCGACTGAAGGCGCGGTTCCGCAAGGAGCCAGAGGCCGTTCCCGCCGAGTAGGCGTTAGCGGGGCTGCTCCACGTCACCACGCAAATGCTCCGCCATCCCCACGCTCGCTGAGCGATCCGGGTAGCCTTGCTGATGGCGGGCAGCAGGAAAGCGCGCTTGATCTGCGTCACATCTTGCTCGTGACCTCACCGCCCAAGTCGAGCGTCGTTCTTACGACCTGCTGTTAGAGGCTGCCACGGCTCTCATGTGGGACCGGCCCGGTCTCGCTCGGTTATCAACGCTCTGCCTTTGGCGCGGAGGTCCAGGTTCGCGTCATACGGCACCTCGTCGAGCACATGGTCGGGAAGGCTGCCCAGTTGGAGGAGAAGATCCACACTGCGCTCGCGGCAGGAGGAACACGGTCCCGACTCGTAGAGCGTCAGGAGCGCCGGGATGGCCTCCGGTGTGGGGCAGGCCTGTAGCACGCGCAGCGCCCCGGCGCCGAGGGCGTGGAAGTCGTCCGCGTGCGCATCCTTGGCGGCGTCGAGGGTCGTCCCGACAATGGTGACGTCGCCGGGCTCGACGTGGCGCGCCATGAGCCGCAGCGCCTGTCCTCTCCGGTACCCGTCTGCCGCCGCGTCGTTCAGGAGGTCGAGGGCCAGCGCCCGGATGCGCCAATCGGTGAGACGCTCCAGGGCCATAATCGCCCCGGCAGTCACCCGCTCGTTCGGATGCCGGGCCAGGTTCAGCAACGGTGTCGGGTCGAGCGGGTACGACCTCCCGGCGAAGACACGCAGGAAGGCGATCAGGCGTTCGGCGTCGGCCTGAAGCGGCAGATCGACCGCAGCGCGCGCCAGATCTCCCACGGTGGCGCCTTCGCCCCAGCGGCGCAAGTATGGGGCAGCGGCGCGCACTCCCTGGGCGGCGATCCAGGCAACGAGGTCGTCGTAGCCGAAGGCGGCAAGGTTCGGCTGCTGACTTCGGTAGGACTCGTACGCGGCAGCGTTCGCTGCAACCGCCTCACGGTAGGCGACGATGGTCGCATCGTCCCGACCCGCCTGCGTGAGGGCGTCGTCAACCTCGCGCGGACCCAGGAGATCCCTGGCCATCCGCAGGAGGGAGCTATCTTCTGACAGCGACGGGTCGGCGCGCACGGCAGCGCCGATATGGCGGGCGACCGCGAGGAAGCCGGCCAGGCCGTCCAGTTCGATGATCTCCTCCGCACCGGTACACCGTTGTTCGGTGTCGTCGCGCGCAAATTTGCGATACATCATCTGCCGGGCCTCGGCGTCGCCGTCGAGCGCGAAGAGTCGCGCGAAATCGAAGAGTTGGCAGGCGTCCCGGTACTCGGTCACAGTCTCCAGCGCCGCCAAAACGCGCGCACGGTAGAAGGCCGGTTCACCGGTCGCGCGGATGACGTCCAGCATGTACGGCGCGCGGCTCCCCTCCACTTGTGGATCATAGGCCGTGTTGTGGACGCAAGCGGCGGCAATGATGCTGCGATACGGCGTGGCGTCGGTGTCGCGAAGGAAGCGCACGCCGCGACCGAGTCCTTGCGCGAGGACACGCTGCAGTTGCTGCTCATTCATTCGCCCAACGTTTCTAGCGATTCCGCGATGGGATCTCCATGGTCGGGCTTCTGACGACTGCGGATTTCATCCTGGAGTCGCCAGAGCACATGTGCGGCCAGCGAGGGCGGCGCGCGACGGCAACGAGCGCGTGGCCGGTGGCGATGTATCGTACAGCACGGTATCCTTCAGCGGGTGGTCCAATCAGACCCGGATTTCTCTGATGGTTCGCCGCTACGCCATGGACATCATTCACCTCGTCACTGACGTGGCCGCCAGCTCGGGCAGCAAGACGACGCCTGTAGTCACCATCCGCATCAACGGACGTCGCCTGGTCGATCTCATCCGCGACGTGGAGTTGTCCTCCGCGCTGCACGAGGGACATGCCAACCTCGCCGGCGCCTACGTGGGCATCCCGCCAATGGTGGCCTTTCTGCCGTCCCGGCACTTGCTTGGTGAGCCTGCGGCCGGCTGGGACTGGCAGCCGGAGGCAGTCCCGGTGCTGCAGTGCGAGTGTGGGGAGCCGGGATGCTGGCCCCTGCTCGTGTGCATCGCCATTGGATCGGAGACCGTGACCTGGAGCGACTTCCGGCAGCCGCACCGCGGGCCGCAGTCCCGCGCGGGCCACTGGCGCTACGACGCCCTGCCTGGGTTCACCTTCGATCGCCGGCAATACGAGGAGGCCCTTCGTCCACAGTCACGCTGATGGTCCGCTCTCGCTCGCTGGCCTCTCGTCCGTGCTGATGGTTATGACGCTCGCTCGAACCTGCTGGCCTCGCACCGGCTACGATGAGGGGAATCGCTCCCGTGTGCCCGTTCGCGGGCCGGAGCAGGGTCGCGTTGACCAGCGTATCACGCTTCCCTTCGCGGCCGGTCGCGGCGCCGGCGGAGGAGGAGGCGGTATCGTCGTGGCAGCCGACGGCTCCTGGCGCGTCGCCGCCGCCAGCACGCTGTTCGCGCTCTCGCCATTGGGCGACCTCCACTGGTCACGGTCGCTGCGCGACGGTCGGTGGACGGCCCCCTATCACTCCGCGCCACTGGCGCTGAACGGCGGGGACGTGATCCTGACCCTGGCGCACCACGCCGTGCGCTACGACGGGCAAGGCTGGCTACGAGCACGCCTACGCGTTGCGGACGGCCTCGACGATTCGGGCAGCGCACCGAACCTCACGCGCGACGGCGCTCTGCTCACCGGGTCGCCGATTGGCGACGTCTACCGCCTCGACGCCGACGGCTGGCGCAGTCTGGGCGCCTTCGGCTACGACATCCTCCCCCCGACGCTCTATGAGGACGGCTCGCTCGCGGTTGCCGGCTACGCCGGCAAGGGACTGTGCCGACTTTCTCCGGACGGCCACCTGCGCTGGCAGGCGGCGCCTCGTCACGCCGATCTCCCGGTCACCGTCAATCGGGCGCAGGTCGCCGCCGTGGGGTCGGTCAACGACCACCGATCCTGGTTCGTCGACCCGGATGGGCGCGGCCTCGGGGAATGCGGCCATGCTGCCCTGTTCGCTGAATACCCGGACGGTGGCTGGGCGGCGCTCTCCTCGGGCCGGCTCGCGCGCCTCACGCCGGACGGGCACGAGCGCTGGGGACGGCCACTGGCCGTTCGGTTGACCTGGTCAACATCTCAACCAATCGTTGACGCCGCTGGACGCATCTACGCCGCCACTGTTGGCGGCATCGTCTGTTACGACAGCGACGGACGCCTGGTCTTCACGACCGCGCTCGGACCGTCGCAGCCGTACGGCGTGAGCATGATTGCGGATGGCACCGTGGCGTGCCTCGTCGGATCGGAGCTGGTCCTGCTCACGTGAATAGGCTGCCGCCTACTCGAATTGCGCTGGCACCAGGCGGCTGTGTCGGCATGCGCGTGCGCCAATGATGGTATCGTGCGCCATAGGCCCTGTGTGGCGGCATGCGACCAGGGGACGGCGTCGCAGTTGGTCCCGCCTGACTCGTCTACCGCTCTGAGCACCGGGGCGGCTCCCGGCCAGGAGGACGGCTCGCCATGGCAGGGCCAACCGCTGTCGTGCCACTGCGCGAGCCGCTCACCGCCACTCAGGTGGAGGCGTTGGACGAGTGGCTCCGGAGCGTCAGCAGCCGCCTGGAGGGGACACTCGGTGATTGGGGCCCGTTCTGGGTCAGCGACGTTGGGGCGTTCGGCCTCCCGGCGGACAGCTGGCCGCCGTGCGCCTTCTACGTCAAGCTGGAGGAGCCCGAGCCGGACGAGGAGATGACGCTCGTGGCGACCGCCGCCTGCCTCGGCTATAGGCCGGTCCAGGATATCCTGCTCTACGCGGGCTGTCGCGGCGCCGAGAACCATCGCATCCTCGGGTTGCTGGCGCTGCGCGTCGCGGAACGCTATTCCGGCATGATCGACCTCGGCGGAGCGCTCGCGCCGTCTGTACGGTATTGGGAGCTCCCGCCCGATGCCACGGAGGACGATCACCCGTCACAGACGCCCGAGGCGATCCGCGCCTTCGTCGGTGCGCTGCCCGGTCGGGTCTATGAGATCCCTTATCCGGCTTCCCGCGGGCGGAAGCTGTTCACCCACATGGTCGACGTGGAGTTCCTGCGCGCCTGGCTCCAGCATCCCGAATTCCATATGATCGCGTAATGACCGCGCTACTTTGGCAGGCAACGGGCCCCTGGTACCGTGTCATCTCCAATGATCGATAGCCACTGAACCCCGCACGCCTGGTCAGGTTCGGCGACGGCCTCGGCGCTGCGACAGGTGGCTGCTCGACGTGCGCCGGTCCGCTGCAGGTTATCCAGCACCGCACAGCCTCCAGAGGGCGTGCTGCGTGCATCGTGCCACTGCCCGTTCGGACGCCACATTTCCGACGCAAGGATACTTGGAGGGAGCGCGGCTTGGTCCGCCCGGAGCGGGTCGCCAGGCTGGGAAGCGTGGGCCATTGCCAGTCGGGAGGAGGGTAGCATCTTCACTCGGGGTGCCACCTGCAGACACGAGCTTTCGTGGAACAATCCGCTCAGAACTCCCAAACTGTTCGACGCGAAGGCAATGGCGCTCCGCCTATTTCAAGACTCCTCCGTAAACCAAAAAGTAGCCCAATCCGATTGTTGTGGGCCGTCCCGCCGCGTCCCAAATCATCCAAAACCCAGACATTTCCAGAGGCAGAGGGACGTCGCGGGACGGCCCACAACCGGTCGGGACTATTTCGTAAACAGCTGGTCGTCAGTTCGATTCTGACCGTCGGCTCCGATTTCCCTCTGGTACAGGCACTAAAGTTCACCGCCAGGTTGTCGATCCGGACGGCCTTGACCGCCATGTTGACCGCCAACTTGCGAAAGGTGGTCTCTGTGCTCGGTCGCCGACAGTCTGCAGCAACCGCACCTGCTATCAGGCGGTCAGCGCGTTTGGGACGACCGGCTCAGGCCGATCTGGAGGACGACGTGCGGCAGTGTAGGTCGCTCTGGTCAGTCAGCAGTTTCTGTGCGCCAGATGATGGCAGCGAGGAGAAGCAGGACGGACGACGGGACACTCGTCGTGCTGTATCGCCCAGTGGGGCAGCGCGAACTCGACCTCATCCGCGATACCGGCTGGCAGGCCTTCCCGCCTCGCCTGCCCCATCAGCCGATCTTCTATCCGGTGCTCAAAGAAGTATATGCGACGCAAATCGCCCGGGACTGGAACACCAAGGACACTGCCTCCGGCTACGTTGGCTACGTCACTCGCTTTGCAGTGCGAAGCGCCTTCCTGCGGCGCTACCCGGTACGCACGGTCGGCGGTGCGGTGCACCAGGAGTACTGGGTCCCCGCAGAGGAGCTGCCGGAGTTCAACCGCAACATTGTCGGCCCGATTGAGGTAATTGCGGAATTCCGCTGAGTGCCCCCACGTCGCGTCCATTCCGTAGGATGATGCGCTGCTCCATCACACGATGTAGCGAGTGCCAGGCTTTACCGCGCCCAGCGTAGCCCAAAGCGTCAATCGGCGGGTGACGACACGGATGATTCGGGACGGCATAGTTGGCAGTGAGCGCCGGGCCGGATGCGAGACAGAGCGACCCGGGCCAGAGAGAAAAGGAGAAGGGCCATGACAGAAGCGATCAGTTCCAGCCGAGATGCGCACCAGACCCAGATCCAGCCGCTCCGTCCACGCGGCGTCGGCGTGGTCGCCGCCATCGACGGGATCATGGGCGGACTGTCTGTCCTGGGCGGCCTCGGTGCCGTGGCCACCGGCTGGGCGCCCGTGGCGGGACCCACCGGGCTGGGCTTCCTCCAGGGTCTGGCGCCGGAGCTGCCGGCACTGCTGCTGGGCATCGGGACGATCTTGCTGGTCCAGGGCTACGGATTGTGGCGTGGGCTCGCCTGGGCCTGGACTCTCGCGGTGGTCTACGAGACGATCCACATCGTCGCGGACATCGGTTTCATCGCGGATGTCATTTGGGTGTGTTTCACCTTTGTTGACGCCGCTAGGCTGCTAAGGTGAGGAGCGTGTCGGGGGAGGTGTCCAGCACCGCGAGCTCGAGTGGGGCAGGCGGGTCCGGGTAGGGCAGGAGGTAGAGCTTGCTATGCCGCTGGCGACGCCGGAAGGTGTGGAAGGCGTCCCAGTCGC
>DHIZ01000309.1 GCA_002404055.1 Chloroflexi bacterium UBA4733
TCGACGGTTCCCGCCCAGTAGAAGATGTCGGGCTCGTTCCACAGTTCCCAGTACCAGCGCCGCACCTCGCGCAGACCGTAGCGCTCCAGACAGTGGGCGGCCAGCGCGGCGATCAGTTCCTGCCAGCGACCGTAGTCGCGCGGCGGGTAGCGCCAGCCGCCCTCACGCAGGTCGCTGTAGGGCGTCCCTGCTGGGGCCGTGGTCAACGCCTCCGGCATGAAGCCGATCTCCACGAACGGCACACAGCCGGTCTCCAGGTAGGTGTCGAAGATCCTGTCGACAATCGTCCAGTCGTAGACGGCGTTGCCGGCGGCGTCCTCGGTGTAAGCGTTGCTGGAGCCCCACTTCGGCCGGCCCGTGCCGTCGCCGGAGCAAAGCAGGTAATGGGTACGGATGAAGTAGGGGCCGTCGTCCATCCGGCCCAGCTTCTGCAGCAGTTCCCGGCCGTTGGCGGTGTAGGTGTAGTTTGGCTCGTCGTAGCCGGCGTAACGCCAGATGCGGCGCAGCGGCGTTCGCTGCCCGGCGTCAATACGTACGTTCGCGTGCAACGTTGTCGCTGGTGATTCGAGTCGGGTCATTCGTATCCCACAATCTGTCGGTGGTCTTTCCTGAAAGAACCCAATACTACACTGTGGCTTCCACCAGGAGGCTTGCCTGGCGAAGCCCGGCGGTCGGCCGTATCGTTGCCAGCGCTGACTCGACGACGGCGCGGGATGGACCCACGAGGAAAAGATGCTCCTGATTACGGAGGTGCGAAACGGCTCCCACCTTCTCTCCCTGGGGATTGAAGATACCGATCTGCGCCCCGACGTACCGCTTAAAATCAATGCCCACAGAGCTCACATAGCCTCTTTGTTTGAGAACATTCTCGATATCCAGCGTGCCGAGATATCCCTCGTTGTTGAACGATATCAACAGATACTTCGCTCGAATGGATCGTAGAAGATCGAGAAAGGCAGTACCTATCTCTCTCTTCGAGTTATATCTACTCTTATTGACCTTGCAATCAATGCGCTTTCTCGCGATGCCGTACGCATCCGGTTGATCATTCCGAATCAGCGTTTCCCAAACGTGATAATTTGAGAAATACGAGTGCTGGTTGTACGGCGGATCAATGTACACGAGGTCCACATCATCAAGCTCCTGAGATAGATCATTGGCATCCCGACGCAGGGCGCACCCTGGTCCAGGTAGCATCTCCGGTAGGCGCAATTCCAGGTCGTGGTAGGATCGGGGGGCCCAGTCTTTCAAAAAGGCCATCTGGAGGCCGGTTGTGGAGTCCACGCGGTCAGCGGCAAGCAAGAGGCTCGTCAACAAGATGGCGCGCTCCTCCTCATTCCGCGCAACCTCTTCGATGCCCTCTCGAATCGCGTCTATCCGGGCGCCATTTCGGGGCTGGAAGTAGCGCGCCTCTTCGCAGAAAGTACGGGTGAAGTACCCGGCCCTTGGCGGCAATGATTGGAGATGGCGAAGGAGACCGAGCAGGCGTTCCCGGTCTAGCGTCGTTGCGTCTGCTTGAATGTAGGTACGCCCGAGTATTTCACTGTACGAGGCAAGGTCGTTACTGACCACAAACATGCCCTGCGCCTTGAGCGCCTGCCCGACGCGCGTGGTGCCGGCGAACAGGTCGCACACGCGTTGCACTCCGGGGAGACCTTTCACAATGGCGACAATCTGCGGCACGATCACTCGTTTGGAACCGATGTACTTGATCACCCTGCATCCCCATGGGTTCCCATAGCCATTGGGCAACTCTTGCCCGGTCAAGAGATACATGGACGCAGACCCGGCATGCTTCCATGGGCCGCTGTTTCCAACGGTATCATACGCCGAGATGAACTTGACCATGTCGAACACGCGCTCGCGCGCGACATCCAGACGATTGACAAGGAAGTGAGCAGCGCCTTGGCCGACATAGCCCGAGTCACGCGCCTGGAATGGGCCCGCCTGGAAGGGCAGCGCCCGCGCTACGCCGGTAGCAATGCTCGCCTCGGAGACCATGGCCTGACCGTGCGACCGCCGGTCCTGCGCGTCACGTTGGACGACGGTTCCAGTGGTTTCGGCCCCTCCAATGTCAGCCGGGAGCAGGCTGCAGACCTGCTGGGCCAACCAATGGATGTGCTTTTCGTTCCCGAAATTGGCGCGACGGGGCCCGGCCTGCTTGCCGACTTTGCTCTATGGGACCTGGCGGCGAAGCGTGCTGGCCTGCCGGTGTATGCGTTGGCGGCGCGGGGAACCAGCGCCAGGGTTGACGCTCCGTTTCGCGTCCCTTGCTACGATACGTCGCTCTACTTCGATGATCTGCACCTATCCTCCAAGGAAGAGGCCGCTGCCCTCATCGCCGCTGAAGCGCGTTCCGGCTACGAGCGCGGTCACCGCGCCTTTAAGATCAAGGTCGGTCGCGGCGCTCGCCACCTGCCGTTGGAGGAAGGCACGCAGCGCGACATTGCCGTCATCCGGGCAGTGCGCGAAGCGGTCGGGCCGAAGCCACCACTGCTAATCGACGCCAACAACGGCTACAACCTCAACCTGACGAAGCGCGTGCTGGCCGAGACCGCCGCTTGCCGTCTCTACTGGCTGGAGGAGCCCTTCCACGAAGATGGCGTCCTCTATCGCGCCCTCAAAGAGTGGCTGGCGAAGGAAGGGCTGTCCATCCTCATCGCCGATGGCGAAGGGCAAGCGTCCCCTTCCCTGCTGGCCTGGGCCAAGGACGGGCTGATCGACGCCGTACAGTACGACATTCTCGGTTACGGCTTCACGCGCTGGCTGGCCACGGGTCGCCAACTGGACGAGATCGGCGTGTGGTCGGCGCCCCACCACTACGGCGGCCACGTCGGCAACTACACCAGTGGCCATCTCGCTGGCGTACTCCACCATTTTGCCATGGTCGAATGGGATGAAGCCACGACCCCCGGCCTGGACGCGTCTGGCTACACACTCCAGGATGGGCGGGTGGCCTTACCGAATACGCCTGGTTTCGGCCTGCATCTCGATGAAGCCATCTTCCGGCAGATCGTCACTACCAGCGGCTGGGAACTGTCGGAGCAGTAAAAAGTCAAATAGCGGCGCTGGTTGACGCTGGTTCGTGGGCGACGTATGCTGCCGATATGATTGAGCGAGACGATATCTATCGTGACAAGGCCGAAGAGAGCCTGGCAGGAGCGGTGAGCGCTCCAGCGCGCCCGGTCGTTCCTACATAGCGTGGAGACCATAGGGGGCGAAACCGCATGAGCGACGAGTATGAACGCAGCCTCGATCCCCGCCGACAGCAGGCCGTGACCGAGCTACGGGGGATGATCGCGCGGCGGTATCCGACCGCCGCGTTTGACATAGGGCCGGGAGAGGAGGATCCGCAGGTGACCCATCTCACCACCTCGGTCGATCTGGACGATCCCGACGAGGTGGCGGATCTGGTTATGGAACGGATGCTGGCCTTGCAACTGGATGAGGGGATTCCCGTCTACGTCATCCCCATCCGGACACCCGAGCGGGTCGCCAGGCTGCGGCGCGAACAAGGGCGCCTGAACATATCGGGAGTACCGGTATTCTCCCGCCGTCCGGCGTAGGGCCACGGCCGCCCTTCCAAGTGCGGACGTAGAGGGTCCTGCCCGTGATAATAGGGTGACCCGGTGCCGTCGCCCCCAACGACGTCCGACGCATTCCCCGCTTATCTGCTAGCATCGCCCCAACGACGATAGAAAAGGGGCAAATCACCGATGCGCATCACCGATGTCAAAGTCACTGCCTATCCGTTGGGCAAGCTGGAGCGGCCGTACCGCAACTCCATCCTCACCACCACCAACAAGGGCCTGACCTTTGTGGAGGTGTTGACCGATGAGGGGGTGACGGGCGTCTGCTTCGGCGGTAATCGTGGCACTATCGAAGGGTCGATCAAGGCCCGGCTGGTGGGAGAAGACCCGCTGGATGCTGCCCGGCTCTGGCAGCGCATGTTCACCGGCTGGCGCAAGCCGGTCGCCAAAGGGGACGCCATCTCCGCTATCGGCTGCGTCGACAACGCGCTGTGGGACCTGCGCGGCAAGATCCTGGGGCTGCCTGTCTACCGGCTGCTCGGCGGCTACCGCAACCGCGTGCCCGCCTACGCAGCCGGGGGCTACTATGAGGATGGCAAGGGGCCGGCCGAACTGGCGGCGGAACTCATGCGCTTCGTGGACGCCGGCTACCGCGCCGTGAAGATGAAGGTGGGCGGCGCTCCATTCCACGAGGACGTGGCGCGGGTACGGGCCGCCCGCGAGGCGCTCGGCCCCGATATCCAACTCATGGTCGACGCCAACAACGCCTGGAACGCCGCCGAAGCCATCCGCTTCGGTCGCGCGGTGGAGCGCTACGACCTGACATGGTTCGAAGAACCCTGCTGGCCGGACGACCTGGAAGGGGCTGCCGCAGTTTGCCGAGCGCTCGATACGCCGGTGGCCAGCGGCGAGATCGAGTACACGCGCTGGGGCTGCCGCGACCTGATCGAACACCAGGCGGCCGACATCGTGCAGGCCGACCCCCAGACCACCGGCGGGCTTACCGAGTGGGTGCGCATCGCTGCCCTGGCCTCCGCCCACCACCTGCCGATGGCGCCGCACGGCAACCACTACATCGGCGCCCACGCTGTCGCCGCCGTCGACAACGGCATGATCGTGGAGAGCTATGCCGGTCTCCACCCCTGGCAAGACGACTTCCTGGCGCCAATGCGTCTGGAAGCGGGCGAACTGGTGCTCCCCGACACCCCAGGTCTCGGCATCGGCGTGGATCGGGCCGCGCTGGAGCGGGCGGTGGTGCGGTAGGGGCGGCCTGGCGACTGAAGTCGCGGCTACCATTGCGAAGCGGGTGCCCTTTGGGCGCTTCGCGGACTGGGTTAGCCCGCGAAGGCGGGCTTGGCCCGGTGTTAGCCCGCGACTTCAGTCGCCGGGCACTCGGGCAGGTTTCCCCTTCGCAGTTTCGACCGGCGATAATGCAGGAAAGGAGGCGATATGGCAGCAATCGCGACCGAACGCCGGCGCTACACAGTGGCCGATTTCCTGGCGCTGGCAGACGAACTTGAGTTTGCCGGCAGTCAGGAGTGGTTCGAGATTATTGAGGGGGAACTGGTGTCGCACGCCTCGCCGGAAGATCCACACATGTGGGCGGCGGTTGTCTGTCTCGGCTATCTGATTGACGCGCAGCGCGCGGGCTATGGCCGGGCGGGCACCGACCGCATGGTTGTACTGGATTATCGCGGGCCAGACATCCCCGTGGAACATGCTTATAAACCCGACGCCTTCTTTGTTGTACGGGGACATGAAACCATTTTGCAGCACCCAGATGTGCCTTCCGTCGTCGGCGCCCCCGATATCGTGGTTGAGGTGCTTTCTCCGACCACTGCACGTTTTGATCGCCCGCCACGGGGCAAGAAGTTCCAGGCTTACGAGAGCGCGGGTGTACGGCACTACTGGTTGGTCGACACGAGCGGCCGGACGATCACGACCTACGAACTGCGGGAGGGCCAGTTGCTGGCGACGGCCGTGTTGCGCAGCGGCGACACGCTGCGCTGCCCCCTGTTCCCGGACCTCGGCCTCCCGGTAGCTGAGCCATTTGGCCCTGTCTAGCGTTCAGCCGGCAACGTCGATGAGCAGCGTCGGGTCTAACGGATAGGCGCCTATACGCTCGCCGTAGATGGAGAGCCCGCGAGCGAGGCCCCCTGTGGCTGGCACTGTCATCTGCAGTTGGACGGCGCCGGTTCGCTGCGCGGCCTCGACGATCTCAGCAACCGCTTCCGTTGGTACGGTAACTTCCACCAACTCGCCGTAAGAACTGTCGTCGGTGGTCTGCTGTTGGAAGCTGAGGATGCCCCGCGCGTCATTGGCGTCGTCGGCCAGGCGTTGTTGCGCAACTGCAAGGCCATTCAGGTGCAGCACGACATCGCCCGGCATGCGGCGTCCCGGCTCCGTCTGTGGGTAGCCGGCCGCCTTGCCACCCCAACTGGTGTTACGGCCGGCGGCAGCGTGCGTCCCTAACTCCAGCTTCAGGCGCAAGCCGCGGACCGTCGCTGTCGCAAGCTCAGTTGGCCAGGGGAAGGCGAAAGTGATGCTGCCGCTGCCACCGACGCCCACCTTGCCGCCGCCGGCGAGTGGACGCACCACCGGCCAGGTGCTGGCCTGATAGGCGCCCGGCGCCACGCGCAGCGCCCACCCGCTGGGCAGGCGCTCCTGCCGTGGAGCCGGCGCCGCCCAGACTTCAATGTTGACGTAATTGCGGGCAACCACCGCGCCGGCAATGGTGACCAGTTGGAGCACGACCGTCACCAGGCCCTGCTCAGTGGGCAAGGTGGCAGCGATCAGGCCGGCGTTGGTCACGGCGTAGCGGCGCGGTTGCAGCGCAATCGTGCCGTCGCGGTAGACGTAACGCTCACCCAGGCGATCAACAACCTCCATGCGCCAGCGCAACGTGCAATCACTGAGGTCGCGCTGCGACCAGTGGCTGACGAAGGCCGGCGCGCTGAAGGCAGCCCCGGGCGCCAGCGTCTGGCACGGGGGACAGTCCAGCCCGATGACATCGGGGCCCAGCAGGTCAGCCGTGGTCATGTCAGGTACGAAGGCGTCGTAGCCGAACCCCTTGGCGCTGCGGTCGTACTCCACCAGCCCGTTGTGTTCCCATTCCACGTCGGTCAACTCGGTGTAGACGTAGCCGCAGATCTTGTCGTGGCGGCGCAGGTCGGTGGTGAGGTACTTCAGTGATTGGCTGATGTCGCGGTCGCCGCCACCGGCGCCGAGTCCGGCGTATTCGCTGTTCAGCAGCGGCTCACGATGCTGGCGGTACCGTTGCGCCTCGGGATGCTCCGAGAGGCTGGAAACGTAGTTGAAGGTCGCACCGGGCTGCGTGCGTTCCACCACTGCCTGCACGTGCCGGCGCGCTGCGCCCCAATCGCCGATATAGAAGTGCCAGGAGTTGAGGTCGGTGACCACGTGGTCGTAGTTACAGGGCGAGTTGTCTTCCACCAGCCGCGTCGGGTCCAGCGCTTTTGTCCTGGCCACCTGCTCGGCAAGCCATTGCCAGCTCGCCGGGCGGCGGTGATCGGTCAGCCCCCAGGTCTCGTTGAACAGCACCCAGCAGAAAATCGACGGGTGGTTGCCGTCACGGGCCAGCGTGTCGCGCAGGCAGTCCTCCCAGGCTTGCTGGGCGGCGGGTGTGGAAATGGCCGGGTTGGGGATGTCCTGCATGATGAGCAGCCCCAGGCGGTCGGCCCAGTAGTAGTAACGCGGGTCGTTGATCTTGATGTGGCAGCGCAGCCCGTTCAGACCGGCGTCTTTGGCGATCTGGAGGTCCGCCCGGATGGCATCATCGTCGGGGTAGCTGTAGATGCCTTCCGGGTGGAAAGCCTGATCGAGGGCCAGGCGCAGGTACACCGGTTCGCCGTTGAGCAGCACGTACTCGTAGGGCCGCCCTTCCCAAGCGCCGGTCGAAATATCGCGCAGGCCGGTGTACGTCTGCACGACGTCGGCCTGACCGTCTGCCTTGCGCAACGTCACGGTGATCGGGTAGAGGTGCGGGTCCTCCGGCGACCATGCGTGGGGCTGGGCGATCGGGATGGTCAGCCGAACGTGTTGCTCACCCGCGGTGAGCGCCAGCATTTGCTCCTGGCTGTCGAACTGCCCAGCGGGTGAGGACACCATCAGCACGTAGTCACCATCGTGTCGGCACACCAGCGCGATTTGGGCGTCAATGAGGGCCTCCGCCAGGTGCGGCTTGAGCGCCACTGCCGCGATGTGGTCGGCGGGACGGCCTTCCAGCCAGACCGGCTGCCAGATGCCGCTGCTATGGGTGTACCACTGCACCACCTGTTTGCCGAGCAGCGTTGCGCCGTCGCAGTCGTCGCGCACGCGCAGCGTGATAATGACCGGCGCGTTGCCGACCAGAAAGGGCGCCAGATCAACCGAAAAGGGCGTATAGCCGCCGCGGTGTTCACCGGCGAGCCGGCCATTGACCCAGATGCGTGCCTCCCAGTCCACAGCACCGAAGTGCAGCACCGGTTGTAAGCCGCGCGCTGTCCAGTCATCCGGGATGACGACGGACCGCCGATACCAGGCCACGCCCTGGTAAGACGGTTCAGTGATGCCTGACGCTGTGCTTTCCCAGGGAAATGGCACAATAATTTGCCGGCCAAAAGGGGTCTGGCCCGGACCGCCGCGCCTAATGGGGCCGGCAGCAGCCCACCAGCGTCGTTGCTCACCCTGGTTCTGCGGATCGAAGCAGAATTCCCAGAGACCATTGAGCGTTTGCCACTCGGCCCGGCTAAAGATTGGGTTGGGGTGTTCTGCCCGAGGGGGGTTATCGTTGGTGGTCATGGCGTCACTCTCTGCTAGGCGTCTTTGAGCGGGGTTGATTCTAGCAGAGCAGGAGGGGCGCCCGGCGACTGAAGTCGCGGGCTACCCACGAGCGAAGCCGCCCTTCGGCGGCTGGACCAGTCCGCGCAGGCGGACTTGGCAAGGTTAGCCCGCGACTTCAGTCGCCGGGCGCCCTTACTACCAGCGCTCGGGGGGCGCGTCCACTGGCGTACAGACGGCGGCGGCAACGGTCAGCAAGAGCGGCCGCTGGCCGAGCAGCAGGGTAACGATGGTCACATTGTCACCGATGCGCTCGATGACGCGACCCCTCGCCCCTTGCGCCGGACCGTGGGCGACATCCACCCAGGCGCCTTTGACGGGGCCGGTTGGTTGCAGTTGCCTGTCACCTTCTCGCCTTGGGGCGTAGCTCTTGCTGCGGTGTCCAGAGTGCGGCAGCGTGTAGTGGGAAGCATTGTCGGTCATTGACTACTCCTTGGTAGTGGGCGTGCGAAAGCCAAGGAGGCAGCGACGATGGGCGCGATGGGAATATCGATCCCCGAGGCGATCCGCCTCGGGCACAAGCCTGGCGTTGCCTCTCTCCGCTGCCTACGAGGTGAGCTGACGGGTTCGGGCAGAAAGAGTTGCCCTACCGGCGGTAGCCGGATTCACCCCAAATTTTGGTTCCCCCGTTCCGCCGTCGTCGGCGGATTCGGCCTGAATATTCGCTTGTTTCATGACCGTACCAGCCCGCTGTGGCGCTGTCAATTGCATTGCATCGCCGGTCGCTTCTTGTCAATGTACTTCGGGTGCCGTATAGTCTTGGCAGTGTATATTTTGGGAGGTTGATTACGTGCAGGAGTTACCAACGGGACTGCGCGATGCGGCGCTGGAGTCCCTGTTGCTGCGGGTGACCAAGAGTTGTTGGTCCACGGTGTTTTCCTCGGCGTTGCGGCGCAGCCTGCCGGGTCACGTGACGCCGCAACAACTGTTCGTGCTGGCCCAGCTTGATCACGGCGCCTGTCAGCCCAGCGTGTTGGCGCGGGAACATCACGTGGGTATGTCGGCGATGACAGGTCTGGTGGACGGGCTGGTGGCCCGCGGCCTGGTGGACCGTTTGCAGGACTCGCACGACCGGCGGGCGGTCCAACTGGCGATTACCGACGATGGGCGTGCCATCTGGGGCGAAGCACAGGCGGCAGTCATGGAGTCGACACGCCTGGTTCTGACGCCGCTCTCTGCGGCGGAACGTGAGCGCCTGATGCTGGCACTGAGCGATCTGGATCGCGTCCTGGAGACGGCGAACGACGGGGGCAGTCCGGCCGTGGAGCGGGCGTCGACGCCGGAAGAGCGCGTTGCCGCCGACCTGAAGTCGGCAGCCCTGGGATCACGGGTGAACGAGAGCCGCCGGTAGTAGCCGGCCAAGGAGGAAACACATGGCAGCAGCGATGCCAACGGCGCAGTCTTTTGGTGAGTTGCCGGCGCGGGCGCGCCGGTTTGTTCTGGCCGGGTTGATGCTGGGCTTGTTGCTCGGCGCGCTCGACCAGACTATTGTCGGCACGGCGATGCCGCGCATTATCTCCGTGCTGGGCGGTCTCGACCGCTACGCCTGGGTGGTCACCGCCTACCTGGTCACCAGCACGATCAGCGTGCCGATCGTCGGTAAGCTGGGTGACCAGTTTGGGCGCAAATGGTTCTACGTCGTCGGCATCGTCATCTTCTTGATTGGCTCGGCCCTAGCCGGCGCCTCCGGTGAGTGGGGCAAGTTGCCGGTGATCGGCGACGGCATGAACCAGCTCGTGGTCTTCCGTGCCCTTCAAGGCATCGGCGCCGGCATCATGCAAGGCAACTCCTTCGCCATCATCGGCGACCTCTTTCCGCCAGCCCAACGCGGCAAGCTGCAAGGGCTGTTTGGCGCGGTGTTTGGTATCGCCAGCGTGATTGGCCCCACCGTCGGCGGCTACATCACCGACAACCTGGATTGGCGCTGGGTCTTCTACGTCAACCTCCCCATCGGGGCGATCGCGCTGGCCGTTCTGATCACCACCATGCCGGTGATCCGGGCCAGCAACATCGTCCAGAAGATCGACTACCTGGGCGCGGCAACCCTGACGGCCTGCCTGGTACCCTTACTGCTCGCCTTCACCTGGGCCGGTGGGCAGTACGCCTGGGGCAGCCCGCAGGTGCTGACGGCCTTCGGCCTCGCCCTGGCGATGGCTGTGCTGTTCGTCTTCATCGAGTCACGAGCGGCCGCGCCGATCCTGCCGCTCGACCTCTTCACCAACCGCATTTTCACTGTCTCCTGCCTTGTAGTGTTTGCTACCGGCTTCGGTATGTTCGGTACCATCCTCTTCATACCCCTCTTCATTCAGGGCGTCATCGGTACCACCGCCACCCAGAGTGGGCAGATCCTGACGCCGATGATGGTTGGCTTGATCGTCTCCAGCATCGTTGGCGGCCAGATCATCTCCCGCACGGGGCGGTATCGCATCCCGGCCATCACCGGGCTGGTCGTGATGGCCTTTGGCATCTTCCTGCTCGCTCAGCAGGACATCCACACCACCAGCGCGCTGGCCGTGCGCAACATGATCGTGGTGGGCCTGGGTCTGGGTGTGACGATGCCGGTCTTCACCATCGCCGTCCAGAACTCGGCGCCCTTCAGCCGGCTGGGTGTGGTGACCTCCGGGGTCCAGTTCTTCCGCAGCATCGGTGGTACGGTCGGGGCCGCTGTGATGGGCAGCTTCCTCAACTCCCGCCTGAGCAGCGCGCTGACGGCCAATGTCTCACCGCAACTGCGGCAGACGTTGGCGCAGGGACCGACGCACGGCCAGATCAACGCTCAGGCGCTGATCAACCCGGCCACGACCCAGGCTATGCAAGCAGCCTTCGCCAAGATCCCCGGCGGCGCCCAACTCTTTGCCCAGTTCATCACTGCCCTGAAGCTCTCCCTCTCCAGCGCGATTCAGCAGGTCTTTACGATTGGCTTCGTAGTCGTGGCCGTGGCGGCAGTGATCTGCTTCTTCCTGCCGGAGATTCCCTTGCGGCGGACCCACGAGCCTGTCGCTGCGGATGTTGCCCCGGCGTCAGTCACAGGGGCGCGGCCTGCTCACGCCACCGGCCTTCCCACGCCAGTGCTGCGCTTTGCCATGACGACGACTGCCGACCTGCAGCGCGACGTTCTGCCGATGGCGAAGACCATCCTGACCGAGATGGCCGAACACCGCCATACCAATGGCAAGGTGACGGCGAGCCAGGCGGCGGACACAGCGCCCGTCGCCGCCGAGCCGGTGGAGGCGCGCTAACTAGAAGACGATCAAACCTCGCGCCACTTCACCCGCCGCTAGCGCTCGGAAGGCCTCGTTGGCCTCGTCCATACCGTAGCGGCGGGTGATGAGTTGGTCGATCTTGAGCTTGCCGCTCAGATAGAGTTCCACCATGCGCGGGAAGTCGGCTTTGACGGAGGCCGAGCCGTAGCAGGAGCCTACCAGGCGCTTTTCTCGTGCGGCGATGCCGTGGGCATCGAGCGCCAGCGTGGAGCCGGTGGGCGGGATGCCGATGACGACGCAGGTGCCGCCCGGCGCCAGCGCATCGTAGGCCTGGCGCATCACGCCGGCGTCGCCCACGGCCACGATCGTGTAGTCCGCGCCGCCATCGGTCAGCCGCTGAATGGCCGCCACCGGGTCCTCCTGGCGCGCGTTGATCGTGTGCGTCGCGCCGAAGTCGCGAGCGTAGGCCAGTTTGGCGTCGTTGGTATCCACGGCGATCAGCGGCGTCGCGCTGACCAGTTCGCCGCCCTGGATGGCATTGAGGCCGATGCCGCCGGCGCCGAACACCGCCAGGCTGGCGCCGGCCGGCACCTTTGCCGTGTTGAGCACGGCGCCGGCTCCCGTCATGACCGAACAGCCGATGAGCGCCGCCTTGTCCAGGGGCATGTCCTTGCGGATCGGCACGGCGCACGATTCGGGAACCACGCTGTGGGGCGCGAACGAGGCGACGTAGCCGTAGTGGTAGACGGGCTGGTCGCGCCAGTGCATGCGCGTGGTCCCGTCGAACAGGTGGTACGGCTTGGGGCGCCGCGAACAGATCTGGGGCCGGCCGGTCGCGCAGTAGCGGCACTGGCCACAGGAGGGAGCCCAGGAGAGGATCACATGGTCACCCACGGCGACGGAATGTACGCCCGGGCCAATGGCCTCCACGACACCGGCGCCTTCGTCCCCCAGCACCATCGGCGTTGGGACATCCGCCCAGGAGCCGTCGGCGGCGTGCAGACAGCTATGGCAGACGCCGCTCGCCGCCATGCGCACGAGAACCTCGCCTTCGCGCGGCGCGTCAAGTTCGATCTCCTCCATCCCCATAGGTTGGCCCTGGCGATACAGCAACGGTGCGCGCATGCGTCATTCTCCTCAGTACTCGTTTCTAACAGACGGCAAGAGGATACAGCAGCGCGGTTGGGGTTTCAAGTCGCTGGCAGGGGAGGGTGTGACGCAGCGTTTTGCACAGCAAGCGAGCATTGGGCGCGCCGCGAGATTCAGGGCCGCGATTGCGATCGGCGGCCAAGTGACGGTGGCGACTGCGGTCGCGTTCTGAACCGTCGACTGTAGACCCAAGCGACCGCAGTCGCCCCTCGTCGCTTGGCCGCCGATCGCAATCGCGGCCCTGTAAATTGTACATGCGCTATTAGTCGGCCACATACTCGAATGCCCCGCACTTGGTTACCAATCCACGTCGCTACACCTCCGGTGGCCGGCGCTGCTGCCAGGGGGCCATCGCTTCGTACGCTGCCGCCGCGGCCAGCACCTTGGCGTCGGCAAAGCGGCGGCCGACGATCTGCAGTCCCACCGGCAGACCCTCCTCGGTCCAGCCGCAGGGCACGCTGATCGCCGGTTGGCCGGTCAGGTTGAATGGGTAGGTGAAGGGCGTCCATGAGAGGCGGTCCTGCTGCTGCCCGGCCACCTGCTCCGGCCAGTCCAGACCCACCGGGAAGGCCGTCAACGGCATAGTTGGCGTGAGCAACAGGTCGAATCGCTCGAAGAAGCGTCCCATGCCGTCAACGTAGGCGGCGCGCTCGCTGAGCGCCCGGCCCATGTCGAACAGGGGGCGGCCCTGCATGTCCTCGACGATGCGCAGCAAGCCGGGGTCCACGCGCGCCCGCCGCTCCGGCGGCTGCGCGGCGATGCGGGCGCCGATGCCGCCGTAGAACAGCGTGGACAGCGCCTCCACGGGGTCAGTGACGTCCGGAGATGCCTCTTCTACGATGCAGCCGACTTCGGTGAAACGGAGAGCAGCCTGCTCGGCTAATCGGCGCACCGGCTCTTCGATTGCTGCCCCGCCGAGCGTGGGACACCAGGCTACGCGCAGCCCCTCTATTGGCCGCTCACAGGCCAGTTGATACGAGACATTGTCATACGGGAGCGAGTGGAGGTCGCGGTCGTCGGGACCGGCTATCGCATCCAGCATGAACGCTGCGTCGCGCACGGTACGGGTGATCGGCCCAACGTGCGCGACCAACTCGGCGGCGCTGGCCGGATAGTAGGGGACGCGGCCAAAGGACGGCTTGAACCCGACCACGCCGCAGAAACTGGCGGGGATGCGAATGGATCCGGCGCCGTCGGTGCCGGTGGCAAAGGGTGTCATCCCCGCCGCCACGGCCGCGGCGGAGCCGCCGCTGGAGCCACCCGGCGTGCGGTCCAGTTGCCAGGGGTTGCGGCTGATGCCGAAGAGCGGGCTATCGGTGACGCCTTTCCAACCCAACTCCGGCGTCGTCGTCTTGCCGAGCACGATCGCGCCAGCGTACTTCAGTCGCTCGACGATTGGCGCGTCCTCGCTCGGCACGTAGTCTTCGTGGAGGTACGAGCCAAGTGTGGTGCGCACGCCCCTGGTGTAGGTCACGTCCTTGATGGCGACAGGTACGCCGAAGAGCGCTCTTATGCCTCCGCGTTGGGTGAGCGCCTCTTCCATCGCCCGAGCCGTGCGCCGCGCCGTTTCCAGAGTGAGGGTGCAGTAGGCGTTGCAGATCGGGTTGAGTCGCTCAATGCGGTCGGCGAAGGCGTCGATCACCTCGACCGGCGAAACCCGGCGTCTGTGGATGAGCTCGGCCAGCTCGAACGCGGAGGTAAAGCACAGGTCGGTTGCATTCATAAAGCAAGCTCCTCTTCATTGTTGTTGCCGGGCACAGTGTACGTTGAATGGTGTATCCGGCGATGGAGGCGCAGTTCGGGAATGGACGGGCTGGCGACTTTAGTCGCCAGCCGATCACTCACCAAGCAAGCAACGCGTGCCGGAAGCGGCTTACTCATGCCCTGCTATACTTCCCCGCGTTGCGCTGAGCGAACACGATGGGAGAGCCACAACACATGCGAATTACCGACCTCAAGTGCGCCTTGATCGGGAGAAGTCCTGTCGTTCGGGTGGTGACGGACGAGGGTATCAGCGGCTATGGTCAGGCGGAAGAGAGCAAGCCCTACCTGAAGCCTCAGGTGCTCTTCTACAAACCGTACCTGTTGGGGGAAGACCCTACCAACGTGGAACGGGTGATGCTCAAGATTCGCCGCCTGGGCAGCTTCAAGCCCTGGGGCAGCGCCGTCAGCGCCATCGAGATGGCCCTCTGGGACATTGCCGGCAAGGCAGCCGGCCTGCCGGTGTACCGGCTGCTGGGCGGCAAGGTGCGCGACAAAGTTCGCGTCTACAACGGCGGCATTCGCTTCCCGATGAGCGGGCACTCACCCCAGCATTATGCCGAGAACATGGCGCGGATGAAAGAAGCCAAAGAAGGCTTCACGATCATCAAGCAGGGTGTCGGCTTCCATAGTCAGATGCCGCGCGATGTTCCCAACTTCTTCCTCAACGAGCCGGAAGGCGGCAGCCATGCCCTGAATCGCGGCCTGCTGACGGAACAGGGTCTGAAGCACGTCATCGCCTGCGTCGAGGCCATGAAGGCGGCGCTCGGTGACGAGGTCGGCCTGGCGCTGGACTGCGGCCCCGGCTGGATGGTGCCGGATGCCATCCGCCTAGCCCGGGCCTTGGAACCGTTGCACCTCATGTGGCTGGAGGACTTGATCACCGGCGACTACGTTCCCTATGTGTCGCCAGAACTCTACCGCGAGGTGACGCTGAAGACGTCGACCCCTATCCACACCGGCGAGCAAATCTATCTGCGGCAGAACTTCCAGGCGCTGATCGAGCAGCATGCCGTGAGCGTCATCGGCCCGGACCCTTGCGATGTTGGGGGCATCGCCGAGTTGAAGTGGGTGGCGGAGTACGCCGACCTGCACGGCATCCTGATGGCGCCGCACGGCGTCATCGACGGCGTCTTCGGCCTGGCCGCACTGGTGCAGGTGTCGGCAACCCTGCCCCAGAACTACATCGCCTTCGAATATCCCGTCGCCCATCCGGACTGGTGGTACGACATCGTCGATGGCCTGCCGGACCCCATCGTTAGGGATGGCTTTATCGAGGTATGGGACCGCCCCGGCTTGGGTGTCACCTTCAACGAAGCCGCTGCGAAGCGGCGCCTGGCCGAAGAGGACCGGGAATTCTTCGCCTGAGCACCTGGGACACCGGGCAGAGGGAACGCCTCAGCGCGTCTGTGGTCGGGGTATCCATTTGAAGAGGGAGTCAGGAGCGTCCGAGCGCCAGCTGTACCTCGGCATCGTGGTAACCGGTGAGCCGGCCCGTCCGCTCCAATACCTCTTGTAGCATGCCCCACTTAAAGTACCGCGAACGGTGCGCGTCAAGTGTTCCAATCCAGTCGATAAGCATGGCGGCGCGGCAGTCATTCTGGACTTTCGATAACCTGCTCGTTCTCCGTGATCATCCGGTCGATCTCTTCCTGGTACGTGTGGTAGTAGTCGAGCGCTGTTTGTATGGCAGACGTACTGAGCCGCGGGTAAGCGTAAGGAATCATCCGGGCTTCACAACGTTGCTACGCCTGCGCGAGTATCGCGGGTATATTGAGATCGCGCCGCAACGCTAGCACCTTGATATCGAACGTCTGGATTCGGAGGCGGCGCTGCCGGGACGCATACGGGAGGGTACAGATGCAGCGCGATGAGGCGCTTACTCTTCTCAGGAATCATCGCGAGGAACTGCGCCGGTTCGGCGTCAAGTCGCTGGGCATATTTGGTTCCGTTGCGCGTGATGATGCCGGACCGGACAGCGATGTTGATCTGCTCGTGGAGTTTGCCATCCCAGCAGGCCTTTTCGAGTTGATTCGCTTACAATGGTATCTGGAGAGTCTGTTTGGTCGAAAGCTGGATCTGGCTACCCCTAACGGATTGAGGGATCAGTTCCGTGGACGTATTCTGAAAGATACGGTGTATGCCGCCTAGGGAATGGAAGCTTCGCGTCGAGGATATCCTTGACGCCATTGCCAAGGTACGTCGATACACGGAAAACATGACAATCGACGCGTTGATGGCGGACGAGAAGACCGCCGATGCGGTGATGCGAAACATCACCATCATTGGCGAGGCGTCCAACCATGTGCCCGCCGTGGCGCGGCAGTCCGGCGACGGTCTCTTGCGGGTGTACCCAGCGAAGCCGCCCTATCCTGACCGCGCAACCCTTGATCAGATTGCCCTGCGCATCCGGGCCGGGTTCACTGCAGAGTAGCAGGGTAGCGAAGGACGCTCAGGCTGCCCTGCACCTCAAGCGCCTCTAGCCCACCCGGCTCGGCTCCTTCGCCGGCGTCGGCGCGTCCCACTCCGTGCCGGTGCCGGTGAAGCCCTTGTAGGCGGATCGCAGTTCGGCGTGCTCCGGCATGTTGAGCACGTCCTGGAAGGTTTCTACGGCTTGCTCGTAGGTGCGGGTCTGGTGGCCGGTGAGGCTGTTCCAGAAGAGCATGCTGACGTCGCGGGACCGGTAGGCCTCGACGTTGCACTCCATCTCCAGCCAGCGCGGCAGCACCTGCTCCAGCATGATCTTGCGCGGCAGCGGCGTCGGCTTGAGCTGGTGGACGCCGCTGGCGTCGATGATGGCCTGGCTCTCCACGACGACGTCGTCGGGGATGCCGGCGATCGTGCCCCGGTTCGGCACGTTCACCTGGAAGCGGCCTTCGACGTTGTTGGTAAGGGCGTCGATGATCGGGATCTGCTGCTCACGTGTCTTCGTCTTGCCCAGGTACTCGGAGACGCTGGCCTTCGGGTCGGCCGCCACCTCCGAAATCTGACGCATCTTCTTCTCCTGGTCGGCCACGTACCGGGGGCGGGCAATCTCCGTGTCGGGTCCGCCGAAGGGTTCGCCGAACCAGCGCTTCTTGGTAACAAGGTCGGCGTGATACCACCAGTTGGTGGCCGCGTGGCGCGGGGTGTCGCCAATCGGCATCTTGCCGTACAGCTTGTACTGGTGAATGCTGCCGCGCGACATCTGGATGTCGTGGGTGCGCTCGGCGATGTGGTCACGCCAGTAGGCCTCGCCCTTCGTGGCGATCCAATCGTCCAGCAGCGGATAGGCATCCTTACCCTCGTACAGGAAGTGGTTCAGCCAGATGCAGTGGTTCAGGCCGGGGGCCTCCCAGGTGACACGGCTGGGGTGCAGCCCGAGCACGCGGCAGATTTCCAGGTAGCCGTAGTGTCCGTGGCAGAGGCCGATGACCTTCACGCTGGTCTCGCGCGTCATCAAGGTGCAGCCGTCGAAAACCGGATTGCCGGACTGGATCAGCCAGGCGTCCGGGCAGATGTTCTCGATGTCGTGCGCGACGGCCATCATCAGCTCAAAGTCGTAGAAACTGCCGATGCTAACGCCGCCATAGTGGTAGCCATGGCTGGCCGTCAGGTCGCGCAGGCGGCGGGCGTGATGGTGCCCCAACGGGAAGGCGGTGTTGATGACGAAGTCGGCATTCTGCATCGACGCCTGGCGGTCGTCCGTCTTCTCGAAGCGGACGTTAGCCCCCAGTTCCTCGCTGTAGCGACGGGCGACCGAGTAGACGGTGTCCAAGCGCTCCGGGTTGATGTCCATGAAGGACACCTCGCTGCCGTGCAGGTTGGGCGTGAGGCAAACATCCTTGACGATACCCAGCGAGAAGACGGCGCTACCGGCGCCGATGACGCTGATCTTGACGGGACGGGGCATGATGGGGTTCCTTTCTGAAGGCCACTATGGCTCAAACGGCGTTCCCCCTCTCCGTCCAGGAGAGGGGGCAGGGGGTGAGGTCTTCCAAGTCCGACACGCTGCTCATACTATCATTCTGCTCAGGATGCGGCGAGAACGGTATCCGGAATCCAGGGCGGTAGGGCCGCGCGCTGTTCGCTCAAATGGGCGGCGTAGAGGAAGCGATAGACATCGCTGACGTAGAACTGGGGGAAGGCCTTGCGCGGCAGGGCTTCCTCAAAGCCGGACGCCACCAGCTCAGCCGTTGCCGCGTCGATGCCGGAGGCCACCTCGTAGTCGAAGTAGAATCCCAGGTCGGCGGCGGGGTCTTCGATCACTTTGGTGATGCCGAATTGCTTCGGTGAGGCGTGGGCCGGCGCGTAGCGCTCCAACAGGAAGGTGCCCAGCGCCGCCGAGTTGACCAACTCGCCGTGCCGGTAGAGGAAGTCGGCAGTTTCCTGGGCGTCTTCCATGGTTTCGCCGGGGAAACCAAAGAAGAAGAAAGTGTGGTTCCAGATGCCGGCGTCGTGGCTCTCCTGCAAGATGCGTTCGACGTGTTCCAGCCTGGTGCCTTTGATCATGAAGTCCATGACACGCTGCGCCGCCGACTCCAGCCCGAAGAGCATCATGCAGCAGCCGCCGGCGTGGGCCGTCTCCAGCAGGTCGGGGTTGATCACCTTCTCGAAGCGCATACAGCCGCCCCACTGGATGGGCGTCCCTAACTCTTGCAAGCGCGGGGCGATATGGCGGATCAGACGCGGCGGCATGGCCTCGTCAACGAAGAAGATGCGTCGGCTGCCGTGCCGGGCGCAGAGGGTTTTCATCTGTTCCAGGAGGGCGTCGCCCTGCATCTGGCTGAAAACCTCCGCTTCACCGAAGCCGACGTTGCAGAAGGCGCACTTGCCGAAGTAGCAGCCGCGCGCCATCGCCAGCGGCAGCACCAGCTCCGGGGCCAAATAGCGATCCAGCGGCAGCCCATCGAAGTCCGGGGCCGGCACGCTGGCGATCTTGGCCTGCTTCTGCCGGGCGGTGGTGCGGATGCGCTCGCCATCGGGATAGATCAGGTTCGGCACCGTCGCCAGCGGCGCTCCGCGCTCCAGCGCCTGGCAGAGTTGCACCAATGGCTCTTCGCCGTCGAAGATCACGGCGCTGTCGATCAACCGGAACATGGCGGGCAACTGTGGCAACTGCTCCCGCCAGATGTTGGCCATCGGCCCGCCGATGGTGACGTGGGCGCGCAATCCGGCGCGCTTGACCAACCGCGCCAGAGTCAAGCCGGCGATCACCTGGTTGACACAGGGGATGGAGATGCCGACGACGTCGGGGTCCTCCCGGCGCAGATCCGGCAGCACCAGTTCTTCGAACAGTTCGATGAACATGTTGCGCTCGCGGTCGTCCACGGCGCGCAAGATGCTCGCTGACGAATCCGGACGGTGGGCGGACTGGTAGCTCTGCAGCTCCAGCGACGCCGGGTAGTAGGGCAGCGAAGCCAGCCGCAGGGCAGCCAGCACCGTCTCGAAGGCCGGTAGGCTGCGCACGCCGTCATAAAAGGCGGGGCTGCGGATCACCGCCGTGGCGTCAGCCACCGAGTACACCAGCAGCGGCCCCTGTTCCTTAGCCCAGGCGAGCAACTCCGCTGGCGGCCCGTCGGGACGCCGACGCGCTCGCTGCAGCCGTTGCACGCTACGCTGCATGAACTCCGGCCGCAAGATATGGTCGAAGACCTCGGCGTTCAGGTCGCGCTGGATTGTTTCGATGCCGGCCTGCCGCAAGTAGGCGGTGAGCGACGGCAGGGCGAGGTGGGGCATGGAGGGGGTCCAGTTGGGCGGGAAGAAGAGCATGACTTTCATAAGGATAGGTTCACTCCGGCACCCCCAGCAACTGCAACTCTTCCGCCCGGTGGCAGCTGACGACGTGCCCGGGGCGCAGCTCGCGTAGTTGGGGCGGCTCGATTTTGCAGCGGTCAATGGCGTAGGGGCAACGGGGGTGAAAGTAGCAGCCGCTCGGGGGGTTGGAGGGATCGGCCACTTCGCCCGCCAGGATCACGCGCTTCGTCTTCAGGCGCGGGTTGGGCTTGGGCACGGCTGCTAACAGCGCTTCGGTATATGGGTGCAGGGGATGCAGATAGAGTTCTTCTGTGTCGGCAATCTCTGCCATCTTGCCGACGTACATCACGGCCACGCGGTCGCTGATGTGTTCGACGACACTCAGATCGTGGGCGACGAAGAGATAGGTCAGGTCGAACTCCTGCTGAAGGTCGGTCAGCAGGTTGAGCGTCTGGGCCTGGATCGAGACGTCGAGGGC
>DHIZ01000213.1:0-14704 GCA_002404055.1 Chloroflexi bacterium UBA4733
GCGCGAAAACTTGTGGCGCACTTTTCTCTTGAGCCTCCGAGGGGCTCTCACGTATAATGATGGATCCTCGCACCTGTTGACGGATCCTCATCTGGTCGTCGACCATCAGAGTGACGGGAGTTGCCTTGACGCCCCACTTGGATCGTAGTGCACCGTATTCGTCAATCAAGACGGGACCGTCGTCAGGTCTTATCCCCGCGGCTTTCAACAATTCGTTAGCGCTTGCTGTGTCGCCCAGGCTAACAAAGACCTGCCTGTCGAAAGGATCGCCAACCGTCTCCCCGGCGGCGAGGCGGGTCAGCAACGCGTGACAAGCGGAGCATTGCGGACTTATAACGACGAAGTTTGTAGGCCGCCCGCTGAACGTTGAGACTTCGACAATCCGCCCGTCAAGGCTTCGCAGCGTGACGTCAGGTAGCCTTTCTCCCCTGCTCAATCTGCTTGCTCGCATATCCGTGTGGTCGTAGATAATGCCAATGTGGCGCAACGCCCCAACGAGTGCCGCCGCGAGCAGCAAGACGATGCCCCAGAGCGCAACGTACGAGGCTAGCCAAACTCCCGCCATGAGTCCCCTCCCGTCATTACAACCTGCGGCCTTGACGTGAGGCGAAACTCCCGAGCAAGCCGAGCACCTCGGTCATCAGCAGGTAGCATAGCGCAAACACCAGGGCCACAATGAATGGGGACGCTGCGGAATCGATATCAGCGGGCGGCCAGGCGCTGTTGCCTGCCTGCCCGCTCACGGCACGGGTCAGCAGCCAAACGGCAGGTAACAAACAGAACACATCGCGGACCAACGTGTACCAGCCGACGACGCTGCGTTGCGCTACGCCGAAGCAATTACACGCGAGGCTATGCCCCTGGAGCGTAACAATGGCAATCGCCACGGCGAAGCTTATCAGCATGAGCACCGCAACGCCCGTGGCGAGCACAAGGAGGATCCCGCTCAGCAGCAGGAGCGCCGTACCCAACTCGACGAACGGCAGCGCCCGTCCGTACACCCGGGCCAGCGGAGCCGGCAGCACCCGATACTCCAGCACACCCTGCACGAAGGCGGCCGGATCGCGCAGCTTGGCGACAGCCGAGAGGAGGAAGATCAGCCCCAGGGTCAGTCGCAGCACCAGCTGCACCTGGACCAGCGTCTGCGCCGCCATAGTGATCCCCACGACGTACAAAACCGACGTTGGCAGTATGACCAACCGGCCGTCATATTTGCATGACACCGAGGGGCTTCATCGTCACTTTTGCATGACAGTGTGCCCGGGAGGGCCTCGGCTGAGGTCGAGGAAGTAGCCACGCGTGGGATCCTGGCCCAGCAGCGACGCTTGGCCCAGTTCTTCCAACTTGAGCCGGAGCTGCTGCACCAGGTTGCGGACGACACCCTCCGACGTGTCCAGCCGCAGCGCCAGCTCTTTGGCAAACAGTCCTCCACCGCTGCTGCTGGCATAGAGCGCCCGCAACAGCCGGGCCTCCTGTTGGGTGAGCCCCAGCCACCTGCCGTCGGCGCGCAGACAATCTTCGATGAGGTCAAATATCAGCGCGCCGAGCGACAAGCTCGTCGTAGGCTGCTGCACCCAGCGCTGCACCTTGAGGGCGAGCGCCCGCAGCGCCAGCTCCTCCTCACTGGCGGCATCCCTGGCCCCACTCTCGAGCATGGCGAGATAGCTCGCCGGCTGGAGCGCCGCCGGACAGATCACGAAGACGGTCACTTCCCGTTCCACCAACTGGCGCAGTGTTGCCATAGCCGGTCCATTCCAGCGCTCCGTCTGGAAGAGCACCACCAGTCCCTGGGGCGCACCCAGGGCGATGCCCAGATCACCGGCGACTGCCGCCACACCGCGCTCACGCAGGAACTGCTCGATAGCGTGGCACAGCAGCCAGCGCTCCCCCAGGATGAGGACCCGCAACGACGGTCCGGCAGCGGCAGACGGCACAGGCGCACTCCTTCCAGCGGCGCCGAGTACCCTGGATCGCGCAGCAGAGGAATCACCTGAGCATGACGAGCACGGCGTCGCCATGCCAACGCTAGCAAGGTTCGGCTATCCCACCAGCGCTCGATAGTACTGAAGGTCGGCCGATCCGCCAGATCGTGCGGTAGACTCCAGCAGCCTGCAAGGAGGCACCGGATATGGTCGCCGTTTCCTTCTCCGACCGCGTCGCTCTCCTGCGTGCCTTCGTCGAGGCGGGCCTTATCCTCGACCCTTGGCTGGCGGGGCTGGGCGAGGACTACTTTGCCTTCGGCAGCCAGGAGCTACTCTACAACACCGCCGCCGCCCTCGCCGCCCAGCACTGGCACGAGCCGCTCATCAGCGCGAGCATGGGGACAACGCCGATGCCCGAGCGCATGGCTCAGACGGCGGCACACGAAATCCTCGTCTCCACGGCCGCAACGGTGGGGCACGAACAGCGCGGCAAACTCCACATCGCGGAGGAGGAAGCAGCGACAGCGATAACCCGCCTGCAAGGCTTCATCCTGGCCCATGACTTCGGCGCGGTGGTGCAGGTCTACGGCCTACTTACCTTCGTCGAGAATCACATCGCCGTCCGCCATTACGGCGGCCTGCCGGTGGACGAATTCGTCCGTGGCCGCCGCCATCGTCCCTGGGTCCGCTATAGCCTGGAAGACGAGCTGCTGCTTGGCGTTGCTACAGGCATATACGCCCTCGCCGTCCGCCAGGGCCAGCGCTGGGTAACCGAGACAGCGGAAGGGGAGCACCAGTACCAGGAGGCGAGAGGGGTGCTCGAGACCTCCGGATACTTGGCGCGCCGGCTGCAACTCATCACGTTGTCCCAGTTCAACCACTTCGCGGACTGGGACACGCAAGCGGCCAAGATCGCACCGTCCGCCGGTGAGTACCGCCGTGCCTTCACCGGCTTCGCCGGCCTCGAACCGGGGATGGCAGTGCTGGAGGCCGGCTGCGGCATGGCCAGCCAGACTTTCGAGGGTGGGTTGTGGGAGGCGATCGGTCCCAGTGGCCGCCTGGTCGGCATCGATCCTGCCGCCGGCATGCTGGAACGCGCCGAGGCCAAGGCAAAGCAACACCAGGCAACGAATGTTCGCTTCGTGCGCACCCGCGCAGAAGACCTCGCCATGTTCGGTGATGGCGCATTCGACGCCGCCGTGGGGATGGCCTTCCTGCACTTTGCCGACGCACCAGCAGCGCTGCGCGAGCTGCGGCGGGTGACCCGATCCGGCGGCATCGTCGCCATCGCTGGCCCCTGTCACCTGGCCCTGGACATGCCCTGGTTCCGTGACTGGTTCCAGCCCCTGCTCGACCTGGCCCAGCAGCACGGCGGCGAGCCCGCGCTCCAACCCGTCTCCGCGCGCATTCCTGTCGCCGGGGTGATGCGGCAGCAGTTCTTGGCGGCGGGGCTGCAGGACGTGGTGGTGGACGCCTTCACCGCTGATTGGGTCCTGGCCGATCCCAAGATCGCGGTGGCCTTCCTCATCCAGGGCTTGAGCTTCTTCCAGCAGGAACTGGAACTATTGCCCTGGCAGGCGCGGCAGGAACTGATTGCGGAGCTCCAGCAGCGCGGCGCCGCTGTCGCGGCCCGCACCACCCCCGAGGAGCGGACCCTCCACTGGCCAACGGAGTTTGTCAAGGGCACGGTGCCGTCGGCGTAAGGACCAGACGGCCGCCGCCCAGAAGGGGAGCCGCCATGCCCGAGTTGTCCAACGATCTGCCACTCGACTGGTCCACATGTTGGGACGAGGTACCACGCGCGCACCTAGAGCAGATCCGCGCCGGCATCGACGACTGGGGCGAGAGAGAAGCTCCCACGATGGTAGCGCAGTGTCGCCAGGCGGCACCTTCCACTCCGACGTCCGTGTCGGCAGCACCGCCAACGTGACGGCCCTCGACTTGGGCTTCCTGCAGACCTTCGGTGTCCCCGGTCGGGTGCGGCAGGAATTGGTCGACCTGCCACGGCAACGCTTCCAGCGGCTCGGTCTGCCCGAACTCGGTCCGTCAAGCGACGACCATAGCGATCCCACGATGAGATGCGCAGGGTAAGCGCGGTATGCTAAGAACAGACCAGTGCCCCCCGCCCTCGACGCGGAGCAGTTCGCGGCGTTGAAAGCAGTGGTCGAGGCGACTCCGCGGGAGGCCGGGATCGACTTGGCAGACTGGAACTGGTCAGTGGTCATCAGTCGTCATAGCCTTCAAGGGGCGTGCTGGTGAGGAACAGACAATGGCTGGTATCGTAGAGATTCGAGACACGCGACAGGAGAGCCCGAATGGCCCTCAGATCCTGGCGGTCACACTTACCGATCTGCTGAAGTGCATTGCCCCCGAGGGACGTAAACTGACCTGGACGATTCTCGATTTAGAAGCCGTGGGCGAACTCAGCGACGGGCGGAACATGCTCGATCTCGAGGACCAGATTGAAGCTTTGCCGAATGGGCTTATCGTTTCGTGGGAAGCGCTTCTCGATCTTGCTCAATCACTCCATCAGGTGACGAATTGCCTGCTGGCTGGAGTACGGGACCCTTCGGCGGTGGCCCAGATCCGACGTGAGCGGAGTCCTGTTGGGGCGAGCGACCTCGTCCTGGAAGCCATTGATAGTTCCCTCTGGAGCGTCTACGCACGAGACGATCGCGTGCTTACGCTTCTCAGGCATGGCAACATCGTGGCTACCCAAGTCGAAACTGACCGGCCGTTTTGGAGCCAGACCGGGGAACGGCTCCCAGCTGAGAGCCTGCCACAACGCATGACGCAACGACCTGTCGGGGAAAGAACGTCAAGCCGTCATTCGTAGCCGCCGCAGCGTATCATACGGCGAAGCAGTCTCTGCTTGGCTGGACAATCAATTGAGCGACTGAGCCTACCTCGCTGTGCTGCGCGACGGAAACGTGCCACAGGAACACAGCGTCTACGCGGCAACACCGCGAAGTCCCGGCGTTGAGCGCTGGTGGCTACCCGGCGGTGGGCTGCTGCCGGGTGAGACCTTCGCTGAGGGGGCAGCACGCGAGGCCCGTGAGGAGATCGGCTGTACCGTGCTGCTGGGCCCCGTTCTGGAGGTCCAAGAGTTCCTGGAGGCAAAAACCGGCCTCCGAAGTATCCACCTTGTATTCAGTGCTCAGCTAGCGCCCGGCGAGGAGCCGCATGTGCCGGCGGATCAACCGACTGATCTGGATAGCGGCCGCGTGACGGAGCTACGCTGGCTTCCGGTGAACGACTGGCCGGAGGCGCCCCAATGGCTCCGTGCCGCCGCGTGCGGCGAGGTGCGGTGCGACTACAGCATGCGCCGGGTCTAATCCCCCCGACCTGTGATCCGCGGCATTGCGCTCAGCAAGCGGCGAGTCGCGATTCGCAATGGCGCCGGCGCGGCCCCCATTCACCCTCGCAGCAACCGCCGCTGCAGCTTGCCGGATGCCGTGCGCGGCAACTCCTTCTGAAACTGCACACCAACCGGCACTTTGTAGCGGGCAAGGCGTTCTCCGCAGAAATCCAAGAGATCATGCTCACTCGCCTCAGTTCCAGCACGCAGTACCACCACGGCAATGGGCACCTGGCCCCAACGGTCGTCGGGCCTGCCTGTCACCCCCGCTTCAGCCACGGCGGGATGTACCAGCAGCACGGCTTCCACTTCTGCTGGGTAGACGTTTTCCCCACCCGAGATGATGAGATCGTCGCGCCGGTCGGCCACATAGAGGTAGCCTTCAGCGTCCAGCCAGCCCAGGTCGCCGGTGTGCAGCCAGCCGTCACTGGCGCGTCTCTCCACCTCGCCGCCGAAATATCCGGGCGAAACCGAAGGGCCGCGCAGCAGTATTTCGCCAGGCTCACCGGGCGGTGCATCCTGACCGGCGACGTCAATGCGCAACTCCAGGTGAAAGAGCGGTTTGCCCGCTGAACCGAGCTTGCGGAGCGCGTCTTCCGGCGCCAGCGTGACTGCCTGGGAGCCGGTCTCCGTCAGGCCGTAGGTCTGCACAACGGGGATGCTTCGGGCGGCGCAAGCCTCCAACAGCGGACGGGGCGCCGGACCGCCACCCAGTAGCACGCAGCGCAGCCAGGGCGGGTACGGGTGGTGGCCGCGTTCGTCGAGCATCCGTTGGAGCATTGCCGCCACCACAGAGACGATGGTGATACCCTCCGCGTCAATTGCCGAATTCATCGCCGCCGGGTCGAAACGCTCCTGTACTACCGCGGTGCAGCCGTAGATGACGGAACGCCAGAGGATCGCCATACCGCCGACGTGAAAGAGCGGCAGCGACGCCAGCAGCCGGTCGTCCGCATGTAAGCCCAGATTGAGCGCGGAGCCAAGCGCGTTCCACCAGTGGTTGCCGAAAGTCAGCAGTGCTCCCTTCGGTCGGCCGGTCGTACCGGAGGTATAGACGATGCTCTGGAGCGCCGCCAGGTCGACAAGGCGCTGCAAGGGCACAGCGACAGTGGGCGCCGGCATGGTCTGTTCCGGGGTACCCCGCTCAGTCGGTCCCAACGGGAGGAGTACGGTACCTGGCCGCCCGGCAGTAGCATCCCGAGCTTGTTGCGCAACGCCCGGCTGGTGTATCAGCCACGAAGCGCCACAGTGCTCGACTTGCCAGGCTAATTCGGCCGCGGTCAGACGCAGGTTCAACGGGACGTGTACGGCGCCGAGGCGCGCCAGGGCATGCAACACGACGACCGGCACGTCGCCATTCGGGAGCAGTGTCGCCACACGATCACCGGCAATCACGCCTGCTGCGTCCAGCCGGCGCGCCGTGTCGTCGGCCCGCTCGTCCAGTTCCGCAAAGGTCCAGCGGATATCACCGCTGACCAACGCTAGCCGCCCTGGTGACAACTCGGCCCGCCGGTGCAGCCACTCAGGTAGAACGGTTGAGACACGCACAGCGGGTTCAGACATTGACGTGTCTGTGCAAAGGGTGCTCCCCACCGTACGTCGTAGGGGCGGCCCCCTGTGGCCGCCCTGCTCGCGGCGCATCTGGCGATCGACGGTTGCATCCGGTCAAGGGCGGCCACAGGGGGCCGCCCCTACGACGAAACTCGTTCAACTCAGGTTGCCATGCCTCGCGGCAAATCCTCTCCATCAGCGAGCCGCCAGTTCGCCGCTTGCAACGGTGTAGTGCCGCAACCTTCCCCAGTCAAGCTGAATCCCAAGACCCGTGCCCTCCGGCAGCAGCAATTGGCCCCGCTTGATTCGCAGCGATTCCTCCAGTAGGTCGTCATCCAACAACTCTGCGGTCGCCAGGCCACAGGCGTGCCACGGCTCCGGCAACGCCGCCGCCGCGTGGGCCGAAGCGGCCAGGCCAATACCAGTCTCCAGCGTTGACGTCACGACGCACTCCACGCCGGCGGCGCGCGCCAGTTCCGCTACCTGCAGTGTTGCCGCCGGCCCGCCCAGCATCATCGGTTTCAGGATGAGCACGTCCGCCGCCCCTGCTGCCAGCAGCGCACGAACGGAGTCTGCTCCCGTCACGCTCTCGTCCGCCGCGACCGGCGTCCTTACGGCGCGTCGCACCCGCGCCAGGCCAGCGACATCGGCCGCAGCCACGGGCTGCTCCACCCACTCCAGTCGAAACGCTTCACAGCGCCGAATGATGCTGATCGCCGTCTCCACGGTCCATGCCGCGTTAGCATCCAACCGCAGACGCGAATCCGGGCCGATGGCATTGCGCACGGCAGCCACCCGTGCTACCTCCGCTTCCTCCGACACTTCCAGGCCAACCTTTAGTTTAATCGTGGCGAACCCGGCAGCAACCGCGGAGGCCGCCCGATCCGCTGCACCCGCGGTGTCAGCAGTCCCGACCGTTGCATTCACCGGAACGGTCAGTCTTCGCGCTGCTTGAAGCAATGCCGAAAGCGCGCAATCGGCGTTCCTGGAGGCGATATCGAGGAGGGCGGTCTCCACGCCGCAGCGCAGGGCAGCGGGCCACCATTCCTCAACATTGGGATCATCGGACCAGCGCTCCAGCAGGTCGCGGGCGACGTCCGGCAACTGCCTCCACATCGCTTCTACACTCCCCCCAAAGCCGGGGAGCGGCGCAACCTCGCCCAGGCCGCGAACACCTGCATCGCTGATCATCTCGATCAGCAGTCCCTCGCGCTGCGTCAGGACGCCGTGCGCGGTGGCAAATGGAGTGCGGAAGGGGATACGATAGCGCCACCAGCGGACGCGATTCAACAGCACAGCGGCTAACCCGACCATCTGCTAAGGTGGGCGCATCTCAGGCCCACCCGGCGCTGGAGCAGGAAGCCGCGCCGTCTCCAGCCTCGTTCACGAGGCTTTGTAATTGTAGCCCGACGATTCATCATGACTCTGTTGGCGAACTCGCAGTCCCGACCGGAGGAGGCCCCCATTCACCGCACCACCCGCACCAGCTCGAACAACAGGTTCGCGGCGTCGAAAAGCCGGTTAATCCGCGTCTGCGTGCGCTGGTTTTGCAGTCGCTGCAGGGTCCACGTCGTTTCCACCGGCTCCGCAGCATCGCCATGGTAGCGATCAGTACGCTCCAGAACAATGTGCGGAAACTTGGTAGGGAAGCTCTGCAACTCCAGCACGCTGCCGTCACTGCCGGTCTGCTGGGCGATCGGTCCGCCGGACGCCTTCAGGCGCACGAAGTTGATAGTGTCCCAGAGCATGCCTTCGACGGTCGGCAGCCGCAGGTCATCCCGGACCAGACTCGCCGGCGTTTCCATGATGCCGAGGCGGTCGGGATCCTGCGGGTAGCGGCGCAAGAGCGGCAGGCGTTCCCGCTTGCCTTGCAACACGTCTTGCAGGCGTTGCTGCAACAACTGCGAGAACTGCCGTTCGGCGTCGTTGTAAGCGGCACGCTGGCGGCTCGCAGTGAGCACATCCTTGGGACGCTTGACGACCGGCGCGACCGCCATGGAACCTCCCGCCTGCCCGCTATGCTTCGGTCAGCAGCAACTCCGGGTCTTCCACCAACTCCTTGATGCGGACCAGGAATTGCACAGCTTCGCGCCCATCGACGATGCGGTGATCGTAGGTCAAGGCGAGGTACATCATGGGCCTGATCGCCACCTGCCCGTTCAGCGCCACGGGACGCTCCTGGATGCGGTGCATGCCGAGGATCGCGGCCTGTGGCATGTTGATGATCGGTGTGGAGAACAGCGAACCGAACACGCCGCCATTAGTCACGGTAAAGGTGCCGCCTTGCAAGTCGCTGATGGAGAGTTTGCCATCGCGAGCCCGTTTGGCCAGATCGGCGATGGTGCGCTCAATCTCCACGAAGCTAAGGCGGTCGGCGTTGCGCACCACCGGAACGACCAGCCCTTCTTCCGTATCCACGGCCACGCCGATGTCGTAGTGACGCTTCAAGATGAGGTCGTCGCCACGAATCTCAGCGTTGAGCCGGGGGTAGGCCTTCAACGCGCCGACCGCTGCCCGAGTGAAAAAGGACATGAAGCCCAGGCTCACGCCATAGCGCTCCTTGAAGCTGTCGCGTCGGCGCTTGCGCAGGTCCATGATCGCCGTGAGGTCACACTCGTTGAAGGTGGTGAGCATCGCCGCCGTGGCTCGCGCCTCGACGAGACGCTGGGCGATAGTGCGTCGACGCCGCGTCATGGTCACGCGTTCTTCCTGGGCGGCCAGTTCCGGGTAGGCGCTGGCCGGGCGGCCCGCCTGGCTGCTTGCAGTGGGCGTCACCGACGCAGCTGTCGGCGTCGTGAGATACTGTTCGACATCGCTACGGCGAACTCTACCAATTGGCCCCGATCCCTCTACACGCGTCGGGTTGACGCCGTGCTCCTCCGCCAGCTTGCGCGCCAGCGGCGTTACACGCACGTGGTCGGTGTCCGGGGTAGCGGGAGTCTGCGTCACCGGCGGAGCTGGAGCGGGGGCTACGGCTAGCGCTTGAGCGGCGTTATCCGATGCACCGACAACTGATGCGACGGCCTCGACGGCTCCATCCGCTTGCTCATCCAGCGTACCCAGTACGTCGCCGACGCTGACGGTCTCGCCTTCACCCTTCACTATCGAGCGCAGTACGCCGGCCCGGTCGGCTGGGACGTCAACGGTGACCTTGTCGGTCTCCAGTTCCACAATTGCATCGCCGACGTTGATGGTGTCGCCCACTTGTTTGTGCCAGCGCGACACCGTCCCCTCGACGATCGATTCGCCGACCCCCGGCATGCGAATGTCAACGGGCATGCACGACCTCTCTCTGGCGTTGCGGCGCCACTGGAACGTCGCTGAACGCCTCCGCGACCAGACGGCCCTGTTCGGCCACGTGCTCCTCCGGCGACCCTTCCGCTGGGCTACCCTGATCGGCCCGGCCGACGTAGCGCACCTGAATCTCCGGTCCGGCGATGGCACGGATGGTCGGCGCCAGGTAGGGCCAAGCGCCCATGTTGGCCGGCTCTTCCTGCACCCAGAGCAGCTCCCGACAGGCCGGATAACGAGCGAACACTTTACGCAGCCGCTGCTCCGGCACCGGATACAACTCTTCCAGCCGCACGATGGCGACGGAACGGCTATTACTGCGCGCCGGGAACGTGTCAAGGTCGACGAACACCTTGCCGCTGCAAAGCAACAGGCGTGTCACCTCCTGGGCATACGGTTGCGCCTGCACGTCGTCGATCACTGGTTGGAAGCTCCCTCGGGCGAGGTCGTTGAGGCTGGACGTGGCGCGCGGGTGACGCAGCAGCGACTTCGGCGTGAACACGACAAGGGGGCGCGGCGACCGTTCCAGCAAGGCGGCCTGCCGGCGCAGCAGGTGGAAATACTGGGCGGCTGTGCTGCAGTTTGCTACCCGGATGTTGTTGTTGGCGGTTTGGCGCAGGAAGCGCTCAATGCGCGCGCTGGAATGATCGGGTCCGGCGCCCTCATAGCCGTGCGGCAGCAACAGCACCAGCGACGGCGTCTGCCGCCACTTAGCGTAGCCGGACATGACGAACTCGTCGATGATGACCTGAGCGGCATTGATGAAATCGCCGTACTGCGCCTCCCACAGCACCAGCACGCGCGGCGCCTGGATGCTGTAGCCGTACTCGAAGCCGAGCACTGCCGACTCGGAGAGGGGACTGTTATAGACGGCGAAACTGGCTTTGGCCTGCGGCAACTGCTGTAAGGGCGTGTACACTGCTCCGCTGTTGGCGTCGTGGAGCACGGCGTGGCGCTGGCCGAAGGCGCCGCGTTCCGTATCCTGTCCAGTCAGTCGAATGGGGATGCCGTCGGCCAGGATCGACGCCATCGCCAGCAGTTCGGCGTGGCCCCAGTCGATCGGGCCGTCACTCTGCAGGGCATCGCGACGCCGCTCCAGGATACGCCCGACGCGAGTGGTGAAGCCTTCCGGGAGCGTGAAGAGAGCGGTGTTCAGCTCACGCAGGCGGGCAGCCGGCACGGCGGTCGCGATTATGCCCTTGGGCTCTTCGACTTCGGTTTCTTCTACGCCGGCATCGACCGGCCCGCTGGCGGATGCTGCGGTTTCCAATTCCTTGCGGCAGGCAGCAATCATCGCCTTCGCCTCGTCGGTCGTCAGGCTGCCGGCGGCTGTCAGTCGATCTTCCCACAGTTGACGCACCGTCGGGTGGCCGGTGATGCGGGAGTACATGTGCGGTTGCGTGAAGGAGGGTTCGTCGCCCTCGTTGTGGCCGAAGCGCCGGTAGCCGATCAGGTCGATCAGCACATCCTTGCGGAATTGCAGGCGATAGGCATAGGCCAGCCGTGCCGCCGATAGGCACGCTTCCGGGTCGTCGGCGTTGACGTGGACGATGGGGATCTCAAACCCCTTGGCCAGGTCGCTGGCATAGAGCGTGGATCGCCCTTGCTGCGGCTCTGTCGTGAAGCCGATCTGATTGTTGGCGATAATGTGAATGGTGCCGCCGGTACGATAGCCCGCCAGGCGCGACAGGTTCAACGTCTCGGCCACAATGCCTTCGCCGGGGAAGGCGGCGTCGCCATGGATGAGGATCGGCAGCGCGCGCTGTTCGTCCTGGCTGGGTGGGCCGGGCTGCTCGCGTGACTCCTGGGCGGCACGGGTGCGACCTTCCACGACCGGGTTGACGAACTCCAGGTGGCTCGGGTTGGGCGCCAGACGCACCGACATCTGCACCACGTCGTTGCCATTGTAGACGCGGCGAGCGCCGGCGTGATACTTGACGTCACCCGTCCAGCCGCTGTGGTGACGCACGGAAAACAGCGGGCCGTTGTCGTGGCGGCTGGCCTGGAACTCCGCAAGGATGGCGGCGTAGGGACGCCCCAGGACGTGCGCCAGCACGTTCAGTCGGCCGCGGTGGGCCATGCCGATCAGGACATCGTGCGTGCCGGCATCCACCGCACAGCCGAGAATCTCGTCCAGCATCGGCACGATCACGTCCACGCCTTCAATCGAAAAGCGCGTCATGCCGCGATGGCTGTCCTGCAGGTAGTGCTCAAAGGTTTCGACCTCCGTCAGCCGCTCCAGCAAGGCCTTCTGCTCGGCTGGATGCATGCGCGTACGAAAGCTTTCGGACTCGATGGCGTCGACCAACCAGGCGCGTTCCTCGGCGCTCTGGACATGGGTGATGTCGTAGCCGGTGCTGCCGCAGTAGAGTTCACGCAGACGCTGGATCACGTCCAGAGCATTGGACGCCTGCGGCGCGGACGGGCTCTGCACCACTTCCGGCGAAAGGGTGGTCAACTCCTCTTCCAGCACCTGATGCGCCGTCGGGTCCAGGTCTGGATCACCGGGCGGTGGGCTCCCCAGCGGATCGGTGTGGGCGGCCAGGTGCCCATAGTCGCGGATCGCCCGCGCCAGCGCTGTCACGCCCATAGCCAGGCGGACCGCCTCTTCCGGCGCGATTTTGTCACGCGGGGCGAGCTCGGCTGCGCCGGCGCTGGTCGTCGGAATGGCGGAGGTCGTCACCTTGCCGTTGGCGGAAGGCGGTACAGCCCCCAGCGTCGCGTCGCCAACCTGCCAGGTCGCAAAAAAGTCGCGCGTCGCCTGGTCCAGCGACGACGGATCGTGCAGGTACTGATCATAGAGATCGAGCACATATGCGGCGTTCGGCCCGGTAAAAGCCGCCAGATTGTTCACGGGCGTTCCCTACCCCTGTCTCGCGAAGTCTTGAATGAATATAACATCGGCAGCGGATGGAACCCGGCCGTAGTCGGCCGGGCGCTCACACTCGGAAGATGCCGGCCCTGGCGCCGGGGCCCTGCCCGTCCTCTCCTCCCTCCGGCGAGACGTTTTCGTAAAATCCGTGTCGGGCAGCGATCTCTGAAGATGGTCAGTTCCCGCCAGCGCCGCGCTGCCGCACCGCCTCGTACAGCACGATCGCCCCGGCCACCGCAGCGTTGAGCGAGGCCGTTCTACCGGCCATCGGCAACCGCACCAGCAGGTCGCAGCGCTCTGCTACCAGGCGCGTCAGCCCTTTGCCTTCGCCGCCGACCACCAGCGCAATTGGCGCCCGCAGGTCGGCCTGGTCGTAGCGCACCTTCCCGGCGGCATCCAGACCCACTATCCAGAGACCCGCCCGTTGCAGCTCCTGAAAAGCGCTCGACAGGTTGCCGACAGTGGCGACGTGCAGGTGCTCCGCCGCTCCCGCCGAAGCGCGCAGCACGGCGGGCGTGATGCCGACGCTGCGGCGGTCCGGCAGCACCAGGCCGTGTGCCCCCGCCGCCTCGGCGCTGCGCATGAGCGCGCCAAGGTTTTGGGGGTCTTCCAGGTGGTCGGCCACTACGAGCAGCGGCGTCTCCTGCCGCTGCCGCGCCACAGCGAGGAGGTCGGAGAGGGCAACGGTGGCAAGTTCCGCCGCCTCAGCGATGACCCCCTGGTGGTGCGCCCCTTCCACCATGGTGTCCAACCGTTGCCGCGTCGCCTCGCTGACCGGTATTCCCGCTGCCTGTGCCGCCGCGACGATCGCTGCTATTACCGGCGCCGTTCGATTGCCTTCAGCGAGCCAGAGCTGCCGCACCTCACGCCCGCCCTGCAGCGCCTCCATGACCGGCCGCCGACCGTAGACGAGAGCAGATCGGGAGTTCACGCGCGTCGCCACACTGTCCCATCTGACCGGTCCTCAATCGTGACGCCTTGCTCGGCCAAACGGGCGCGCACGGCGTCGGCGTCGGCCCAGCGGCGCTGCTGACGGAGGTCGGCCCGCTGGGCAAGCAAGGCTTCGATCTCGCTGTCGGTGGGACCGCTACTTGGGGCGCCTCGGGCGAGGTCGGCAGCGTCGGCAGGCAGTTGCAGGCCCAGGATATCCAGCAGTTGCCCGAAAGTCTGCTCTGTTGCCTGAAGCAGGCTGATTAGCGGGCTGGTCAGCTCCCCCGGCTGCACCGAATCCCGCAGGCGGTTGATCTCCCGGCCTAGCCCATAGAGCGACGCCAACGCGGCGGCAGTGTTGAAATCGTCGTCCATCGCCTCGTAGAAGTCTCGGCTGGTTGCCACCAGTTGCCGGCGCAGGTCCTCAGCGACTGCCGGTAGGTCGCCATCCTTGGTTTCGGGCAATGCATCGGCGACGGCCGATCGGCGTAGGGTTGCCAGGCTGTCGCGGGCCATCACCAGGCGCTCCGCAGCGCGGCGCGTCACCTCCAGGCTGTCCTCTGTGAAGTTAGTGGGCGTGCGGTAATGCTGCGTTAGGTAATAGAGGCGCAGCACCGCCGGGTGATAGCGCTCCAGCACGGCCAGGATCGTCGTGAAGTTCTCCGTGGAGTGGGCCATCTTCTCGTTGTTGACGTTGAGCTGGCCGATGTGGACCCAGTACTGCACGAAGGGCTCGCTGCCCGTGAAGGCTTCCGACTGGGCGATCTCGTTCTCGTGGTG
>DHIZ01000213.1:14840-18147 GCA_002404055.1 Chloroflexi bacterium UBA4733
GCGATCTCGTTCTCGTGGTGGGGAAAAATGAGATCCGGTCCGCCGGCGTGGATGTCGATCTGGTCGCCCAACTCCTGGCGTACCATCGCTGAGCACTCTATGTGCCAGCCGGGGCGCCCCTGCCCCCAGGGGCTCGGCCACCTCGGCTCGCCCTCCTTCGCCGCCTTCCAAAGCGCGAAGTCGCGCGGGTCGCCTTTCTGCTCCTCGATGGCGATGCGCGCGCCGGCCTGGACATCCTCTTCGGTGCGGTGCGAGAGTTTGCCGTAGCCGGGGAACGCCGTCACACGGTAGTAGACATCGCCATTGCCCGGCGCGTAGGCGAAGCCCCGCGCCACCAGACCCTCGATCATGCTGACGATGCCGGGGATGGTCTCGGTCGCCTTCGGGTAGACGTCCGCCGGCAGCACGTTGAGCGCCTCCATACTCTGGAAGTAGCCGTCGGTGTACTTCTGGGCCACGGTCTCCGGTTCCAGTCCTTCGCGGGCGGCACGAGCGATGATCTTGTCGTCGACATCGGTGAAGTTCTGGATGTAGCGGACGTTGTAACCGCGCTCCTGCAGGTAACGGCGCAGCACATCCATACTCACGAAGAGCCGCCCGTGACCCAGGTGGGGATAGAACTTGGGCGTCATGCCGCAGCAGTAGAAGCGCACCGGATCGTTCCGGGGAAGGAAGGTCTCCTTCCGGCGGGTCAGCGTGTTATAGATCCGCAGCGCCACCGGGTCTCACTCCTCTATGCTGGCGATCGAGGCGGTGGCAGTGGCGGAGATGCCTTCCTCCCGCCCTTCCGGTCCCAGGCCCTCGTTCGTTGTCGCCTTGATACTGACACAGTCTACGTCAACGTCCAGGTCTGCCGCGATGAGCCGGCGCATCTCCGGGATGTAGGGACCCAGCCGGGGCCGCTGCGCCACGACCATGGCATCGACGTTCTGCGTCCGGTAGCCCGCCTCGCGCAACAAGGCTGCCACCTGCCGCAACAGCACGCGACTATCCGCGCCGAGGTAGGCAGGGTCGCCGGGCGGAAAGTGGCGGCCGATGTCACCCAGCGCCGCCGCCCCCAGCAGGGCATCCATCACGGCATGCAGCAGCACATCGGCGTCGGAATGTCCCTCCAGGCCGAACTCGTGCTCCAGTTCCACCCCGCCCAGCACCAGCCGCCGGCCGGCAACGAGGCGGTGAATGTCATAGCCAAGGCCAACACGGCGAACGGGGGAGCGAGGGGACGGGGGGACGGAGGGATGAGGAGATGAGGAGATGAGGGGACGGGAGACGGGGCGTATGCCGGCATGCTGATGAGCCGGGCCGGCTACTGCGATCGCCCTCTCCTGATCTCCTGATCTCCTGATCTCCTCATCCCCCTGGTCGTCCCCCGCCAGCGCGCGCGCCAGCGCCAGGTCGTCCGGCGTGGTGAGCTTGAAGTTGCGGGCGTTGCTCGGTACCACGACGACCGGGGCGTGCAACTGCTCCAGGAGCATGGCTTCGTCGGTGACGCTCCAACCGTTCGCGGCCGCCAATTCCAGCCCTTCCAGCAGGATCGTGCGGCGACACACTTGCGGTGTCTGAGCCGCCCACAGGTGGTCGCGGGAGAGTGTCGCTTCGACTGTGTGACCAGTGACGCGCTTCAGCGTGTCCCGCACGGGCGCCGCCGCCAGCGCGCAGCCGCCGCAGTCGCGAGCAGCGGCGATGCAGCGGGTAAAGAGTTCGGCATCGGCGAAAGGCCGGGCGGCATCGTGGACTGCCACCCACTCGACAGTATCCAGGGCCGCCACGCCGGCAGCCACCGAATCCTGGCGTCGTTCACCGCCGTCGCAGATGATCACCGGCTTGCGCCAGTTGCCGTCGCGGACAAACGCCTCAGCCCACGCCCGGCGTTCGGGGTGTACCACCAGGGCGACAGCGGCGACCTCCGGGCAGCGCTCGCAGGCCTCGAAGGACCAGGCCAGCACGGGTCGGCCACCCAGGTTGACGGCGACTTTATCCTGGCCGCCCATGCGGCTACTCACGCCGGCGGCCACGATCACCACGCCCACCAGATCGTTCGCTGGTGACGTGGCTGCAGGCTGCGGCGCCGGCATCCTGGCTGGCGGGTGGCGTCGCGCGGTTATCGACATCGTGTCTGATCCATCAATGGACGTTTTCGGCAGCCGCCGCGGCCGGTTGGGCAAAGAACAAGCGGCCCTGCGGCGTTTGCACGGAACGTTGGATCACCACATCCAGCTCCTTGCCCAGGTAGGGCCTGCCACCTTCCACGACCACCAACGTACCATCGGGCAGGTACGCTCGACCCTGGTGCGGCTCGGAACCCTCCTGGACGATGCGCACGCGGGTCTGCTCCCCCGGCGCCAGTTGCTGCCGCACCGCCAGCGCCAGCGCATGAATGCTGAGCACAGTAACGCGTTGCAACTCCGCCACACGGGCCAGGTTGGCGTCGTTGGTGAGCAACATTGCCTCCGTGGCCTGCGCCATCGCCACGAGCTTGCCGTCCACGGTCGACACCGACGCATCGTCCCAGGCGACGACTTCCAGTTCCTCGCCGGCTTCGTGCTGCAATTCCAACACTATATCCAATCCGCGCCGACCCCGCGCCCGCACGGTGGCGTTCGCGGAGTCAGCCAGTCCTTGCAGTTCAGCGACGACGAAGTCGGGAACCACCAGTGGACCGCGAAGGAAGCCGGCTTTCCAGATGGCGAGTAGCCTACCGTCGATGATGGCACTGGAATCGACAATGATGCGCCGGAGGGCCGTCACCGGCCAGTTCTGGCCGATGCCCAGCCGGCGAGCCAGGGCGCTGCCGCGACTGAGACCAATGATCGAGCCAAAGTAGGCAAACAGCAAAGCCCCTGCCAGGGGCAGGAGGCGCCCGAAGGGCGCGGACAACTGCGCTAAGGGGACGGCCAGCAGCGCCGCCAGTACCAATCCAATGAAGAGTCCGCCGGTGCCGCCTACCAGAAGCTCGTCCGGCGAAGAGGTCAGGCGGTCCCGAAAGCGCAGAAGGGGTTTCAAGGTCAGGTCCGGCGTTACCAGCAAACCCAGGAGAAAGCCGGAGACGACCGCAATCGTCAGGTTCAACCAGTTGACCTGGCCGCCCCCTGCCAGACCGGCGTCAACCTCCCAGACGAACACGGCCAGCGCGGCGCCGCCCAGCAAGCGCAACAGGAAACTGACTGCCCTCATCGTTCGCGCTTCCCCAAGTGCCGATGCCTGAACGGGTCGCAGCCGTAAGGTGAGTATAGCACCGGACCGGTACCAGGGGGCAAGCAGCGGGTGGACGGCAACGTTTGGCAAGCGGCCGGGCGGCGGAGGGGGC